>CAVPWJ010000058.1:0-54698 GCA_963708955.1 uncultured delta proteobacterium
GTCGTGGGTCAGTGAAAGTGTCCGGTTAACGGGTCAGTGAAAATGTCCGCCTCCTGGAAGAAGAAGGAGGATGGACAAGATGAGCGAGCGGCAGTGGAAGCGGCTGGACGCGGTTGAGCGGCTTGAGCGTGGAGCGCTGACGTTCGGGGAGCTGGCGCGTTTGATGGGATTGTCGGAGCGCCAGGTGCGGCGCGTGCGGCGGCGGGTAGCGGAGAGTGGTCGAGCTGGGGTGGTACACGGGAATACGGGGCGTGCGCCCGTGCACCGAATCGCCGACGAGGTGCGCAAGCGGATCGTGGAGCTGCGGTCAGGGAAGTACGAGGGCTTCAACGATCAGCACTTCACGGAGAAGTTGGGGGAGTTGGAGAAGATCTCGGTGTCGCGGGTGACGGTGCGGCGGGTGTTGCGAGCGGCGGGCATCGGCTCGACGCGGCGGCGCCGAGCTCGTAAGCACCGGCGGCGACGAGACCGCAAGGCGCAAGCGGGGCTGATGGCGCTGTGGGACGGGAGCCGCCACGACTGGCTCGAGGGGCGCGGGCCGATGCTGTGTCTGATGGCAGCGGTGGATGATGCGACGTCGGATCTGCTGCCGGGTGCGCACTTCGTCGAGCAGGAGTGCGCGGCGGGGTACCTGCGGGTGCTGAAGGCGATGGCCGAGGAGAAGGGGCTGCCGTGGAGCGTGTACATGGACCGCCACGGGAGCCTGAAGCGCAACGATGAGCACTGGACGCTGGAAGAGGAGCTTCGGGGAGAGCAGGACCCGACGCAGGTGGGCCGGGCGCTGAAGGCGCTGGAGATTGAGGTGATCTACGCCCTCTCACCGCAGGCCAAGGGGAGAGTCGAGCGGCTGTGGGACACGCTGCAGGATCGGCTGGTATCGGAGCTGCGCCTTGCAGGGGCGCGCACGGCCGAGGAAGCCAACGCGGTGCTCGAGCGGTACCGGCCGGACCACAGCCGCCGCTTCGGGGTCAGCGCGGAGAACCCCGAACCTGCCTGGCGCCGCGTTCGGGGCGCCACGGACCTCGCCCGCGTCTGCAGCTTCCACTACGAGGCGACAGTGCTGAACGACAACACGGTGCAGCTGGGCGGGACGGTCGTGATCGACATCCCGCCCGGACCTCGCAAGGGGAGTTACGCCAAGAAGCGCGTCGAGGTGCGTCAGCTCCTCGACGGCAGCTGGCGGGTGTACCTGGGCGACGCCTTGATCGCGACCGCGGCGACGACCACGACCGGCGAGCTGCGGGCCCTCAGGCGGAGGCGACGGCGCCCGCCGAGCGCGGCCGCGGCGGGGAAAACTCCAGTCGCCCTACGGGCTCCTTCCGTTTCCCCCGCCGCCGTGATGTCACCGTGAGGTGTAGACGCCTCGATGCGGACAGAATCACTGATCCGTTAGCTCGGACAGAATCACTGACCGTCGACATTGACCGTGGAGCGGGGTTGACTCTTCCTTCCCGCGGTTGATACGGCGATGAGCGAAGAACGCTACGCGCAGACTCTCGACTGGCTTTACCACCTCGAGGTCAGCCGCGGCTGGGATCTGAAGCTCGAGTCGGTGCGCGAAGCGCTAGCGCACCTCGGGTCGCCCGAGCGTGAGTTTCCCTCGCTGCACGTGGCCGGCACCAACGGCAAGGGCTCGACCGCGGCGTGCGCACACTCCGTGCTCGCCGCCGGCGGGCGGCGCGTGGGGCTGTTCACCTCTCCACATCTCCACGATTTTTGCGAGCGCATTCGCATCGGCGACGAGTGGATCCCGCGCTCCACGGTGGTGAGTCTCGCGGCGGAGATCCGCGAGCGTCTCGCCGGGTCCGGCGTCGAGCTCACGTTCTTCGAGCTCACCACCGTGCTCGCCTTCCTGTGGTTCGCGCGCGGCGGCATCGACGCGGCGGTGGTCGAGGTCGGTCTCGGCGGCCGGCTCGACGCCACCAACGTGATCGTGCCGCACGCGGCGGTGGTGACCACGATCGGCTTCGATCACGAGCGCTACCTCGGCTCGACGCTGGCCGCGATCGCCGCGGAGAAGGCAGGCATTTTCAAACCGGGTGTTCCGGCCGTCGTCGGGCGGGTCGATCCGGAGGCCGGGTCGGTGCTCGGCCGGATTGCCGAGGAGCGCGGCAGCCCGCTGCGCGTGCTCGGCCACGGTTTCCACGGCGTTCCGGCCGCCGAGGGTTTCGACTATCTCGGGCGGCGTACCGTACGCGGGCTTCGGCCAGGCCTGCGCGGGCGCTTCCAGATCGACAACGCGGCGGTGGCGTTGGCGGCTCTCGAGGACGCCGGCTGGCTCGACGCGATCGGCGACGATGCGGTGCGCGCGGGCATCGCCGGCGTTCGCTGGCCAGGCCGGCTGGAGATCGTCCGCGAGCGTCCCCGCGTGCTGCTCGACGGCGCGCACAATCCCGCCGGCGTCGAAGCGCTAGTCGCCGAGCTACCCGCGCTCGCCGAGGGCCGGCTGATCCACCTCGTCTTCGGCGTGCTCGCCGACAAGCGCTGGCCCGAGATGGTGGAGCGGCTCGGCCCGCTGGTCTCCGACGTCACCGTCGTCCCGGTCGCGGAGCGTCGGTCGGAGGATCCGGCGCGGCTGGTCGAGGCGTTCCGCCGTCTGGTGCCCGCGCGCGTGGAAGCGAGCGCTGGCGGCGCGGTCGATCGGCTGCTCGCCGGTCCCGCGCTTGCCGACGACGTCGTGTTGATCGCCGGGTCGCTGTTTCTCGTCGGCGAGGTTCGCGCTCGTCTTCTCGACAAAGATCGCCGATAACTTCCCTCGCCACGAGCTTCGTGGTACGAGCCGCCGCGTCGCTGACGATGATGAACGCTCGCCGCGCATTGCTCTGGATCAGCTTCGTCGCGCTCGTTGCCGGCTCGGCAGCGGCGCAGGCGCCGCCGCCGGTCGGGGCGCCGTTCGGCGATTTGCAGGTCCGCTCGGCACCGCGAGTAACCGAAATCACCCTCGAGTTACCCGCGGCGGTGAACGAGGAGGATCGTACCAAGAAGCGGCCCGGGCTCTCCTCGGCCGGCGTGCCGACGCGGGAGGCGCCTCCGGGCGCGGTCGCGGCGTTGCCCGAGGGAGAGGCCACGCCGCGACCGGAAGCCGAAGCGAAGGCGGCGCCCGCCGTGACGCCCAGCGGCGGCGGTGAAGCCCGGACGGTGAGCAAACGCGTGTCTCGCCCCGGCGCGCTCACGGTCAACGAGATCCATCTGTTCTTTCCCGGCTCGACCATCGAGCGGCCGCGGCTGATCACGGTCGATGACCGCATCATCCAGGAGGCGCGCCTCTTTCCCGACGAGGGCGGCGTGAGCATGACCGTGGTCGTGCGCCGGCCCGTCTACTACGTGGTCTCGCGTGACGCCTCGGAGCTCCACATCCGCGCCGAGCCCGGCACGCTGCTGCTCGCCGAGTCGACCGGAGACCTGCCGCGACCTTCGGCGACTCGCAAAGCGGGCGGGCCACGGCCGCGCCGTTCACGTAGCGGCCAGGACGTCGGCGGCTCGCAAGTGCAGGCCGAGGCGTTGGTCCCGAAGGTGACGATGCCGTCGATGCGCAAAGGCGAGGGGCTGACGATCGACGCCGAGCATCTCTCCGCCGATCAGCAGACCAACGAGATCGTCGCCCAGGGGCACGTGACGATCGCGCGGGCGAACTCGCTGCTCACCGCCGACGAGGTGCGGATCCATCGCGACTCGCGGCAGGCCCAGGCGCATGGCAACGTGCAGTTCACCGACCCGCAGGGGACCGTTCAGGCGGACAGCTTCATCGGCAACATCGAGGACGAGACCGGCGATCTCACCAACGGCAGCATCTACCTCAGCGCCAACCACCTCTCGATCTCTGGAGAAAAGCTGCAGAAGTCGTTCGGCCAGACCTACCACATCGAGAACGGCGAGTTCACGACCTGCCAATGCGGCGCGGGGCCGCCGAGTTGGTCGATCGCCGGCGACAAGATCGACATCACCTTGAACGGCTACGGCCTGATCGACAACGCGAAGCTCAAGGTGCTCGAAGTGCCGGTCTTCTATCTCCCGAAGCTCGCCTTCCCGGCCAAGACCACGCGACAGTCGGGACTGTTGTCTCCGCAGTTCAGCTACTCGAAGAAGCGCGGCTTCGCTTACACGCAGCCCTTCTTCCTGGTCCTCAACAAGAGCGCCGACCTGACCATCGCGCCCGACATCGAGACCTCGGCGCGCATCGGCGGCATCGGCGAGTTCCGTTACGCGCTCGACGAGAAATCCAAGGGCGTTCTCGACGTCGCTTTCTTCGACGAATCGCTGCGCAACAACGCCGAGCGCGACATCGTCGACACGTCGATCGCCGACCCGAGCATCCCCAAGAATCGCTGGAGCGTCACCGCCAACGTCCAGCAGGAGATGCCGTTCGGCGTGCGCGCGTTCGCCGACGCGCTGGCCGTGTCGGATGACCTGTACATGCGGGAGATCCGCACCTTCTCCTTCGACCCGCAATACGAGCGCACGCTCACCACCAGCCGGTTCGGCTCGTCGAGCGGCGGGCTCTACAAATCCTGGGAGCACGCCACGCTGGTCGCCCAGGGCGTCTATTACCAGGACTTCATCCAGGAAGACGATCTCACGCTGCAGCGCCTGCCGCAGATCCAGTTCTTCGGGGCCGACCGCTTCTTCGACCGGCACCTGAAGCTCGGCGTGAACACCGAGTTCGTCAACTTCGACCGCAAGCAAGGGTTCGATGGCCCGCGGTTCGATCTGGCGCCAACCGCGACCGTTCCGTTCCGCTGGCAGGAGTACTTCAACGGCAACTTCGGGCTACAGTTCCGCGAGACCGCCTACCATCTGAACAACACCGACCTGCTGTTGCCGATCTCGCAGGCCGGCGGCGTGCAGACGCCGACCGACACCCAGGCGCTCGACAAAAACCCGACGCGCGAGATCCTGCAGGCGAGCGCCGTGATCGGCACGCAGATCTCACGCGTGTTCGACGTCGGCGGCGAGCACGTGCAGAAGCTGAAACACACGATCGAGCCCGAGGTGGACTATCTCTACGTGCCGGACGTCAACCAGGACGACCTGCCGATCTACGACTTCGTCGACCGCATCAACCGCCGCAACGTCTTCACCTACGGGTTCACCACCCGCCTGCTCGCCAAGCTCGACAAGCCGCCGCCGATCGAGAGGCGCAAGAAACTGTCGGTCGGAGACATGAATCCGTTCACGGGAGAGGCGGCGTCGCCGTTCGACGACGAGAACACGCGCGGGGGGCTCTCCTCGCTCGGCAACCCGCGGCTCTCGGGACTCGAGCCGAGCACCGACGGGTTGACGGCGGAGGAGACGTCGCGGGGCGCGCTCACACCGACCGAAGCCACGGCACCGGAGAGCCTGACCACCGAGCAACGCGCCGAGCAACGCGCCGAGCGGCGACAGGAGGAGAAGTCGGCGCTGTCGCACGTCGCCGAGTGGGCGCGCCTGCAGCTCTTCCAGAGCTACGACCTGCGCGACAGCCTGCAGTCGAACAAGGACGATCATTTCTCCGACTTCGACGCCCACCTGCGCGTGTCGCCGGTCGACTACTTCCGCCTGATCTACGAATCGACCGTGAACGCCAAGGAAACGAGCTTGACGTCGGCGAGCGTCGGCGTCCAGCTCCGCGACCCGCGCGCTCGCGACGTGGCCGGATTCCTCACCGCGACCCAGCGAGCCTCGGCCGCACTCTCCTATCGGTTCATCTCGCAGAGCGTGCTCGAGGAAATCGACGGCAGCATCGTGGTGCCGCTGGCCGACACGCTCTCGGTCTTCTACCAGAGCAGCTACGATGCGCTGCAGAAGACCTTCCTCGCCAAGATCGCCGGCCTGCGGCTGTCCTCCCAGTGCCAGTGCTGGGTCGCCGACGTCTTGATCGCCGACCGCGTCAACCCGAACGAGACCGAGGTGCGATTCCAGGTCACATTGATCGGCCTGGGATCGATCGGCCGCGCCCGCTGATGAAGGGGGTCGTTCTCGCCGGCGGACTAGGCACGCGCCTCGATCCGCTGACGCGGGTCACCAACAAGCACCTGCTGCCGGTCTACGACCGGCCAATGATCTACTATCCGCTGTGGGCGTTGATCAACGCGGGGATCGAAGAGATCCTCATCGTCACCGGCGGGAACAACGCGGGGGACTTCTTGCGGCTGCTCGGCAACGGATCGGAGTTCGGGCTGAAGCACCTGAACTACACCTACCAGCAGGGCGAGGGGGGGATCGCCGCGGCGCTCTCGCTGGCCGAGCACTTCGCCGAGGGCGGCAAGATCTGCGTGGTGCTCGGCGACAACATCATCGAGCGGAACATCCAGCGCGCCGCCGCCGCCTTCCGCCGACAGCCCCGCGGCGCCAAGATCCTGCTCAAGCGGGTGTCCGATCCGCAGCGCTTCGGCGTTCCCGTGCTGCGCGGAAACCGCGTGGCGCGCATCGTCGAAAAGCCCCGGCGGCCGGCGAGCCCGTACGCGGTGACCGGCATCTACTTCTACGACTCCGCCGTCTTCGACTGCATCCGCGAGCTCAAGCCCTCGCGCCGCGGCGAACTGGAGATCACCGACGTCAACAACCACTACATCGCCGACGGGTCCATGACCTATGAGATCTTGCGGGGGTGGTGGACGGACGCCGGCACGTTCGAGTCACTGGCCAAAGCCAGTCGGCTGGTCGCCCGCGGCGGGGCAAACAAATTGTAGGCTGGGGCTTCGCGTCGTGGGTTGGGACGCGGATGCGGATGGAGCTGACGGCCCGACAGGCGGAGCGTCTCAATGCGAGTGTCCTGCGGGCCGCAGATCATCCGCTGTGTGCGGCGGCGGAGCTTGGTTGGGACAGTCAGAACCGTGCCGCGACCGATGGGCGCTCGGCGCTGGTGTAGAACCACCCCGGGATTTCTGACATCCTCTGGCCTCCGCGATGATCCGCGACGTCCACGTCAAGAAGCTCGTCGTTCACAACGACGACCGCGGCACGTTGATGGAGGTGCTGCGCGCCGACGACCCGTTCTTCGCGGACATCGCCCAGACGACCTACACGGTCGCCTATCCGGGCGTGATCAAGGCATTCCACTGGCACAAGCGGCAGAAGGACATCTGGTTCTTCGCGACCGGGATGGCGCAGGTGGTGCTCTTCGACATGCGCGACGATTCGCCGACTCACGGGCAAACGAACGTCCTCTACATGGGGGAGCGAAACCCGCTGGTGGTATCGATCCCGGAGTACGTGGCGCACGGCTATCGCGTGCTCGGCAACGCCCCGGCCGGGCTTTTCTACCACACCACCTCGACCTACGATCCGCAGGATCCCGACGAGGAGCGCATCCCGTTCGATTCCCCGGCGATCGGCTTCGCTTGGGCGACCCGCTTCCGGTGAGCGCGGGATGAGGCTGCTGGTCACCGGCGGGGCGGGGTTCATCGGCGCGAACTTCGTCCGCTACATGCTCGAGCGCGATCCGGACGTGCGGATCACCACGCTCGATTGCCTGACCTACGCCGGCAACCTCGCGAACCTCGAGGGGGTACGCGACGACCCGCGCCACCGCTTCGTGCGCGCCGACGTGACCGACGTCGGCGCCGTCGCCGCCGCGCTACAGGGCGGCAGCGATACGATCGTGCACTTCGCCGCCGAGAGCCACGTCGATCGCTCGATCGCCGACGCGGTGCCGTTTCTGCGCACCAACGTGCTCGGCACCGGCGTCCTGCTCGACGCCGCGCGCGCTGCCGGGGTGAAACGTTTCCTCCACGTTTCCACCGACGAGGTGTACGGCAGCCTGGGGCCGACCGAGCGATCGACGGAGGAAGCGCCGCTGCGCCCGACCAGCCCCTACGCCGCGAGCAAGGCGGCCGCGGACCTGCTCGCGCTCTCCTATGCGCGCACCTACGGGCTCGACGTCGTGGTCTCACGCTGCACGAACAACTTCGGTCCTCTGCAATTTCCCGAGAAGGTGATCCCGCTGTTCATCACCAACGCACTCTGCGATCAGCCGCTGCCGCTCTACGGCGCCGGCGCCAACGTGCGCGACTGGATCTTCGTCGACGACCATTGCGCGGCGCTCGCCTGCCTGCTGCGACAGGGACGGCCGGGCGAGGTCTACAACATCGGCGCGGACAACGAGTGGACGAACCGGGCGCTCACCGGCGAGATTTTGAAGCGGCTCGGCAAGCCCGAGAGCTTGATCCATCGGGTCACCGATCGTCCCGCCCACGATCGCCGCTACGCGCTCGATTCTTCGAAGCTGCGGCGCGATACCGGCTGGCGCCCCGCCTACACGTTCTCGGCGGCGATCGATCGCACGATCGAGTGGTACCGCACCAATGAGCCCTGGTGGCGGGCGGTCAAGACCGGCGAGTATCGAAGGTTCTATGATCTCTGGTATGGAGGGCGATGGTGAGCGTCTCGGGGGTGCAGACCAGGCGGGTCGACAAGCCCTGGGGATACGAGATCGTCTGGGCGCATACCGAGCGCTACGTCGGCAAGATCCTCCACCTCCGCAAGGGCGAGGCGCTGAGCTTCCAGTACCATCGCGTGAAGGAAGAAACGCTGCGATTGCTGTCCGGCCGGCTGCGGCTCGAGACCCAGACCGAGGGACGCGAGCGCGAGGCGCGGATCCTCGAGCCGGGCGACGGAGCGCACGTGCCAGCGGGGCTGCGCCATCGCATGGAAGCGATCGAGGACTGCGACGTCATCGAGGTCTCGACGCCGGAGCTCGACGATGTCGTGCGGCTCGAAGACCGCTACGGACGAGCCGACGCGGCGGCGCGCACGCGCTGAAGCCCGACCCGCGCGCGCCGCGGCGGCCGAGCATGGAGTGGACATGAGCGAAGTCGATCAACCGAAACGCGGGCTGATCACCGGCATCACCGGCCAGGACGGTTCGTATCTGGCCGAGCTGCTGCTCGAGAAGGGGTATCGGGTCTGCGGCATGGTGCGGCGCGCGAGCGTGGAGAAGTTCGAGCGCATCGAGCACCTGCGGGACCGCGTCGAGCTGCGCCAGGCGGACCTCCTCGATCAGCTCTCGCTGATCGAGCTGGTAAGGGACTTCAGACCCACCGAGATCTACAACCTGGCGGCGCAGTCGTTCGTGCCGACGTCGTGGAGCCAGCCGATGCTGACGGCGGAGTTCAACGCGGTGGGCGTGACCCGCATGCTCGAGGCGGTGCGGCTGGTCGACCCGACGATCCGCTTCTATCAGGCGTCCTCGAGCGAGATGTTCGGCAAGGTGCGCGAGATCCCGCAGCGCGAGACCACGCCCTTCCATCCGCGCAGCCCGTACGGCGTCGCCAAGGTCTACGGCCACTACATCACGGTCAACTACCGGGAGAGTTACGGGATCTTCGCGTGCTCCGGGATCCTGTTCAACCACGAAAGCCCCCGTCGCGGCTTGGAGTTCGTCACCCGTAAGGTCAGCCACGCGGTGGCGCGGATCAAGCTCGGCGTGGCGCGCGAGCTCCGGCTCGGCAACCTCGAGGCCAAGCGCGACTGGGGGTTCGCCGGCGACTACGTCGAAGCGATGTGGCGGATGCTGCAGCAGCCCGAGGCGGACGATTACGTAGTGGCGACGGGCGAGAACCACACCGTGCGCGAGCTCGTCGAGGTGGCGTTCGCGCACGTCGGGCTCGATTGGCGCGAGTTCGTGAAGATCGACGAGGCGCTGCTGCGGCCGGCCGAGGTCGACACGCTGATCGGCGATCCGGCCAAGGCGCGGGCGAAGCTCGGCTGGAAGACGCGCGTCAGCTTCGAAGAGCTCGTGCGCATGATGGTGGACGCCGACCTGGCCCTGCTGAAGGCCGTGGGCGCGCGGTGAGCCGGCCGGCCGCGCAGCGATGAGGTTCTTCGTCACCGGCATCTCCGGCTTCGTCGGCACCCATTTGACCGCGGCTCTGCTCGAGCGCGGCGACACCGTTTTCGGGTTGGCGCGCGAAGCTGGATCGCTCGGCGCGCTGCACCGCCGTTTCGGGGATCGCTTCCCGGAGTCGGCGGTGGCGCTGTGCGACCTGCGCGACCGCGAGCGCCTGCGCGCGGAGCTCGTCCGCGCCTCGCCCGACGGCGTTTTCCACCTCGCCGGCGTCGCCTTCGTGCCGAAGAGCTTTGCCGCGCCCAACCTCGCCTACGAGGTGAACTTCCTCGGCACCACCGAACTGCTCGGCGCGGTGCTCGCCGTCGCTCCAAGAGCGCGGGTCGTGCTGGTGACCTCCGGAGAGATCTACGGCTGGATCGATCCGGCGCGCGATCTACCGCTCGTCGAGAGCCAGCCGCTGCGGCCGCTCTCGCCCTACAGCGTCGCCAAGGCGGCGGCGGATCTGGCGGGATTCCAGTTCTTCCACGCGCACGGCCTCGATGTGGTGCGCGCGCGCCCGTTCAACCACACCGGCCCCGGCCAGTCGGCCGATTTCGTCTGCTCGGACTTCGCCCGTGCGCTGGCCGCCGCCGAGTGCGGCGCCGGCCCGGCGCGCCTCCGGGTCGGCAACCTCGATGTCGAACGGGACTTCAGCGACGTGCGCGACGTCGTGCGCGGTTATCTCGCCTTGTTCGAAAAAGGGACGGCGGGCGAGGCGTACAACTTGGGCTCCGGCGTGGCGACGCGCGTGGGGACGATCCTCGAGGAGCTACGCGGCTTCTGCCGCGTGACGGTAGACGTCGAGCCTGATGCGCGGAAGCTCCGCGCGGGGGAGCTGCCGCGCATCGTCGCTTCGATCGACAAGATCCGCGAGGCGACCGGCTGGCGGCCGGAGATGCCGCTGCGCCGGACGCTCGCCGACCTGCTCGACGACTGGCGCGCGCGCCTGCGGGAGCCGGGTCGTTGAGCGCGAGCGGAAGGCGTCTCGGCTTGTCGGTGGTGATGCCGGCGTTCAACGAGGAGGGCAACGTCGCGGGAGCGATCCGCGCGGTGGCTACCGCCGTCGAGCCGCTGTTCGACGAGATCGAGATTCTCGTGGTCGACGACGGCAGCCGCGACGCCACCGCCGAGAAGGTACGCGAGGAGGCGCGCGCCGACCCGCGCGTGCGGCTTCTCCAGCACCCGCGGAACCGCGGCTACGGGGCGGCGGTCACCACCGGTCTCCGCGCGGCGCGCCTACCGCTCGTCTTCTACACCGACTCCGATCTGCAGTTCGATCCGCGCCAGATCCGCGACCTGCTCGCCAAGATCGACGAGTTCCCGATCGTCGTCGGCTACCGGCGTAACCGCCAGGATCCCTGGATCCGCAAGCTGAACGCCTGGGCGTGGAACGCGCTCCAGCGAGTGCTGTTCGGCCTCGCCGTGCGGGACGTCGATTGCGCGTTCAAGCTGCTGCGGCGCGACGTGCTCGACGGCGTCCCGCTGCTGGCCGAGGGAGCGTTCTTCTCGACCGAGCTGCTGATCCGTCTGCAGGCCTCCGGCCACCGCATCACGGAGGTGGCGGTCGATCATTTCCCGCGCCGGACCGGCGCGCCGACCGGCGCTCGCATGCACGTCATCCTCAAGGCGTTTCGCGAGATGTGGCGCTTGCGATGGGAGCTGCGCTGATCGGCCAGGGCAGAATTTTGCAATTTCATACGACGATATGAGATCCGAGGCCTCAGTAGGCGATGGCCGCTTGGTTGCGGCTGCGAGGCCGCGCTAGGCGATGGCTGCGCCCGGCGCAAGATGGGCATCGCCGTCGAGCGGAGCCGCGCGGCCGCCGGTAGCCGCCTGGGCGATGTTCGCCGACCTGCTGCAACACCGCTCGCTAGTGGTTGCGCTGCTCGCGCGACAGTTGAAGATCCGCTACCGCGGCTCGATCCTCGGCTTCGTCTGGACGTTTCTCAATCCGCTCCTGCTGATGGCCGTCTACGCGCTGGTCTTCCGCTTCTACATGCGGCTCGCGGTCCCGAACTATGCACTCTTCCTGCTCGCCGGCCTGCTGCCGTGGACGTGGTTTGCGTCGTCGCTCACCGAGGGCACCAACGCAATCGTCGGCGGCAGCTCGCTCGTCACCAAGTCGCTGTTTCCGAGCGAGATCCTGCCGACCGTGGTGGTGCTGGCGAACATGGTGAACTTTCTGCTCAGCATCCCGCTATTGGTGCTTGCCGGCTGGTTCTACGGGGTTGAGTTTCACCCGCTTGCCTGGCTCTGCCTCGTGCCGATCGTGGTCCTACAGTGCCTGTTCACGCTCGGCTTGGTGCTGGCGCTGGCTGCGCTCAACGTGCACTACCGCGACGTGCAGCACGTCGTCACGAACTTCCTGCTGCTGTGGTTCTTCCTCACGCCGATCGTCTATCCGGAGGCGCAGGTGCCGGCGGGATTGCGGGCGCTCTTGTGGGTGAATCCGGTGGCGCTGTTTACCGAGGTCTACCACGGCGTTTTCGTCGGCACGTCCTGGCCGAGCCTCCAGACGGTGGGTATGCTCGGCCTGTACACGCTCGGCTCGCTGCTGGTCGGAGCGAAGATCTTCGATGGCTATCGCGACACGTTCCCCGAGCTCGTCTGAGCCGCTAGCAGCCTGTCGGACTTTCAGTAGGTCCGGGTAGCGAAAAAGGGGTATGGGACAGCATCACGAAGCGGTTCGAGTGGATAGGGATGCGGAGGAGAGGATGAGCGGACGATTTGTGAGCGTGGACCGCGACACGGCGTATCTGATGCCGCCGTCGGTGCAGGAGTGGCTGCCCGAGAATCATCTGGGGCGGTTTGTTGTCGAGATCGTGGAGCGGCTGGATCTGGGCGGCATGATCACAGCGTACCGGGGGCGAGGTTCGGACGCCTTTCATCCAGCGATGATGGTTGCGCTGCTGTTCTACGGATACGCAACCGGGGTGTTTTCGAGCCGCAAGCTGGAGCGGGCGACGTACGACTCCGTGGCGTTTCGGTATCTGGCCGCGAACCAGCACCCCGACCACGACTCGATCGCTCACTTTCGCAAGCGATTTCTCAAGGAGTTGAGCGCCCTGTTCGTGCAGATTTTGCAAGTCGCGCAGGGGACGGGCGTGCTGAGGGTCGGCAAGGTGAGCCTGGACGGGACGAAGGTACACGCCAACGCCTCCAGGCACAGTGCGCTCAGCTGGGAGCATGCTTGCAAGATCGAAGCGCAGCTGCGGGCCGAGGTGGAGGAGTTGATGCGGTTGGCGGAAGAAGCCGACCGAAGCGATCTTCCCGACGGGATGAGCGTGCCGGAAGAATTGGAGCGGCGCGAAGCACGCCTGGCGGCGATTGCACGGGCGAAGGTGGAGATCGAGGCGCGCGCGGCCGAGCGCCATGCGCGGGAGAAGGCTGCCTACGAACAGAAGATGGCGGAGCGAGCTGCTCCGGGGTCTGAAGTCCGTGCAGCATGAGTGGACCCTGGTCTGCATCGGGTGGAACATGAAACGGCTCCACCGACTGCAAATGGCGGCTTGAACAAGGCATCGCCGCGCCCATGCAGCCACGCCTCGCAACCGCGCCACGGCGCTCCAAGCCCCGGCCTTCAGGACTTGTGCTGGACTTCATCGCTCTCGGATTCTTCGGTCGCATCGCAGCGAAATAAAAGCGAATGTCGCTCACTTCAAGCCCGACAGGCTGCTAGCGACGATTGGTCCTTCACAAAATACCCGGTGATCTGGTTGCCGGGCAGCCGCGAGTCGGGGCATGCGACTAGCGGCCCTTCCACACCGGCTTGCGCTTCTCGGCGAATGCCCGCGGCCCCTCCTGCGCGTCCTCGCTCGCATAGGCCTCGCGATAGATGTTGTGCGCCAGTGCAATGCCTGCCTCGCAGCCGGCGCTCATCGCGGTCAGGATCGACTCCTTGCCCGCCATCACCGACAGCGGCGCGTTGTCGCGGATGCGCTCCGCCAGGCGGTTGGCCCGATCTCGCACCGCATCCGGCGTGTCTTCGAGGTAGTTGATAAAGCCGAGTTGATGGAACTTGGCGATCGGCTGCAACTCGCCGGTCAATACCAGCTCCATCAAGAGCGGCTGCGGCAGCATCCACAGCAGCGGGATCGCCCACGGGCTGCCGCGCCCGGCAATGCGCGTTTCCGTGATGCCAACCTGGGTGCCCTTGAGTCCCACGCGCAGGTCGGTGTTCAGGCTCAGCATCATGCCGCCGGCGATCAGGTGGCCGGTCATGGCCGCGATGATGGGCTTACTGACCTTGCGCATGCGGCTGTGGAACGGATCTTTCATCAGCGTCAGGATGTCCACGCCTTGTTCCTGCTTGACGCGGGAGGCCTCGCGCAGGTCGAGCCCGGCGCAGAAGGTGCCGCAGTCAGCCGAGGTCAGGATCGCCACGCGAACGCCACGGTCGGCGTCGACCTGCTCCCAGAGCTCATACAAGCGGTTGGTCGCCGCCACCGACAGCGCGTTGCGCTGCTCGGGGCGGTTGATCTTCACGGTGGCAATGCCGTCATTGACCTCGTAGAGCACTACGTTGCTGGTATCACTCATCTCTGATCTCCTGGTAGGAACAGTCTCGCCGCAACCTCATTCGGCCGCGCCTTCGGATTCGACCACCGCCACGACCAGGCCGCGCTCGACCATCTGCCCGGGCCGTACCGACAGCGAACGCACCACACCGTCGTGCTCGGCGCAGATACGCATCTCCATCTTCATCGACTCCATCGTCGCCACCACGTCCCCGGCGCGCACTCGCTCGCCGACGGCAACGTGCGTCTTGAGGATCATCCCCATCATCGGCGTGCGCAACTGGCCGCTGGCCTGCCGGGCCGTGGCGGCATGGCTCAGATACGAGGTCACGCCGATCTCGTGCGCGGCGCCGCTGCCCTGCAGGAACAGGGTGTCACCGCGCCGCACGATCGTGACCACGTCCTGTCGATCGCCGACCCGCAGCCGCCAGTCCCCCTGCGCAGCGGCAGTCAGCGACAGCCGAACCCGCTCGGCGCCGACCTGCACCGTGACTTCGGACTCGGGCGACATGGCCCCGAACCGAACCTCGTGCGCGCTGCCTCCCGAGTGCAGCAGCAACGCCGGAATCGAGGTCAGCGGGTCGTCGCCCGCATCCATCTGCCAGCCCGTCATGTCGAGGGCAGACCACGCCCCGAAGCGGGCGCCCGTGCGCCGCGCATCGAGCAACCACCAGGCGGCCGCGGCGGCGAGTCGCTCCAGCGGCGCGCCAGGCGCACCGAGGGCCCGCTCGGCCAGCATCTGGTCGATCAGCCGGGTGTGGAACGTGGCGTTGCGCGTGTCGGGCAGCTCGATCAGACGCCGCAGAAAGGCGCAGTTGGTCTCGACGCCGAGCACCTGGGTTTCGCCCAGTGCCAGGCTCAGACGGTCCAGCGCCGCATCGCGCGTGGGAGCGTGAACGATCAGCTTGGCCAGCATCGAGTCGTAGTACGGCGTAACCACCATGCCCGCGCGCACGCCCGATTCGACCCGCACGCCGGAGGCCGGGAAACGCACCTCGACGAGCTCGCCGGTGGACGGCAGAAAATTGTGCGCTGCATCCTCGGCACACACCCGCGCCTCGACCGCGTGGCCGCGCACGCGCACATCGCCCTGGCGCAAGGGCAGCCCCTCGCCGGCGGCGATGCGCAACATGATCTCGACCACGTCGAGCCCGGTCACCTCCTCGGTCACCGGATGCTCGACTTGCAGCCGAGGGTTGACTTCGAGAAAGTGATGGCGATCCCCCCGCACGATGAACTCCACCGTGCCGACGCCGCGATACCGCAGCCGCTGCCCCAGGCGCACCGCATCATCCAGCATCGCCTGGCGCAGCGCGGCGGCCAAGTTGGCCGCCGGCGCCTCTTCGATCACTTTCTGATGGCGCCGTTGCAGCGTACATTCGCGCTCGAACAGGTGAACCAGCTCCCCGCGCCCGTCGCCGGCGATTTGCACCTCGATGTGACGCCCACGATCGACGAACGGTTCGACGATCAGCGCGGAGTCGCCGAAGGCACTCTTGGCTTCGCGCATCGCCGACTCGATCTCGTCACTCAGTCCGTCGAGCTGGCGCACCACCCGCATGCCCTTGCCGCCGCCGCCGACGGCCGCCTTCAGCACCACGGGCAGCGGCAGGCCGTGCACGATGGCCGCTACTTCGGCCGCATCGCGGCTCGGGACGTCGCTGCCACCCAGCACGGCCACGCCAGCGGCGCGCGCCTCGCGCTTGGCCGCCGCCTTGTCGCCCAGGCGTTCGATGACTTCGGGCGTCGGACCGATGAAGACCAGCCCGGCCGCCTCGACCGCGCGCGCGAACGCGGCGTTCTCGGCCAGGAAGCCGAAGCCGGGATGGATGGCCTGCGCCCCGGTGCGCCGTGCCGCGTCGATCACCGCGTCGATGCGCAGGTAGCTTTCGGCCGCCGATGCCCCGCCGATCTCGATCGACTCGCCGATCAGCTCGACATGCAGCGCATCGCGATCGGCACTCGAGTGCACGCCGGCCGCCGCGACGCCGAGACGGCGGCAGGTGCGCGCGATACGGCAAGCGATTTCGCCACGGTTGGCGATCAGGATCTTCTTGAACATGCCGGCCTCACATGCGGAACACGCCGAAGCGCGTGTCGCGCTGTGGCTGCCGACCGGCCAGCTCCAGCAGCAGGGCCATGGTGTCGCGCGTTTCGACGGGGTCGATCACCATGTCGCACCACAGGTTCGAGGCATAGTTGTAGGGGCTCGCAAAACGCTCGAACTGCTCGCGGATCGGCTGCTTGAAACGCTCCTTCTCCTCCTCGGTCCAGGTCGTGCCTTCGCGCCGGTGGATCTTCTCGCGCACCATGCCCAGCGTGGTGGCCGCCTGCTCCGGGCCCATCAGCGCGGCGCGGCCGGTGGGCCACATCATCATCACGTTCGGCTTGAACGGCCGTCCGCACATGGCCATGTAACCCGCCGCATAGGAGCCGCCGGTGATCAGCGTGTAGCGCGGCACATTGGCCGAGGCCATGGCCGTCATGAACTTCGCGCCGTGCTTGGCGATGCCCTGCTGCTCGACCGCCTGGCCGACCATGAAGCCCGACACATCGACGATGAACCACAGTGGAATGTCGCGCTGGCAGCACAGCTCGATGAAGTGCGCGCCCTTGAGCGCACTCTCGGAGAAGATCACGCCATTGTTGGCCAGGATGCCGATCTGGAAGCCCTTGATGCGCGCAAAGCCGCAGATCATCGTGTCGCCGTACAGCGGCTTGAACTCCCGCAGGTCGCTGTCGTCGATCAGCCGAAGCAGCACCTCGCGGTTGTCGGTCGGGTGGCGGTTGTCGGCGCTGACGATGCCGTAGATCTCGCGCGGGTCATGGCGCGGCGGCATCGGGGCCGCCGTGTCCCAGCGCTGCTTCGGCGCGGTGCCGAGATGGGCCACGATGCCGCGCACGATGGCGATCGCGTGGCCGTCGTTCTCGGCCAACTGGTCGGTGACGCCGCTGATGCGGCTGTGCATCTCGCCGCCGCCCAGCGTCTCGATGTCGACCTCCTCCTTGGTGGCGGCATACACCAGCTCGGGCCCAGCGAGGAACATCGCGCCCTGGTTGCGCACGATCACCGCCTCGTCGCACAGCGCCGGCAGGTAGGCGCCGCCGGCGGTCGAAGGCCCATGCACGGTCGCGATCTGGGTGATGCCCTCGGCCGACATGCGGATCTGGTTGTAGAAGATGGAGCCGAACTGGCCGTCGTCGGGAAAGATATGCGCCTGTTCCGGCAGGTTGGCGCCGCCCGACTGGACCATGGTGATGCACGGCAGCCGGTGCTGCCAGGCGAACATCTGGGCGCGCACGTGTTTTTTCGCGGTGATGCCGTAGTAGCTGCCGCCCTTCACGGTGGCATCGTGGATCATCAGCATGCACGGCGGGCCCGCCACCAGACCGACGCCGGTGATGATGCTGCCGCCCGGGGGCACGCCCCTGTAGAGGCCGTCGCCGGCGAGTTGCCCGAACTCGAGGAACGGCGAGCCGATGTCGAGTACGGCGGCCAGGCGCTCGCGCGGCAGCAGTTGCTTGCGCTGCTGGTGCAGCAAGCGCGCCTTCTCGGGGCCGCCGACCAGCGCGCGCGCTCGGCGTTCATGCAGTTCGCGAATGCGCGCCTCATAGGCTTCGCGGTTGCGGCGGAACTCCTGCGAGTCCAGCGACACGGTAGACGGCATCACGCTCATCGACGCGGCTCGCCACGCTGCCGAACCGCCCACACGGCTCGTTCGGCGGGTTCTCGCGCGCTCATGCCGCCGCACGCAGCGCCGCGCAGCGCCGCGGGTGATGGTCGGAGCTGCCGAACAGGTGGCACAACAGGGTGAGCCGGCGGAAGTAGTGGCCGATGTCCAGTTCCTCGGTCATGCCCACGCCGCCGTGCAACCGCACCGCCTGCTGCGCCGGGCTGCCGGCGCGCCACGGCCTGCGCGCCGAGCACGGCGCTGGCGAGATAGGGCTCGACCATCAGCGCGGCACCCATCGACTCGGCGACCTGGATCGTCTCCACCATGCCGCCACCGAAGCCGCCATGCGCCTCGGGAAGCGCAGCGCCGAGCCAGCCGAACTCGCCGAAACGCTGGAGGATAGTCACGATAGAGGATAGTCACGGGCGGCCGAGTTGCCCGAAAGCCCCGATCTCCGATCTCCGACGTTGCGGACCCCCTACCCTCCTCCTTCGAGACTCCCGTTTTTATGGCGCACATAAGGCACCCGTCAAGTTGCTTTTGCCGGCGGGACAGCGGGTTCATCGGGCTGGCGCTAGCCCTTCAGCACGTGACACTTTCATTCACTACCCCTCGTCGGTTTGACCGGCGCACGGAGAAACCATGACCCCAGACATCGGACTCGGAAACTGGCTGTATCAACGCGCGCAGCGCACCCCACACCGAAAGGCGCTCACGTTCGAGGGCGCAACCTGGACCTACGCCGAGATTCAGCAGCGCATCGACCGCCTGGCCGGCGCGCTGCGCACGAACGGCGTCTGTCACGGCGATCGAGTCGGCTTTCTCGGCTTGAACCAGCCCGCTTTCTTCGAGACCCTGTTTGCCGCCGCTCGGCTGGGCGCCGTGTTCGTGCCGTTGAACTTCCGGCTCAGCGGGCCGGAGCTCAGCTACATCATCAACGACGCCGGCGTGCACACGCTGGTGGTCGACGAGCCGCACCGGCCGGTAGTCGACGGCATTCGGGCGGAGCTTCCGTGCCGCCGGTTCTGGTCGGCCGACCAGTCGGTCGAGGGATGGCCGGCGCTCTCCAGCCTGCTCGCCGCGCACGAGCCGCTCGCGGCGGGAGAGGCGGTCGCTGAGGACGAGGTCGCCGTCATCATGTACACCAGCGGGACGACCGGGGTTCCCAAGGGGGCGATGCTCACCCACGGCAACCTGTGGTGGAACAATACCAACGCGATGCTGACACTCGACATCCTCGAGAGCGACATCTCGCTGGTCGTCGCGCCGCTCTTTCACATCGGTGGGCTCAACATCACCACGCTCGTGACTTGGCAGAAGGGCGGGCACCTCGTCCTCCACCGGACCTTCGACCCGCGGCGGTTCCTGGAGGACGTAGCGACGTACCGCGTCAGCAGCACGTTCGCCGTGCCGGCGATGCTGCTGTTCGTCAGCCAGCAGCCAAACTTCGCCTCAGCCGACCTCTCGAGCCTGCGCTTGATCGTGTGCGGCGGAGCCCCGGTACCGGAGCCGCTCATGCGCCTCTATGCCGAGCGCGGCACCCCGATCAATCAAGGCTACGGGCTGACGGAGACCGCGCCGTTGTTGACCTTCCTCACGTCGGAGTGGGCGATCGCCAAGATCGGCTCGGCGGGCCTCACGTCGATTTTCACCGAGGTTCGGATCGTCGACGCCAACGGGCTCAGGGTCACGAAGCCGAGGGAAAATGGTGAAGTCATCGCCCGGGGGCCGAACGTCATGAAGGGCTACTGGAACAAACCCGAGGCAACAGCCGCCGCAATCGACGCGCGAGGATGGTTTCATACCGGTGACGTCGGCTACTTCGACGAGGACGGCTTTCTCTTCATCACCGACCGTCTGAAGGACATGGTGATTTCGGGTGGCGAGAACGTCTATCCCGCCGAGGTCGAGAGCGTGCTCTACGAACATCCGGCGATCGCCGAAGTCGCGGTGATCGGCCTGCCGGACGGAAAGTGGGGCGAAATGGTGATCGCGGTGGTGGCGCTCAAACCCGACGCCAAGCTCGATCTCGAGCAGCTGAGGGCCTTCGCGACCGACAGGCTGGCGCGCTACAAGCTGCCGCGCCGCCTGGAGATCGTCACCGCCCTGCCGCGCAACCCGGCGGGAAAGGTTCTCAAGTTCGAGCTGCGCAGCCGATTCGGCGCGGCAGACCGCCCGATCGGCTGATCGAGACCGTGAGCGCCGCCGTCTTCGTTCGAGAGTAGCCGCCCACGATCTCGTCACCTCGACACCGTCGCGTTACGGAACCATGAAGGTGTCTTCGATGAGGGTCTGGTTAGCGCGGGCCTCGATGGCCAGCACCTCGTACGGCTGCACCCCTGAGGCCAGGGACGCGACGAACTCTGGCGGGACCGTGACGCTCGTAGTCGTGGCGGGAACGGTCACCTGGAACAAACCGATTCGGTGGTCACGATCCCGTGCCTCGTCCTTCCGCCGCCGATCAACCTGACGCCCCTGGAACGAATCCTCTCGGGCGCGGCCTTGGTGCATCTTGGTGCGAAGTGCTGTATCGTGAAGCCATGTCGAGCCTCGCAAAACCCATCCGTCAGAGCGTCAGCATCCCGCCACGCATCGCCCGCGAAGTGCAGGCCTTGGCGAAGCGGAAAAAGGCCAGCACCAACCGTGTGATCGTGGATTTGATCGAGTGCGGTCTCGAAGCCCAGGACCAGGAGAAGAGGCGCTTCTTCGAGCTGGCCGATCGGCTGGCGAGCTCGTCCGACGCCGCCGAGCAGAAACGCCTCAAGGAAGAGTTGGCCCGCATGACCTTCGGTGATTGATGCCGAAGATCCAGTGGGCCCATCTGCCGCCCGCGCTGCGCGATCACCTGTTCGACCGAGTGCGAGAGCGGAAGATCACCGCGGAAGACATCTATCAACTGAAACTTTGGAGAGAGTCCGAACCGGAAGCGCCAGACGGGCTCTGGTACAAGAACTTCGGGTCCTTCAAGGTCTGTGGCGAGGGGAGGTATCCGAAGACCTTCCTGCTGCGTGGTCAAGCGGCCAAGGGCCAGAAGCTCTGAGTCTTGTTCTTGTGTTCGGCCGAGCCCGGCCCCTCGCAACGGCAGGCATCGCTCAAAGTAGTATTGCCGGTCACGAGAGTTTTCCCGACCCTCCGGGATGGGACCGTGTCTTCGCGTAAACCCGAATTCACAGGCTCTGAGCGACCGGAGAACCGAGCAGGGGCCGAGGATGGCCTCGACTCTCTGCGGCACGCGGATAGCCCGGATAAACGGGGGCCATGGCGAATCTACTCGGGCGGCGTCATCGTCAGGTCGTCAATTTTGATACCGCCTTGGCCGTCGTCTTCGACCGAGATCACCGGCGCCTGGAAAGCCGAGGGCCTCCTCCGTCAGGAGGAAGCCCTCAAAAATTCCGGCCTAGTTTATTTATTGCGGGGGTAGGATTTGAACCTACGACCTCGAGGTTATGAGCCTCGCGAGCTACCAGGCTGCTCCACCCCGCGCATCGCCGCAGGCTTGCGGCTTGAACGACGTTGACTATCGGCCGGTGCGCGCGAAGTCAAGCTGCGACCCCCGCCGCCACGCGCACCGAGGCCGACGGCGGCGTGCAGCGCCACCGCCTCGGCGTCGTCGAGCGCGCGCCACCAGCCGGGCGGCAGCCGGCCGAGGTCGATCGGCCCGAAACGCACGCGCACCAGCCGATCGACGAAGTGTCCCACCGCCTCGCACATGCGGCGGATCTCTCGCCGCTTGCCCTCGCGGATCGTGATCCGCAGCCACGCCTTCGTCGGCAACAGTCGCTCGACGTCGACCTGCGCGGGGCCGGTGACGCCGTCGTCGATCTTCACCCCGCGGCGCAGCCGCGCGAGCGCGGCCTCGCTCGGATGGCCGCTCACCTTCACACGATAGGTGCGCGCGATGCGGTAACGCGGGTGAAGCAATCGAGCGGCGAGCGCGCCCTCGTTGGTGAGCAGCAAGAGACCGCTCGAATGGAAATCGAGCCGGCCGACGGGAAAGACCCGCTCGTAGCCGGGCGGCAGATAGTCGCGGATCGTCGGCCGCCCTTCGGGATCGGCGAGCGTGGTGACGACGCCCGTCGGTTTGTGGAGGAGGATCACGCGCGCGCGCTGCGCGCGGACGCGCGCGCCGTCGAGACGGACGTCGTCGCGATCGAGGTCGGCCTTGGCGCCGAGCTCGCTCACCATGCGCCCGTTGACGGTCACGCGGCCGGAGGCGATCAACTGTTCGGCGGCGCGGCGGGAGGCAAAGCCCGCGCGGGCGAGAAGCTTCTGCAGCCGCTCCTCCACGCCCGGCTTACTCCTTCTCCACGGCGGGGGCTTCCGCGGGTTCGGCGGCGGACGGCTCGCTGGGCGTCTCCGCGGGTGATGCCTCGGCCTGCGATGGAGGCGCTTCCGCCGCCGATTCCGTCGCCGGCGGCTCCGCCGCATGCGCCGCGCGCTCGAGCGCATCGGCCGATGCGCCGAGCTCCTCGAGCTTCGGCAGCGACGAGAGATCCTTCAGGCCGAAGGTCTCGAGAAACTCCGGCGTGGTTCCGTAGAGAAGCGGCCGTCCCACCACGTCCTTGCGCCCGAGCACGCGCGCCAGATGGCGATCGAGCAGCGTCGTCAGCACGGCGTCGACGTCGACACCGCGGATCGCCTCGATCTCGGGGCGGGTCACCGGTTGCCGATAGGCGATCACCGCCAGCGTCTCGAGCGCCGCTCGCGTCAAGCGCACCGGGCGCTGCGCGAGCAGCGCCTTGACGAACTCGGCGTTTCCCCGCGAGGTGCGCAATTGGTACCCACCGGCCACCTGCTGCAACCGGAAACCGCGCGCATCCCGCGCGTATTCCTCGGCGAGCTCGTTCAGTGCCCGCACGACGTCGCGCCGCCCGTAGCCCGGAAGAATCTGCACGATGCGCGCGAGCGACACGGGATCGCCGGCCGCGAACAGCAGGCTCTCGAGGATCGAGCGTAGGCGCAGCAACACGGCAGCCGCAGTCGGCTCGGTACTGTCCATCGCGGCTTCCGCGCCTGGCGCTTCGGATGCCACGGCCTCGAGCGGCGAGATCTCGTCAGGTGCTTGCCTGAGCGTACTGCCCTCGTCTTCGATCACGTGCAGAAATCCTCTTCGTAATGACTGTCGACCCGAGTCTACGCCGCCGCGACCAGCGGATGAGCGGCGGCCCGAGGTGCCGGCAAAGAGCAGCGCACCCCTGCCGCTAGCTCCATCCGCATCCACGCCCAATCCCCTACCCTCACCCCTTGTAGTCGGATTTGAAGGCGAGCGACACCTCGGCGTCTCCGGGCACCGCGAGCGTCAGCCAAATCGCCCCGAACCGCTCCGCCTGCAGCGCGCGGACCGCGCGCATCCTCATCAGCTCGAGCAACGCCAGGAACGTCGAGATCACCTCGCGCCGCGACACCGCCGCGTCGAACAGCCTCGCGAATTCCACGTCCCCCTCCCGCAGCCGCTCGAGAATCAACGGGATGCGGTCGGCGATGGCGATGCGCTCGCTGACGATCTCGTGCGCCCTCTCCTCCGGCAACCGCTTGAGAATCTCGCGCAGCGCGTCGATCAGGTCGGCGAGGTCGAGCGGCCGCAGCGGCGGCAGCTCCTTCTTCTCCTCCTCCGGAGCCTCCGCGGCGCGGCGGAAGACGTCGCGATCGAGGACGTCACGGTCGCCGAGCTGCGCGGCGGCGGCGCGGAAGCGCTGATACTCCTCGAGCTGCTGAACGAGATCGATCCGGGGGTCCTCCTCTTCGTCCTCTTCGCCTTCGGCCGGCGGCAGCAGCAAGCGCGACTTGACCTGCATGAGCGTCGCGGCCATCACCAGGTATTCACCGGCGAGATCGAGGTTCAACTGCTCGAAGAGCCGCAGGTAGTCGAGGTACTGATCGGTGATCCGCGCGATCGGGATGTCGTGGATGTCGACCTCGTCCTTCTTGATGAGGTGCAGCAGCAAATCGAGGGGGCCCTCGAAGATCTCGAGCTGAAAGCGCGGGTTCACGATGATCTCGCCGCTCGGTGCCGATGCTCCCAGGCGATGCGACTCCCTCAGACCAGCCCTACGGCGGCACGCACTTCCTGCATCGTCGCGCTCGCCACGGCGCGCGCGCGGCGGTTGCCGTCGTCCAGCACCTCGTCGACCAGCGCGGGCTTGGCGTCGATCTCGCGGCGGCGCTCCTGGATCGGCTCCAGATCCTCGAGCACGTGGCGGATCATGATCCGCTTGCAGTCGAGGCAGCCGATCGACGCGCTCTTGCAGCCGCGATCCACGTGGGCGAGCTCGTCGGGCGTACAGTAGATCTTGTGGAAGCTCTGGTAGGCCGGGCAATCCTCGGGGTCGCCGGGGTCGGTGCGGCGCATGCGCCGCGGGTCGGTCATCATGCGCGAGAGCTTCTTCTCCACGTCGGCCGGCGGCTCGGAGAGGAAGACGGCGTTGTGGTAGCTCTTGCTCATCTTGCGGCCGTCGAGGCCGGAGATCTTCGGCGCCTCGCTGAGCAGCGCCTTGGGCTCGGGAAAGACCGGCCGATAGAGGTGATTGAACCGCCGCGCAATCTCGCGCGCGACCTCGACGTGGGGCACCTGGTCGGCTCCGACCGGCACCTGGTTCGCCTTGTAGACGAGGATGTCGGCCGCCTGCAGAACGGGGTAGCCGAGGTGACCGAAGTTGATCTTCGCCATCTCCACGTCGTCGTTGGAAGAGACCAGACCGAGCTCGCGCGCCTGCTCTTTGACGGCTGGGTTGCGCAGCAGCCACGGCGTCGGCGTGATCATGCCGAAGATCAGGAAGAGCTCCGCGTGCTCGAGAATCGCCGACTGCCGGAAGATGACCGAGCGCCGCGGATCGAGCCCGACCGCGAGCCAGTCGGCAACCATCTCTCGCGTGCTCTGCGCAATGCCTTCGGTGTGCTCGAATGCGGTGGTGAGCGCGTGCCAGTCGGCGACGAAGAAGAACGAGCGATAGCTGGCCTGCAGCTTCACCCAGTTCTTGAGCGTGCCGTGCAGGTGTCCGAGATGGAGCCGCCCGGTCGGCCGAAAGCCGCTCAGCAGAGTGGGCGGGTTCATCCGATCAGCACTTCGAGCAGCATTTGGATCGGCCGCCGGACGATCAGCCCCAGCGAGTGCGACATCAGCAGCACGATGAGGATCAGGAAGCCGAATGGCTCGATCTTCGCGAACTGACGCGCCCACTCCAGCGGCAGCAACCCGGTGAGCACGCGGCCCCCATCGAGCGGCGGGATCGGGATCAGGTTGAAGACGCCGAGGAACACGTTCATGAGCACGCTGTACTGCGCGATCAGGGCGATCGGGTACAGCAGGGTCTGGAACACGACTTCGGAACCGGCGCCCGCGCTCTTGCGGATGCCGTGGAAGACCAGCGCGCTCAGCGTGGCGAGCATCAGGTTGGTGAGCGGCCCGGCGGCGGCCACCAGGATCATGTCCCGCTTGGGATTGCGCAGTTGCGCGAAGTTCACCGGCACGGGCTTCGCCCAACCGAACAGGAGCCCGGAGTTGGACAGGATCAGCACCAGCGGGATCACCACGCTGCCGATCGGGTCGACGTGGGCGAGCGGATTCAGCGTCAGCCGCCCCGCGCGTTTGGCGGTGTCGTCACCGCACCATCGCGCCACGTAGCCGTGAGCCACCTCGTGGAAAACCACCGCGATCAGGACTGGTAGGATCCACAGCGAGATCTGTTGGATCTGCTCACGCATGTGCGCCACTTTCTAACACCCGCCCCGAGGTGCCGCAAATACGGCCCTAGCGCCGCTTCGAGCGCGGATGGAACTGCCGGTGCACCTCGCGCAGCTTGGCGCGGGCGACCTCGGTGTAGATTTGCGTGGTCGAAATGTCGGCGTGGCCGAGCATCGCCTGCACGGCGCGAAGATCGGCGCCGCCTTCGAGCAGGTGCGTGGCGAAGGAGTGGCGCAGCCGGTGCGGGCTGACCGGCGGCAGCCCGAGGGCAAGCGCGCGGCGGCAAAGCAGCTTCCAGAAGCCCTGGCGCGACATCGCCCGCCCGCGCGACGTCACGAACACATGCGGGCTCGCGCGGCCGCGGAGAATCGCCGCGCGCGCGCCGTCGAGATACGTTCGCAGCGCGTCTCGGGCCGGAACGCCGAGCGGCACCGGGCGCTCCTTGTTCCCCTTGCCGATCACCAACAGGTAGCCGGCTTCGAGGTTCAACTGCGCGAGGCGCAGCGAGACCAGCTCCGAGACGCGCAGGCCGGCGCCGTAGAGCGTTTCGAACATCGCGCGATCGCGGGCGCCGCCGGGACCATCGAACGGCGCGTCGAGAAGCCGCCGCACGTCTTCCCGCGTCCAGGGGCGCGGCAGCCGGCGGGGCAGGCTCGAGGAGCGCACGCCCGCCGCCGGGCTCCGCGGCAGCGCGCCCGAAGTCTCGAGAAAGCGGAGCCAGCCGCGCGCCGCCGAGAAGCGGCGCGCCACGCTCGCGGGCGCCAGCGATCGGTCGCGCAGCCAGCCGAGGTAATCGACCAGGTCGTCGGCATCGACCACGCGAGGATCGCCGCGACCACGCTCGGCGAGGAACGCGGCAAGCGCGGCAAGATCGCGTCCGTAAGCGTCGAGCGTGTTGCGCGACAGGCCGCGGCTGGTGGCGAGGTACGCCAGGTAAGCGTCGACGCTATGGTCGATCGCGACGGCCGGCGCGCGCGGAGCGGGCGTCGTCATCCCCCGGCTGGCGACTCGTCTTCCAGCCTCCGCCGCACCGCCTCGCAGATCTCCTGCATGCGGCTCCAGTCGGTGATCTTGTGGCCCGCGGCGTCGGTCACGTAGAAGACGTCGTAGACGTGGTGCAGCACGGTCGAGATCTTCGCCAGGTGGATGAGGCAGCCCTGGCGATAGAGCGCGTTGGTGATCGCGAACAAGAGGCCGATCTGATCGCGGGTCGAGACCTCGATCAGGCTGTAGTACTCGGAGTCCTGTAGGTCGAACGTCACCGAGGTCTCGATGTGCGGCAGCGGCCGGCGGGTGAGCACGGTCGGGCGCTGCGAGCGCCGCACCATGGCCTCCACCGACGTCTCGCCGCGCAGCACGCTTCCGAGGCTCTCGCGCACGCGCCGCCAGCGATCCTCGTCGAGCACGCGGTCGGTCGACTCGCCGTGCGACAGGCGGAAGACGTCGAGCGCCAGGCCGTTGCGGCTGGTGCTGATCTGCGCGCCGAGAATGTTCATGCCGTGAGCGGCGAGCACGCCGGCGATCATCGAGAACAGCCCGGGCCGGTCGGCCGCGCACACCGTGAACTCGGTGAACTCGCGGTCCTTGAAATGGCGAATCGAACAAGTGAACTCTTCGCCCGACTCGTGGAACTCGCGCAGCAGCTCGAGGTGGTGCGCGAAGCTCTGCTTGGGCGTGGTGAGGAAATAGCTCGCCGGCATGCTCTGCAGTATGAGCTGGAGCGTCGCGCGCGCGCCGCCGTCTCGCCCGGTGAACTGCTGTCGCAGGCGCTCGCGCACCCGTTCGACGCGCGCCTCCCGCGCCTCCTCGGCGAACTCGCCCCTCTCGAAGAGCTCGAGCGTCCGCAGGTAGAGCTCGCCGAGCAGGAGGTCGCGCCAGTTGTTCCACACCTTCGGAGCCACGGCGCGCATGTCCGCGAACGTCATCACGTAGAGGCGCTTCAGCACGTCCACGCTGCCCACGTGCCGCGCGAAATCGATGATCACCCGGTCGTCGTGCAAGTCGCGATGCTGGGCGACGTGCGACATCAGCAGGTGGTGGCGGACAAGCCGCTCGACGTGACTCACGTCGTCGTCGTCGAGCCCGAGCCGCCGGGCGACCTGCTCGGCGAGCCGCGCGCCGCGGTCGGAATGTCCCTGCCCGTGTCCCTTGCCGACGTCGTGCAGCAACATGGCGAGGTAGAGCACCTCCGGCCGCTCGATCTCGTGCACCACCTGGGTGAGCAGCGGGCACGACTCGCGGTGCCGCCCGGCACCGAGCTGCTCGAGCTCCATGACGGCGCGCAGCGTGTGCTCGTCCACCGTGTAGATGTGGTAGAAATCGCGGATCACCATGCAGCGTAGTTGGCCGAACTCCGGGACCAGCGCGCCGAGCGCACCGACGTCGTGCATCGTGCGCAGCGTCTCGTAGGTTCGCGCTCGCCCGCGCAGGATCTCGAGGAGCGGCTGGGTCACCGCTTTCGAGGCGCACGCTGCTTCGAGGCGCGCCGCAGCCGCAGCCAGCAGCGCCCGCGCCCGGCTGCCGATCTCGACGCCGTGGCGCTGCGACTCGAGGAACACGCCGACCACCTCGGCTGGGTCGTCGAGGACGTCGGGATCGTCGATGGTGATCTCACCGCCGACGATGCGCACTCCGGCGCGGATTCGCCGGCTGAAGATGCGCCCGAGCCGGCGCGGGCGCTCGATGCAGCGCTCGATCACCAGATCGGCGAAGCGCTTCAGCCGCGCCGCGTGCAGGTAATAGTCCTGGAGAAAGCGTTCGACGGCCCGCCGCTCGCCGGCGTCGCGGTAGCCGAATGCGGCCGCCACCCGCTCCTGATGCTCGAAGGTGAGCTGGTCCTGATGGCTGCCGCTCAGGAAATGCAGGGTGTTGCGCACCTTCCACAGGAAGTCGCGCGACTCGAGGACGGCGTCGAGCTCGCTCTCCGGTACAACGCCCTTCTGCACGATCTCGCGCAGGCGCTTGGCCTTGAACTTGATGCGCGCCATCCACAGCGCGGTGTGCAGATCGCGCAGGCCGCCCTCGCCTTCCTTGACGTGCGGCTCGAGCAGGTAGACCGAGCCGCCGTACTCGCGATGACGGGTAGCGCTCTCCTCGACCTTCTCCTTGAAGAAGCGGTCCGGATTGCGGCGCACGATGTCACTTTCGACCACGCGGTCGAACTCGGCGGCGAGGTCGTCGTCGCCGCAGAGGAAGCGCGCGTCGAGCAGCGCGGTCCTCACCTTGAGATCGCGCGCGGCGAGCCGCGCGCACTCCGGAACGCTGCGCACGGCGTGGCCGACATGCAGCCCCGTGTCCCACAGGCTGTAGAGGATCGCCTCGGCGACGCTCTCGACGAACGGCGTCACCTTCCACTGATAGAGGAACAGCAGGTCGACGTCGGAAAACGGGTTCAGCTCGCCGCGCCCGTAGCCACCCTGCGCGAGCACCGCGCATTTCTGGTTCACGCGCACGTTGCGACGTGCGAAGTCCTCGACCGCCGCCGCGTGGAGAAAGCCGACCACGCGGTCCATGACTGCGGTGAACGCCTCGACGACCTCCGCGCCGCTCGCTCCGGCGGCGTTCCAGGCGTCGAGCCGCGCGCGCGCCTGCTGCACGGCGGCGCGGGCGATCGCGCCAATCTCCTCGCGTCGTCCGTCGACCGCCGGCAGGACGATGTCTTCGGGACGGAATGCGGGCGCGAGCCCTGGGCGAGCGAGGTTCATGGCCAAGCGGACAATCTACCGCAAAAGGCTCGGCGAGTCTTCGCGGCCCGTCGCGACCTCACAGTGTCTTGGCGAGCCTGACCTGCGACAGGTAGCGGCGAATCCCCTGGAAGATGCCGTCCGCCAGCGCCTCCTGGTACATGGACGTTCCGAGGCGGCGGCCTTCGACCGGGTTGGTGAGGAACGACACCTCGACCAGCACGCACGGCATATAGGCGCCGACCAGGACGTAGAACGGCCCCTCCTTGACGCCGAGATCCTCGACGCCCTCGTAGCGGTCCTGCAGCCGCGAGACCACCGCGCCTTGCAGGTGCTCGGCGAGCTGCTTCGACTCCTCGACCTTGTAGGTCTGCCGCAGGTCACTCAGGATGTAGGAGAGATCGGGGATCGCCGCCTGCAGCTTCGGGTTGCGCGGATCCCAGCGCAGGTCGTTCTCCATGGCGGCGAGTCGCAGCGTGCCGCGGTTGCCCGTGTTGTTCAGGTAGTAAACCTCGACGCCGCGCAGCGCGGGGTTCGTGCTCGCGTTGGCGTGGACCGAGAGGAAGAGGTCGGCGCCCTGCGCGTTGGCGAATCCGGTTCGCTCTTCGAGCGAGAGGAAGCGGTCGTCGCTGCGGGTGAGCGCGACGTCGATCGCCGGCTCGGCGCGCAGCAACGCGACGAGCCGCCGGGAGACCGCGAGCACGAGATCCTTCTCGTCGAGCCCGCCGACGCTGCGCGCTCCCGGGTCCTTGCCGCCGTGACCGGGATCGATGACCACATGGAAGCGCTTGGCCGCGATCGTCGTCTCGGCCGGCGGCGTGGCGGCAGCCTTCCCCGCCGCGCGCGGCGGGGAAGGCGCGGCTTCGCGGCGCGGCGCCGACGCGGGCGCTCGAGCCGAGGCGCCGTCCGGCACTCGCACCGTATCGAGCCGCCGGATCGTCGCCTCTTGCGTCGGCGATGCCGCCCCTCTGCCCTTCAGGTCGATCACCAGCCGGTAGGGATCGGGCAGCGTGAACACGCGCGCGTCGGCTTCGGCGGCGAGATCGAGCACGATACGCGCCGTATCGACGGCGTATTGCCCCGTGCGGATGCCGCGCACCAGAACGTCCCCCACGGACAGCGGCTCGCGCGCCTCGGGACCGATCTTCGCCGAAACGAGATCGACCACCAGGCGGTCGGGCGGGCCGGACCCGCCTTCGGGCACGACCGGCGTCATGCGGAACTCGACCGGCCCCGACAGGTCGACGACGACGCGGCTGTAGGACGCGGTGCCGATGTAGCGGATGCGCTCGACGAGCGTCTTCTCCGCCGAAGAGCCCCACGCTAAACCGGCGACGAGCACGGCCGCGATCGCGGCGATCAGGCGATTCTTCCCGGCGGACTTCACGACCGGCTGGCCTCCCGCTTCGCCCGCTCGACCAGGTCGGCCAGCCGCCCGATCGCCTCGATCGGCGTCAGGGTCAGCGGATCGATCTCCCGGAGGGCATCGAGGATCGCCCGCTCCTCCGGCGACGACGCGGCGAACAGCCCGAGCTGCCCCGAGCGACGGCCGTGCGCGGCGAGCCGGGGCTCGCCGGCCTCGTCGCGCTCTCCGCTCTCGAGGTTCCGCAAGATCTCCTGCGCGCGCGCGATCACGCCGTCGGGCACGCCAGCGAGCCGGGCCACGTGGATTCCGTAGCTCTGGCTCGCCGGGCCCGGCACGATGCGGCGCAAAAAGACCACGTCGCCCTGCCACTCCTTCACCGCCACCGAGAAGTTCGCCACGCGCTCGGCGGTCAGGGCGAGATCGGTGAGCTCGTGAAAGTGCGTCGCGAACAGGGTCTTCGGCCGCGCCGGCGAGGCATGCAGGTGCTCGGCCACCGCCCAGGCGATCGAGATGCCGTCGAACGTGCTGGTGCCGCGGCCGATTTCGTCGAGCACGACCAACGAGCGCAGCGTCAGGTGCGCGAGGATGTGCGCCGTCTCCTTCATCTCGACCATGAACGTGGAGTCGCCCGCGGCCAGGTCGTCGGCCGCGCCAACGCGCGTGAATATGCGGTCGACGACGCCGACTCGCGCCCGCGAGGCGGGCACGAAGCCGCCCATCTGCGCCATCAAGACGATCAGCGCGTTTTGCCGGAGGTAGGTCGACTTCCCCGCCATGTTCGGGCCGGTAAGGACGATCACCTGAGCGCGCTCGGGATCGAGATCGGTGTCGTTCGGCACGAAGCGCCCAGGCGGCAGCGCGCGCTCGATCACCGGGTGGCGTCCCTCGTGGATCTCGAGCACCGTGGAGCGATCCAGGCTCGGCCGCACGTAGCGGCCGTCGACCGCCACCTCGGCGAGCGAGCGCAGGGCGTCGATCTCGGCGAGCGCGCCGGCGGTGGCGACGATCTCCGCGAGGCGCGCGGCCCCCTCGGCCACCAACACCGCGAACAGCTCCGCCTCGAGCGCGCGCAGGCGCTCCTCGGCGCCGAGCACTTTTGCCTCGTACTCCTTCAGCTCCGGGGTCACGAAGCGCTCGCCGCCGGCGATCGTCTGCTTGCGCTGGTAGTCGGCCGGCACCAGCCGCAGGTTCGCGTTGGTGACCTCGATGTAGTAGCCGAACACCTTGTTGTAGCGGACCTTCAGCGAGCCGATGGTGGTGCGCGCCCGCTCGCGCGCCTCGAGCTCGGCGATCCAGCTCTTGCCGTCGCGACGAAGCGCGCGCAGATCGTCGACCTCGGGCGAATAACCGGAGCGGACGAGGTCGCCCTGCTTGGACGAGAGCGGCGGCACGTCGACCAGCGCGCGGGCGACGAGGTCGCGGAGATCCGCGAGCGGAGAGATCCCGGCGCCGAGCTCGCCGAGCAGCGCCGAGCTCGCCTCGGCAAGCCGCGTCTGGGCAGCCTCGGCCCGCCCGAGCGCCTGGCGCAGCCGCGCCAGATCCCGCGGCGAGGCCGAGCCGCTACCGATCCGCCCCGCCAGGCGCTCGAGATCGCCGAGGCCGTCGAGCGACCCGCCGAGATCGTCGCGTAGCGCCGAGCTCTCCACCAGCTCCTCCACGGCGTCGAGCCGCCGGCCGATGCGCGACGGATCGAGCAGCGGATAGAGCAGCCAGCGGCGCAGCACGCGCGCCCCCATCGGCGTCAGCGCGCGGTCGAGCACCGCGAGCAGCGACCCGCCGCGCTCGCCGCGCGTGTTCTCGACGAGCTCGAGGTTTCGGCGGCTGGCTTCGTCGACGACCAGAAATTCGGCGATGGCGTACGGCTCCGGCGTGCGCAGGTGCGCCGTGCCGACGAGCTGCCCGTCAAGCACGCTGAGCAGGGCGCCGAGCGCGCCGGCGGCGAGCGGCCGGCAGCGCCAGAAGTCGATCGCCGCCGCCCCGCCGCGGGTCTCGAGCCAACCGAACAACCGCTCGGCGGAGAACTCGGCGGCCGGCAGCTCGCTGGTACGCAGCGCCGCGGGCAGGCGTGCCGACGCGGGCGGCGGTATCGAGCCCGCGGCCATCACCACCTCGCGCGGTCGCAACCGGCCGAGCTCCTCGCACAGCGCTTCGAGCGAGTCGATCTCGGCCGCGCGCAGCTCTCCGGTCGAAAGATCGACGACCGCCAACGCCGATCGCTCGCCGCACGCCACGACCGCGGTGAGATAGCTCGGCGCTCGCGGGTCGAGGCTCTCCTCCTCGAGCACTGTGCCAGGCGTGACCACGCGCACCACCTTGCGCTCGACGATACCCTTGGCGGTCGCCGGATCTTCGACCTGCTCGCAGATCGCCACCTTGAGGCCGTGCTCGAGCAGCTTCTGGACGTAGGGCTGGACCGAGTGATGCGGCACGCCGCAGAGCGGGATGGGAGCTTCGTCTCCCTTGTTGCGCGAGGTGAGCGTCAGATCGAGCAGCCGGCTGGCGCGCTCGGCGTCTTCGAAGAACATCTCGTAGAAGTCACCGAGCCGGTAGAGGAGGATCGCGTCGGGATAACTCTCCTTGACGCGCAGATATTGCTGCACCATCGGCGTCAGCTTGACGACCGGCGGCGCCTTGTCGGGAAGCCCGAGCGGCAGTCCTAGCACCTCGCTCACGCGCCGACCCGTCTTTTCCACCCCGCCGGCGCGCGACGCCGGGGCCGAGCCGTGCCAGTCGCTGGGCGCAACGATCCGCCGGTGCCGATCGCCAGCCGCCCGATGCGGCCGCGCAGCGTCCGGACCAGAGGACCGAGCGCGATCGAGAACACGAACTGGCGCTCGATCACGTCGAGGATGCGGCGTCGATCGGCGGTGACCAGGAACAGGCGCTCGCCGTCAGTCACCAGCTTCAACTGGCCGAGCGGATCGAGCACCTTGGGGTGTACCTCGCGCAGCGCGGCCAGGCTCTTGCGGATGTTCCGCGGCTTCAAGCCGCGCTCGATCAGCGTGCGCACCACCGACAACCGCACGAGGTCGAGAAAGAAGTAGCGCCGCCGCGTACCACGCCCCGCGGCCGAACGCGCCGAAGGCTTCACCAGACCGATCTCGTCCCAGTACTGGATCTGGCGCGGTGTGACGCCGACGATCCGGCAGGCGCCACGGCTGGGAAACCCATCGTCCAATCCTCTCTCCACGAGAAAACACCGATGTTTTCTGTGTGTCAGGATACGAAGGTCGCGCGCCGCGGTCAACTCCGGCGGGCATCGCGCCCACCCGTGCCGTCGACCTTTCGTTGCGCCCGGCGAAGATGCTACGAGTCTACCAGTGAGCCGCCGCCCGCTGATCGGCATCTCCTCCTACCCACGAACCAACTCCCGGAGCGCTAGCCGCGAAGTCTATCACCTGCCGACCAACTACGTCGACGCGGTGCGCGCCGCCGGCGGCACCCCGCTGATCCTGCCACCCGGCGAGTCCGATCCACCGCGCATGCTCGACTCGCTCGACGGGCTGATCCTGTCCGGCGGGGGCGATGTGGCGCCGGAGCGCTACGCCGGCCTCGGCCACGATACGATCTATGGAGTGTCCGAGGAGCGCGACACTTTCGAGATCGAGCTCGCGCGCGCGGCGCTCGCCCGCGACGATTTTCCGTTTCTGTGCATCTGCCGCGGCATGCAGGTTCTGAACATCGCGCTCGGCGGAGACCTGCATCCCCACCTGCCCGATCTCTGCAAGAGCAACATCGAGCACCGGCTGCCGGAGAAACTACACACGCACCACCGCGCCACGGTGGCACCCGGGAGCCGGCTCGCCTCGTTCCTCGGCTCCACCGACGTCAAGGTCTGCTCCTGGCACCACCAGGCGATCCGCATACTGGCGCCCGGTTTGAAGGCCGTAGCCTGGGCGGATGACGGCATCGTCGAGGCGGTGGAGCACGAGATCCATTCGCTGTGCGTCGCCGTGCAGTGGCACCCGGAAATGCAGATCGACGACCCTGCGCAGCGACGGTTGTTTCGCTCGTTCGTCGAGCTCGCCGGCAACGGGCGGCGGTGAGCCGATGGCCCCACTTCCCTTGCCGGTTCGGTCGTGCGGGTCGGCCTGAAAGGCGACACCGAGCGCGCTGGCGCTCGTCTTCGACGACACCGACGGAGCTGCCGGCTTCGATGCCCAGCGTCAAGACGCGAACGATTCACGAATTTCCTAATGAACCGCTTGACATACGTCATTTCATCGAATAACCGTTCGGAGCTTTTGGGGTTTTACCTCATGAAATTAGGTGAAGACACGGACATTGATCTCGACGACATCGACCTCGGCATCCTCTCGCTCCTGCAGGAGAACTGCCGGACGTCGCTCGCCAAGATCGGCGAGCGGGTCGGGCTGTCGGCTCCGTCGGTGATCGAGCGGGTGAAGAAGCTCGAGGACGGCGGCGTGATCCGCGGCTACCACGCGACCCTCGACGCGCGCAGCCTCGGTATGGACATCACCGCGTTCATCGGCGTCTACGTCAGCCACCCGCAATTGATCGGCAGCTTCGAGAGCGAGATCGAAGCGATCGAGGACGTGCTCGAGTGCCACCACGTCACCGGCGGCCACACGCTGCTGCTCAAGGTGAAGACCGCGAATACGTCCTCGCTCGAGGCGCTGATTAGCCGACTGCGCTCGATCAACGGCGTCGAGAAGACCGAGACGATGGTGGTGCTATCGACGCATACCGAACGATCCCAGCTGAAGCTTCCGAGGGTTTCCGCCCCTCCGCTCGGCGCCGAGACGGCGCCCGCGGACAAGCGGGCGCGGCGCAACGGACATCGCGTGGCACGGGGTTGACGCCATGGAGAGATTGAAAAAGCAGGGACTCTACGATCCGCGTTTCGAGCACGACGCCTGCGGCGTCGGCTTCGTGGTCAACGTGCGCGGCGAGAAGTCGCACGACATCGTCGAGAAGGGCCTCACGGTGCTCGCCAACCTCGAGCACCGCGGCGCCTGCGGCTGCGATCCGCTGACCGGCGACGGCGCGGGCATCCTGCTGCAGATCCCGCACGCGTTCTTCAAGAAAGAGCTGGCGGCGCAAAAGCACCGTTTGCCCGAGCCCGGCGAGTACGGCGTGGGCATGGTGTTCCTGCCGCGCGAGACGAACCAGCGCAACGAATGTCAAGAGATCTTCGAGAGCGCGGTGCGCGAGGCCGGTCTCCGGCTGATCGGCTGGCGGCACGTTCCGGTCGATTCCGCCGAGTGCGGGCCGCAGGCGCGGGCGATCATGCCGGAGATCCGCCAGATCTTCATCGGCCGCGACGGCCGGAGCGTGAAGGACCAGGCGACGCTCGAGCGCAAGCTCTACGTCGTGCGCAAGGTGGTCGAGAACCGCGTGACCGACTCCGGGATGCCGGAGAACGAGGCCTTCCACGTCGCCAGCCTCTCGTCGCGCACCGTGGTCTACAAGGGCCTGCTGATCTCGTGGCAGATCCCGAAGTTCTACAAGGACCTCCGTGACCCGGCCATCGCCTCCGCGCTGGCGCTGGTGCACCAGCGATTCTCCACCAACACGCTGCCGTCCTGGGATCGCGCGCACCCCTACCGCTTCCTCGCCCACAACGGCGAGATCAACACGCTGCGCGGCAACGAGAGCTGGATGCACGCCCGCGAGAAGAACTTCGCCTCGCCGCTGTTCGGCGAGGACGTCGAGAAGATCGTGCCGATCATCAATCCACGGGGCTCGGACTCGGCGAAGTTCGACAACGCGCTCGAGCTGCTGATGCTCACCGGCCGCTCGATCGACCACGCCGTCATGATGATGATCCCCGAGGCGTGGCAGAACCACGAGTCGATGAGCGAGACGAAGCGCGCTTTCTACGAGTACCAGTCCTGCCTAATGGAGCCGTGGGACGGTCCGGCGTCGATCGCCTTCACCGACGGCGTGCGCATCGGCGCGGTGCTCGACCGCAACGGACTGCGCCCCTCGCGCTACGTGGTCACCAAGGACGGCCTGGTGGTCATGGCCTCCGAGGTCGGCGTGCTCGACATTCCACCCGAGAACGTCGAGGCCAAGGGGCGGCTCCAGCCCGGGCGCATGTTCCTGGTCGACACCAGCCTCGGCCGCATCGTCGGCGACGACGAGATCAAGGAGCGCATGGCGGCGCGCCGGCCCTACCAGCAGTGGCTCGACGAGAACCTGGTGAGGCTATCGAGCTTACCGCCGGCGCAGTCGCTGCCCGAGCGCTTCGACAAGGCAACGCTGCTCGAGCAGCAGCAGGCCTTCGGCTACACGATCGAGGACCTCAGGTTGTTGATGGCGCCGATGGCGATCAACGGCCAGGAGGCGGTCGGCTCGATGGGCACCGACACGCCGCCGGCGGTGCTGTCGGACCGCCCGCAGTTGCTGTTCGGCTACTTCCAGCAGCTCTTCGCCCAGGTCACCAACCCCTCGATCGACCCGCTCCGTGAGGAGCTGGTGATGTCGGTCTCCACCATGCTCGGCGCCGAGCAGAACCTGTTCGAGGAGACGCCGCTGCATTGCCGGCAGCTCGAGGTGAAGACGCCGGCGCTCGGCAACGCGGATCTCGAGCGCATCAAAGAGCTCGATCAAGAGGGTCTGCGGACCATCACGCTGTCGACGCTCTTCCACTGCGAGGGCGGCGAGGCGGCGCTCGAGAAGGCCGTCGAGGACCTCTGCCAAAACGCTTCCGACGCGGTCACCGCCGGAGCGACGATTCTGGTGCTCTCCGATCGCGGCGTCGACAAGGAGCACGCGCCGATCCCGTCGCTGCTCGCCGTGGCGGCCGTCCACCACCACCTGATCCGCAAGGGCACGCGCACGCGCTGCGGCCTGGTCGTCGAGAGCGGCGAGCCGCGCGAGATCCACCACTTCGCGCTGCTCGTCGGCTACGGAGCGGGCGCGTTCAACCCGTATCTCGCCTACGAGACCGTGATCGACATGGTCGAGGAGGGAGTAATCAAGGGGGTCGGTGCCGAGGAGGCTGTCGAGCACTACCGCAAGGCGATCGGCAAGGGCCTGCTCAAGGTGATGTCCAAGATGGGCATCTCGACGCTGCAGAGCTACCACGGCGCGCAGATCTTCGAGGCCGTCGGGCTCTCCCGCGAGTTGATCGACAAGTACTTCACATGGACGGCGTCGCAGATCGAGGGCATCGGCCTCGACACCATCGCCGCCGAGGTGAAGGCCCGTCACGACTACGCCTACGAGGTCTCGCCGTCGCTCGACGGCGAGCTCGATGCCGGCGGGCAGTACCAGTGGCGCCGGCGCGGCGAATACCACGCCTACAACCCGGAGACGATCGCCAAGCTGCAGCACGCGGCGCGCTCCGGCAAGTACGCGCTGTTCAAGCAGTACTCCGCGGAGGTCAACGATCACAGCGAGAAGCTCCGTACGCTGCGCGGGCTGCTGAAGCTCAAGCCGGGAATTCCCATTCCGCTCGAGAAGGTCGAGCCCGCCTCCGAGATCGTCAAGCGCTTCAAGACCGGCGCGATGTCGCTCGGCTCGATCAGCCGCGAGGCGCACGAAACGCTGGCCATCGCCATGAACCGCATCGGCGGCAAGTCGAACACCGGCGAAGGCGGCGAGGACCCGGCGCGCTTCACTCCCGACGAGAACGGCGACCTGCGGCGCAGCGCGATCAAGCAGGTGGCGTCGGGTCGGTTCGGCGTGACCTCGCACTACTTGGTCAACGCCGACGAGCTGCAGATCAAGATCGCCCAGGGCGCGAAGCCCGGCGAGGGCGGTCAGCTGCCCGGTCACAAGGTCGACGAGTACATCGCCAAGATCCGCTACTCGACGCCCGGCGTCGGCCTGATCTCGCCGCCGCCGCACCACGACATCTACTCGATCGAGGACATCGCGCAGCTGATCTACGACCTGAAGAACGCCAACGACCGCGCACGGGTGAGCGTCAAGCTGGTCTCCGAGATCGGCGTCGGCACGGTGGCGGCCGGCGTCTGCAAGGCCAAGGCCGACGTGGTACTGATCAGCGGATACGAAGGCGGCACCGGCGCCTCGCCGCTCACCTCGATCAAGCACGCCGGCACGCCGTGGGAGCTCGGCCTCGCCGAGACCCAGCAGGTGCTGGTGATGAACAACCTGCGCGGTCGCATCCGCGTCGAGACCGACGGCCAGTTGAAGACGGGGCGCGATGTGGCAATCGCGGCGCTGCTCGGCGCCGAGGAGTTCGGCTTCGCCACCGCCGCGCTGGTGGCCTCGGGCTGCATCCTGATGCGCGTCTGCCACCTGAACACCTGCCCGGTCGGCATCGCTACCCAGGACCCGGTACTGCGCCGGCGCTTCGAGGGCCGGCCCGAGCACGTGATCAACTTCATGACGTTCGTCGCCGAGGAGCTGCGCGAGATCATGGCCGAGCTCGGCTTCCACACCGTCGACGAGATGGTCGGCCGAGTGGACATGCTCGAGCCGAGGGATGCGATCGAGCATTGGAAAGCCAAGGGCATCGATCTCACGCCGATCCTGCACAAGCCCGACGTGTCGAGCGACACGCCGATCCACTGCGTGGAAGCGCAGGACCACGGCCTCGACAAGGCGCTCGACAACCAATTGATCGATCTCGCTCGTCCCGCGCTCGAGCGGCGCGAGACGGTGAAGATCAGTCTGCCGATCCGCAACGTCAACCGCACGGTCTGCACGATGCTTTCGGCGGAGATCTCGCGGCGCTACGGCGCCGATGGCCTCCCGCCCGAGACCATCCAGATCGCCCTACGCGGCTCGGCGGGGCAGAGCTTCGGGGCGTTCCTCGCCCCGGGCATCTCGGTGCGCCTCGAGGGCGACGCCAACGACTACTTCGCCAAGGGCATGTCGGCGGGGCGGATCGTCGTCGTGCCGCCGCGCGAAGCCACGTTCGTCCCCGAGGAGAACTCGATCGTCGGCAACGTCTCGCTGTACGGAGCAACCGGCGGCGAAGTCTTCCTGCGGGGCCTGGCGGGAGAGCGCTTCGCCGTGCGCAACAGCGGCGCGGTGGCGGTCGTCGAGGGGGTCGGCGACCACGGATGCGAATACATGACCAAGGGACTGGTGGTCGTGCTTGGCAAGACCGGACGCAATTTCGCCGCCGGAATGAGCGGCGGCCTCGCCTACGTGCTCGACGCCGACGGCGACTTCGAGCGCCGCTGCAACAAGGGCATGGTGGGCCTCGACCCGCTCGACGACGGCGACGTGAGGACGGTCCACGACCTGGTGCGCCGGCACTACGACCTGACCGAGAGCAAGCTCGCCTGGCGCATGCTGTCGGGCTGGAAGGAGATCACCAAGAAATTCGTACGGGTCGTGCCGGTCGAGTACCGCAAGGTGCTCGCCGCCCAGCACCTCGACAGCGACGCGGCGAAGCTGGCCTCGATCTAGACAGGGAGAATTCACCACAGGACCACCGCGCGGCCACGCGGGCTCGGCTTCGCCGAGCCCGCAACGAGAAAAGGAATGAGAGGGGGAGAAAGAAGTCTTTGGCCGCGTGCGAGCGAAGGTCGCCCGCGGTAAGTCCCTCTCCTCGGAAGAAGCCATGGGCAAGATCACGGGTTTTCTGGAGACCCCTCGCGAGCTGCCGCCGCGGCGGCCGGTCGAGGAACGGCTGAAGGACTGGCAGGAGCTCGAGGGCAAGCTCCCGGAAGGCAAGCTTCGCGCGCAAGGCGCGCGCTGCATGGATTGCGGCATCCCCTTCTGTCACAAGGGCTGTCCCCTCGGAAACATCATCCCCGATTGGAACGACCTCGTGTACCGCGGCCGCTGGAAGGAAGCGATCCAGCGCCTGCACTCCACCAACAACTTCCCGGAGTTTACCGGCCGCGTCTGCCCGGCGCCGTGCGAAGAAGCCTGCGTCCTCAACATCAACAACGACCCGGTGACGATCAAGCAGATCGAGAAGCAGATCGTCGACCACGCCTGGCACGAGGGGTGGGTGGCGCCGATTCCCCCGCCACGCCGCACCGGCAAGACGGTCGCCGTGGTCGGCTCCGGCCCCTCCGGCCTCGCCTGCGCGCAGCAGCTCGCTCGCGCCGGCCATGCGGTGACGGTATTCGAGCGCGACGACCGCATCGGCGGCCTGCTGCGGTACGGTATTCCCGACTTCAAGCTGGAGAAGCACCTGATCGACCGGCGCATGGAGCAAATGCGCGCCGAGGGCGTGACGTTCGTGACCAACGCGAACGTCGGCGTCGATCTGCCGACCGCGAAGCTGCGCCGCGAGTTCGACGCTTTGTGCCTGGCCGGCGGCTCCACGCAGGCGCGCGACCTGCCGATCCCGGGCCGCGAGCTCGATGGTATTCACTTCGCGATGGAGTTCCTGCCGCAGCAAAACAAGGTCGTCGCCGAAGACGCCGTGGCCGGCCAGATCACCGCGCGCGGCAAGCGCGTGATCATCCTCGGCGGCGGCGACACCGGGTCCGACTGTCTCGGCACGTCGAACCGCCAGGGAGCAATCTCGGTCCACCAGTTCGAGCTGCTGCCGCGCCCGCCCGACAAGCGCACCGAAGACATGCCCTGGCCCCATTGGCCGATGATCTTCCGCACCTCGAGCTCGCACGAGGAGGGCGTCGTCCGCGACTTCTCGATCAACACCAAGCGCTTCTCGGGCGAGCACGGCCGGGTGCAAAAGCTCCACGGCGTCCGTCTGGAGTGGCAACGCGGCGACGACGGCCGCATGCGCATGGTCGAGATCCCCGGTAGCGAGTTCGAGATGGACTGCGATCTCGTGCTACTGGCGCTCGGCTTCGTTGGACCGGAGCGCCGAGGCCCGATCGACGACCTCGGATTGAAGCTCGACGGGCGAGGCAACGTGCACGTCGACCGCAACTACATGACGAGCGAGCCGGGAGTCTTCGCCTGCGGCGATCTGCGCCGTGGCCAGTCACTGGTGGTTTGGGCGATCTGGGAAGGCCGCGAGGCCGCCCGAGGCGTCGACGCGCTCCTCATGGGCGAGACGCATATCCCCTCGAGCCCGATGCTCTGAGGCGCGGGGAACCGGCCGCAACGATCGTTTACGGCCATATTCCTCGGCTCCTTTGTCTTCCCCCGCCCTCGGTCGGCGGCCAGTTCCTCGCGGACGGTCTCGACACGGGGACGGCCGTTCCCGTATCGTTCGTGTCCGCTACCCTCCGTTGTCGCTCATTGACCCTGCGGCGCTTCTCTCTTAGGCTCGTCAGTCTGATTCGACCGGACCAGGAGGAAGGGAATGAGTAGCTCGGGGAATTGCCCGTTCTGCGATCTGGGCCTTCGCGCGGTCAGCGAGAACGAGCTCGCCACGGCGGTACGCGACAAGGAGCCCGCATCGCGCGGGCATACGCTGGTGGTCCCGAAGCGGCATTGTCAGAGCTTCTTCGATCTCAGTCCCGCCGAGGTCGAAGCCTGCTACCGCTTGCTCCGCAAGGAACGGGAGGCGCTGCTCCGCGAGCTGCGGCCGGACGGCTTCAACGTCGGCGTCAACGACGGCGCCGCCGCCGGGCAGTCGATCGAGCATACCCATTGGCACTTGATCCCTCGCTACAGCGGCGACCATCCGGATCCGCGCGGCGGCGTGCGTCACGTGATCCCCACGCGACGCTGACCCTCGAGGCGCGCGGGTACTAAGCGGCTCGCAGCACCTCGGCGAGGAAGCGGCGTGCGTGCTCGTGGATCACGGGCAGATCTCGCTGCGCGCTCTCGAGTAGAGCCGCCGGCGACAGGCCGCCGCGCTTCAGGTCGTCCGGGAATGCGTGCGCCATCGCGGCGATCGAGTGCAGCGTCGCCTCGAGGTGAAAGAGCAAGCCGTACGCGCGGCCAACGCGGAACGCCTGCACGGGATAGGTGGTCGAGCGCGCGAGCGGAATCGCGTCGGGGACGTCGCGGAAGATCTCGCCGTGCCATTGCAGCACGGAGAGCCGAGGTGGCAGGACCGACGAGACAGGGTCGGCTCGACCTTCTTCGGTCAGCTCGACGGTGTGAAAGCCGATCTCGAACGCTCTCCCCGGCTCTACCCGGCCGCCCGCTGCCTTGGCGATGAGCTGCGAGCCCAGACAGACGCCAACCAGCCGGCGGCCCGAGTAGATGCGCCGCTCGAGGAGCTCGATCTCTTCGGCGATCCACGGTAGCGGATCGTTGACGCTCATCGACCCGCCCATGGAGATCAACAGGTCGGCATCCTGCGCGCCCGCGGGAACGCCGACCTTCGGCACCAGCACGGTCTCCACCGAGGCGCCGTACTCGAGCAGCGTCTCGGCCCAGACGCCGGGTCCCTCGATCGACTCGTGCTGTAGAACGACGACGCGCAGTCCGATCTCCTTAGCCGCCGCCCATCAATAGATGCCGGCGATCAGCCGCCAGGTTCGGCTCATGTACGTGCGATACCGTCGATCGAAGCGCTCGGTCATCATGCGCTCCTCGCGGGCGATACGCAGCAGCACCACGGGGAGCCACAGGCACACGGTGGCCGCGAGCGCCAGCGGGCTCGACAGCGACACCGCCGTGCCGCACGCGACGAGCATCAGCGCGGCATAGTTCGGGTGGCGGATCCAGCGGTACGGACCGGCGTCGACCAGCGCTTGATCGTCGCGCACGCCGAGGCGGACTACGAAGCTCGCGCCGAGCGCGCGCATCGCGAGGGCGCGCAGCACGAGCCCGGCGGCGATGATCGGCAAGCCGGCGGCGCGCGCGATCCAGTCGCCGCGGCCGCCGCCGGCCGCGCGGCCGGCGTCAAACGCCGCGGCGATGAGGATCGCCAGGAACGCCAAAGAGGTCGCCAGATCGGTCGGGTCGTTGCGCCCAGCGGCCGGCTCGCGAAACGCGCGGCGGGCGAGATCGGCAAAGGTGATTCCGGCGACCGCCGCCAGCAGGCCCACCTCGAGGTCGATGCCGCCCGCAAGGACAATCGCCGCCGCCGCGCCCGCGGCCGCCAATCCCGACAGCAGCGCGACTCTCACGGACGTTCCCGCGGCACTCCGGCCACCCGTTCGGGATTCGGCGCCTCGGAGTCGATGCCGAAATCGCGAATGGCGGCTGCCGCCCGGCTCGCGTCGATGCAGCCGGAGCGGGACAGCTCGGAGAGCGCCGCGACGGCGATCGATTCCGCGTCCACCTCGAAGAAGCGCCGCAGCGGTCGGCGGTCGTCGCTGCGTCCGAAGCCGTCCGTACCGAGCGCCACGAAAGTCGACGGAACGAACCGCGCGACCTGATCGGGAAGGATCTTCAGGTAATCACTGGCCGCGACGATCGGCCAGGGTTCGCCGGCGAGCAACCGACTCACGTACGGCATGCGCGGCTTCTCTTCGGGATGAAGGCGGTTCCACCGCTCGGCGTCGAGCGCGTCGCGACGAAGCTCGCTGTAGCTGGTGACGCTCCACACGTCGGCGGCCACCTCGCGCTCGGCGAGCAGATGCTTGGCGCGGCGCGCTTCGCGCAGGATCGCGCCGCTGCCGAACAGATGCACGCGCGGCCATGCGGCCGGCCCCTCCGCCGGGTCGAGGCGATACATGCCGCGCAGGATACCGTCCGCGACGCCCTCGGGCATCGCCGGCATCGTGTACATCTCGTTCTGCACGGTCAGGTAGTAGACCACGTCTTCCTGCTCCACCCACATGCGGCGGATGCCCTCGCGCACGATGGCGGCGATCTCGTAGGCGTAGGCGGGATCGTAGGCCCGCACGGTGGGCACGACGCTCGCCAGCACGTGACTGTGGCCGTCTTGGTGCTGCAAGCCTTCCCCAGAGAGCGTGGTCCGCCCCGCCGTAGCGCCGATGAGAAAGCCGCGCCCCCGCGCGTCGGCGTTCTGCCAGATGAGATCGCCGACCCGCTGGAACCCGAACATCGAGTAGAACGTGTAGAATGGAATCGTCACCACGCCGTGCGTGGCATAGGCCGTAGCCGCCGCGGTGAACGAGGCCATGGCGCCGGCTTCCGTGATGCCTTCCTCGAGCAACTGGCCGTCCTGCGCCTCGCGATAGTAGGCGACCACGTCGGAATCGACGGGCTCGTAGCGCTGCCCGACCGACGAATAGATGCCGTGCTTGCGGAACAGGGCGTCCATTCCGAAGGTCCGCGCCTCGTCCGGAACGATCGGCACGATCGCCTTGCCGATGCCCGGAGAGCTCATCAAGTGGCGCAGCAAGCGCACGAACACCATGGTGGTGGCGACCTCGCGGTCGCCGCTGCTCTTCAGGAACTCGGCGAACAGATCCTCGGCTAGCGGCTCGATCGGTTCGGCCCGCACGATACGCTTGGGAACGAACCCGCCGAGCGCGCGACGGCGCTCGAGCAGGTACTGCATCTCCTCGCTGTCCTCCGCGGGCCTGTAGAAGGGCGTCTCGAGCAGTTCCCGATCGCCGATCGGAATACCGAAGCGGTCGCGGAAGCTGCGCAGTTCCTTCTCCGAGAGCTTCTTCTGCTGGTGCGTGACGTTTCGTCCCTCGCCGACCTCCCCGAGTCCCCAGCCCTTGACCGTCTTGGCGAGAACGACGGTCGGCGAGCCGCGGTGCTCCACCGCCGCCTTGTACGCGGCATAGACCTTCTCGGGATCGTGGCCCCCACGGCGCATCTTGTGCAGCTTGGCGTCCGTCAATCCCTCGACCATCGCCAGCAGCTGTGGATGCGTGCCGAAGAAGTGCTCGCGAATGTATGCGCCCGACTCGACGGTGTACTTCTGATAGTCGCCGTCGACCGCATCGTTCATCCGGTGCATCAACAGTCTTTCGTCGTCGCGCGCCAAGAGCGAATCCCAGTCGTCGCCCCAGATCACTTTGATCACGTTCCAGCCGGCGCCGCGGAACACCGCTTCGAGCTCTTGTATGATCTTTCCGTTGCCGCGCACCGGGCCGTCGAGCCGCTGCAGATTGCAATTGACGACGAAGATCAGGTTGTCGAGCTGCTCGCGCGCCGCCAGCGTGATCGCTCCAAGGCTCTCCGGCTCGTCCATTTCGCCGTCGCCGAGGAACGCCCAGACGCGACTGTCGGAGGTGTCGCAGAGCCCGCGAGCCCGCAGATAGCGGTTGAAGCGCGCTTGATAGATCGCCGAGATCGGCGACAATCCCATCGACACGGTCGGGAACTGCCAGAAGTCGGGCATCAGCCACGGGTGCGGATAAGACGAGAGGCCGCCGCCCGGAGACAGCTCGCGCCGGAACGCGTGCAATTCCGCCTCGCTGATCCGGCCTTCGAGATACGCCCGCGCGTAAATGCCCGGAGAGGCGTGCCCCTGGAAGAAGATCTGGTCTCCCGAAGCGCCGCCGTCGCGACCGCGAAAGAAGTGCTGAAAGCCCACCTCGAACAGCGTCGCGCACGAGGCGTAGGTCGAGATGTGCCCGCCAATGCCCGCGGTCTGTTTGTTGGCTTTGACCACCATGGCCATGGCGTTCCAGCGGATCAGGCTCTTGATGCGGCGCTCGATCTCTCGGTCCCCCGGATAGGGCGGCTGGGCTTCGAGCGAAATCGTGTTTAGGTACGGGGTGTTGAGCGGCCCGGCGAACGCGAGCCCGAGGCCTTGCCCGTGCTCGACGAGGCGCGACAGCAGGCGGCCCGCGGCGGCCACTCCACGCTCTCGAGCCATGCCTTCGAGAGACTCGATCCACGCGTCCGTATCCATGTCCGCTTCAGTACGCCGGTGAGTCGATTCCATGGGGAGATGATGATCGTAGCGTCGAGAATTGTCTAGAAGCCACCGCGAAACGGCTACGGCGGGGACAACCAATGTGTCAGTCGGGGGTTGTCAGGAGACCGTCCATATGCGCATATGGAGACTCGCCATACATTGACTGCGCATTGATTTAACTGCCATAATCGAGGCAGCTCAATCGGAAACTGGAAGCGGTGGAACATAGGAGGACATGATCAATGCCGAAACGGCGAAAACAACGAAAAGCAATGACGAGCGCGCTCACCATCGTCCGAGCGGCACGAGCGGCGGCGAAGAACGCGCTCGACTCGCTGCGCGAAGAGATCCGCAACACGGCGACGAAGCTCGAGAAGCTCATCACCGAGGAGCGCAGCTTCAAGTCCGATCTGTTCGGCGCTGGACCGACGGAGCAGCGCGGACGAGGCGCGCCGGCCGGCAAAGGCGGGCGGCCGCGAGCCACGCGGAAAGGACCGCCGCAAGCCGAGAAGTTCTTCAAGAAGCTCGGTGACGCGTTCACGCTCGACGAAGTGCGCAAGGTCGCCGGTCGCCAGACGGGCATCAGCCTGGCGCAGTGGAGCCGCGCGAAGCGGATCCGCAAGGTCGGCAAGGGATACCAGAAGGTCGCGGCCTAGAGCCTCGAGGGCGAAAAGGGTCGGGAGTCTCTTGCCATCCGGCAACGGACTCCCGGCCCCTTTCGCTACGCCGCAGACCGACGAGCCATACAAGCCGCGGCCAGAAACGCCGCCGCGGCGAAGCAGGCGGTCACCGCGAGCGCCGGCACGAGCGCGGGCAACGCGCTCACTGCCAGCGTATTCTGCGAATAGAGAGCGCGGCGCAATGCCGCCATTCCGTAGGTCAGCGGGTTCAGTCGCATCACCCATCCAAGCGCTCGCGGCACGCCGGACACCGGGAACACCGCTCCTGACAAGAACCAGATCGGCATCAGCAGCAGGTTCATGATGGCGTGGAACCCCTGCGTGGATTCCATCTTCCAGGCGATCGCCAGGCCCAGGCTGGTGAGCGCAAACGCGAGGAGAAACATCACCCCTACCGAGCCGAGGACCGACGCGACACCGAGCGAGATCCCCGCGAGCGGCGCTAGCGCGAGGAAGATCGTTCCCTGCACGAGCGCGAGCGTGGTGCCGCCGAGCGCCTGGCCGAAGACAATCTGAGCGCGCGACACCGGAGCCACCAGCACGCCCTGCAGGAACCCCTCGCGGCGGTCCTCGACCACGGAGATCGTCGCGAAGATCGCCGTGAACAGCAGCACCATGACCATCACGCCCGGATAGAAGTACTCGACGTAGTTGGTGCCGCCCGCCCCGGCGGCGGGTCGGAACGAGGCGTTCATTCCCCCGCCGAGCAACATCCAGAAAACCAGCGGCTGGGCGAGCGAGCCGAACAAGCGGCTGCGCTGGCGGACGAAGCGGATGACTTCACGCCACCACAGCGTGGCGACCGGACGCCAATAGGCGATCATGTCGGCCGCTCTCCGTTCGCTTCCCAGAAGCGGCGTCCGGTGACGTGCACGAAGACGTCCTCCAGCGTCGGGCGGCCGAACGTCACCGACCGTACCTCGCCGGGAAACGCCTCGACGACGTCGCGCACCAACTCGTGGCCGCGCGCGCGCTCCAAGCGCAGCGATCCGTCGACGATCTGCGCGCTCAGGCCGAAGCGGCCCTGGATCTTCTCGCGCAGCGCCTCCGGCGCCTCGGCATCGACCACGACCACGTCGCCGCCGACGCTGCGCTTGAGCTCGTCGGGAGTGCCGACCGCTACCAGCGAGCCTTCGTGCAGCACGGCGACCCGGTCGGCGCGCTCCGCCTCTTCCATGTAGTGCGTGGTGAGCACGACCGTGGTCCCGTCGCGCTCGCGCAGCGTGCGCAGGTGCTGGCCGAAGTCGCGCCGTGCCGCGGGATCGAGACCAGTGCTTGGCTCGTCGAGCAGCAGCAGCTCGGGGGAGTGCAGCAGCCCCCGAGCGAGCTCGGTGCGGCGCGCGAGCCCGCCGGAGAGCGTCTCGACGCGATCGCCCGCGCGGTCGGCGAGCGCGAGCCGGTCGAGCACCACCCGCACCCGTTCGCGGAGCGCCGCGCCGCCGAGGCCGTACAGATGACCGTGATGGACGAGGTTCTCCGCGACCGTCAGCTTGGGATCGAGACCCGGGTTCTGGAAAACCACGCCGAGCCGCGGGCGCACGCGGGCGGCGTCGCTCGCGAGGTCGGCGCCGAGCACGCGCACCGTTCCGTGGTCGGCGCGCATCAGCGTGGCAAGGATCTTGAACAGCGTGGTCTTGCCGCCACCATTCGGTCCGAGCAGGGCGAAGATCTCGCCGCGCTCGATCGTCAGGCTGACGCCGCGCAGCACTTCACGCTCGCCATAGCAGTGCCGCAGCTCGGAGATTTCAATGGCCGGGGGCATCGTCAATCTCGTTTGACTGTCATGATCGAAGCGGGGGCGCAAGATCGCCCGCGGCCTGCCATGCGCCGGCTTCGTCCAGCAGTCGCCGGGCTGCGGCGCTGCCGATACGCACCGCATAATTCGTGCCGCGGTCCTCCGGATAGACCTGCGACAGCGTCGCGACGTACAAGCCCGGCCACGGGCCATCGAGCGGCAGCAAGCGGCGGTGGTAGTCGACGGTGACGATCGGCTGGGCAAAGTCGTCGCGAAATTGCATCTGCTTCTCGACCCAGCTCTCGTCGAATTCCGGCTGCACGCGCACCAGGCCCGGCCGATAGCGCGCGAACAATGCCGCCGCCTCCAAGCGGTACGTCGGGTCGTCCGGAGCGACGTAGTGAGAGAGGTAGAGGACGCGGCGGCCGCCGTAGCGCTCGGGGGGAATGAAGTTCGTGTGCTCGATCAGTCCTCCGAACGGGATCTGCGGATCGCTGATGTTCATCCAGTAGATCGGCGAGAACTGGCGACGCAGCAGCAGCATCGTGCAGAGGATGGCGTGATGCTCGATCGCCTCGCAGCGCCGCCGGTACGCCTCGGGAAGATCCTGGGCCAGGCGCGCGAGCAGCGGCGGCGCCACCGTCGAGATCACCGCCGAGAAGCGCTCGCGCCGGCGCGAGGTCTCGACCTCGAAGCGATCCGTCCCGGCGGCGCCGAGATGACGGATCCGCCGCACCGGCTCGGCCGTGTGCATCGTTCCGCCGCGCGCGCGGATCGCTTCGGCCAGGCGGCGGGCCACCACGCCGAACCCGCCGTCGAGATAGCCGAGGCTCTCCCGGTTGCCGCCGCGGGTGCGTGACGTTCCGCGCAGGCGCATCTTCGACCAGATCCAGGCCATCGTGATCGCTTCGGCATTGTGCGCGAACTTCGCCCGCAACAGCGGGCCCCACACGGCCTCGTAGACCTCGCGGCCCGCGTAGCGTCGCAGCCATTCGGCCGCGCTCACGCCCTCGAACGGCTCGCGCCGTGGATAGCGCTGCAGGAACAGCGTGACGAGGCCGAAGCGCAGCTTGGCGCGCAGGCTGAACGGACGAAAGCGCAACAGGTCGATCGGCGAAGTGAATCGATGGACCCGCCCCTGGCAGAACATGCCCATCACCGGCGAGATCCAGCGCAGGCGGTCGGCGATGCCGAGCTCGCCGAGCAGCTCGAGGACGTCGCGGTCGGAGGTGAACCAATGATGGTAGTACTTCTCGATCTCGCTATCGCCGAGCGGGAACGTCATCGCCAGACCCCCAAGCTGGCCGCTGCGCTCGAACAGCGAGACGCGCGCGCCGCCGAGCGCGAGACGATACGCGGCGGCGAGGCCCGCGAAGCCGGCTCCGACGACGGCGACGCGCGGTGCCGACACGCTCGCGGCGGACCAGCGATCATTCGACTTCATGAGGGGCCCTCATTCCGAGCGTGCCGGCCGTGACGGTCGCTTTGCAGTTAGCAGCCGCGCGCCGCGAGCGCGAGCCGCCGCATTGCAAATTCGCCGAGCGGACTCTAGAAGCTCGGGCTCTCGATGACGGCGCATTTCATCGCCTGGTGGGCCGCCCTCGTGGCGCTCGGCCTCGGCTTTCTCCCCGTCGCCGAGCGTATCTTTCCGGCGAGCTTCCCCGATCGCGGGCGCCCGCTCTCCCGGCCGCTCGCGCTCGTCGCTTTCACCTACGTTTCGTGGTTGTGGACCAGCGCCGGCCTGCCGCACCGGCTCTCGCTCGCCGCCGCCGGCGTCGTGTTTGCGGCGGCGGCGGCGGTTGCCTGGCGGCGGCCGCCGCTCGACTGGCGCTCGGCGTGGCTGCGCGACGAGGCGGTGTTTCTCGGCGCGCTCGTGCTCTTCGCCGCGGTGCGCGCGCTGCAGCCCGACATCTTCGGCGCCGAGAAGTACATGGACTTCGCGTTTTTCAACACGCTCCGGCGCGCCGAGCACTTTCCGCCACAGGATCCATGGATGAGCGGCGAGGCGATTAACTACTACTACTTCGGTTATCTGTTGTTCGCCAACCTCGCGCGACTGACGCGCGTTCCGCCCGAGGTGGCGTACAACCTTTCGCTCGCTACCGTCGGCGCGATGCTGGTCGCCGGGGCCGTCTCGATCGGCCGGCGTCTCTCGGGCCGCGAGTGGGGCGGCGCCCTCGCGGCGGCGGCGGTCGCACTGATCGGCAATCTCGACGCCGCGCGCCAGCTTCTGTTCGAGCACCGCGCACCCGCGGCCGTCGACTACTGGAGCCCGACACGCGTGGTCCCCCACACCATCAACGAGTTTCCGTTCTTCAGCCTACTGCACGGCGATCTGCATCCGCACGTGACCGCGCTGGTGATCGACGTCACGCTCATCGGGGTGGCGCTCGCCGTCGCGGCGGGGGTGGCCGACCGCCCGGGCACGGCGCGGCGCAGCGACGTCGCCGGCTTCTCGGCGCTCGCCCTGCTGCTCGGCTCGCTGGCGCTCACCAATCCCTGGGATGTCCCCGTGGCGCTCACGCTCCTCGGCGTGCTGTTTCTCCACGCGCTGTGGCGCGACGATCGGCCGATCCGCGCGCTGATCGGCGCCGGACTGTTGGTGGCCGGCGCCGCCGTCGCCATGAGCGTGCTCTCGTTGCCGTTCACGATGCGCTTCCGCGCCCAATTTCACGGCGTCGGCCGGGTTCACGAGCGAACGGCGATCGTGCCCTTCCTGACGGTCTTCGCCGTACCGCTCCTGCCGGCGGTCCTGCTCGTCGCTCGACGCTCGGCCGACGAGCTCCGCGACGATCCGCCGCTACGCGATCTCTGGCTCGCGTGCGTGACGTTCGCCGCGGTGGTCGTCTACCTCGCCACGCAGAACTTGGTGCTGGTCCTCGCCGGGGCCGTGGCGGTTGCCGGCTTGCTCGGTCTGGTCGGTCCCGCCCGCGCGGAGGTGGAGACCCCGGCCGTGGCACTCGCCGTCGTGGCGGCGATGGCCATCGCCGCCGGCGAGATCGTCTTCCTGCGCGATCCCTACGGCACCGAGCTTCACCGCATGAATACGATCTTCAAGCTCTACTTCCAGGCCTGGCTACTGCTCGGTCTGGCGTTCCCCGCCGCGATCCTGGTCACGCTACAGCGCCTGGGTCGGCTCGGGCGGACGATCGTCGGAGGCGCCGTGCTGATCGGCCTGACGGCATCGTTCGCCTATCCGGCGTGCATCGTCTACCAGCGCTGGCGAAACCTCGCCGACGGTCCGTCCCTCGATGGCCTCGCTTACCTCGACCGCGATCACCCCGCCGACGCGGCGGCGATCCGCTGGCTCGCGCGCGAAGTCCCGGGCCTGCCGGTCGTCCTCGAAGCCACCGGCGAGCCCTACTCGTATTTCGCGAGGGTGTCGGCGAACACCGGCCTGCCGACGCTGCTCGGCTGGGGAAACCACGAGCGCGTCTGGCGCGGGCCCGACGCGCGCATCGCGCAACGGATCCGCGACGTCGACCGCCTGTACACGGAGAGCGATCTCGCCGTCGTGCGCTCGTTGCTCGCCCGCTACCGCGTTCGTTACGTGTTCGTCGGCGAGCTCGAGCGCCGACGCTACTCGGCGGCGTCGCTCGACAAGTTCGCCGCCCACCCGGAGTGCTTCGCGTTGGTCTACCGTTCCGGGACGACCGAGGTGTTCGCGGTGCGCGAGCCGACGGACCACGAATGAGGCGCCGCGACCACCGTCTGCTCGGAGTCGACCAGGACGATGCCGAACGGCACGGCGGCGAGGTCGCGAGGGTTGAGGAAGCTGCCGAGCGGCGCCTGCGGCGGCGCAGCTCGCTCGTGCGGCACCCGATCCACCCAGCTCTTCGCCGACTCGAGCAGGCCGGGCGTTGCGTAGATCGTCACCTCGCCCGCCTCGAACACCGGCTGGGTGAGCGGCCAGGAGGCGAACTTGGCGAGCCCCGCCGCCGGATAGGTGCGCCGCTCGAGCGCTCCGACGAACACCAGGTCGACCTGATACTTCCTCATCAAGCGCTCGGCGAGCGCGAGGTCGGTCGTCGAGAACAGCGCGCGCACGTCGTCGCGCCGCTGGTGGATCTCGCTCCACGAATGCGCCTGCTGGAAGAGATGGTATTCCCAGCCGAGCACCGTCGGCAGGCCCGTGTTCATCGCGACGCGCGCGAACTCGCCGTACGCGTCCCCCTGCGCCTCGAGCACGACCGGCACGCCGGCGACCTCACGCGACAGCCAGCGAAACGCGGCCAGCTCGGCCGGCCGGCGGTGGCGGAGGTATTCCATGCCGTCGAGCGTCGGCACGTCGCTCGCGACGAACGGCGAGCGGATCAAGCCGAGCGCGCCGCTCACCGCCGTGAACGCGCCCCCGGCCGCGACGATGGCGACGGCAACGATCCAGGCGAGGCGGGCTCGCCTGGCGAGTCCGAGAGCACGGGGCAGAATCGCGCCGGCGGCGCAGCCGAGCAACAGCCAGATCTCCAGGTAGTACTTGAACACCGTGTTCATGCGGTCCCACACGAACACGACCTCGGTGCCGAGCCCGATCGCGCCGGCCAGGCCGAGGAGCAACCCGACGACGCGGATCTCGAACGTCTCGTCGAACCACCACGCGGCCGCGCCGCCGAGCGCCAGCGCGACGAACAGCCCCGCGCTCGGCGACCGCACCAGCGCCGCCGCGGCGGCAGCGGCCGCGGCCGCGAGCCAGAGCGGCCAGAGCCGCCGCCCCTTGCGCCATACCGTTAGGCGAGCGACCAGCAGCGGAACCAGCACGACCAGGAACGCCCCGAAGATGGTCGCCACGTCGCCCATCGGCGCCTGAGACGTCTCCCACCCGAGCCCGCGGCCGACCGGACGGCGGTAGCTCGCCCAGAACGGCCAGAAGAGCAGGCGCGAGGCGGCGAGCGCGAGCAGCCACCAGCCGAGCACGGCGGCGAGCGAGCCCCAGCGGCGCCGCCCCGCCGCCTGGCGCCAGGCGGTGACCGCGAAGACGAGTTGCAGACTGACGACGGTCGGAACGCTCCACGTGCTCGCCGTCGACACGGCGCCGATCAGCAGCGCGACCAGCGCGGCCACGAGCGGCCGCCCGACGCGGCCTTCCCGTCCGTCCGGCGCCCACAGCAGCCCGACGTAGAGCAACGCCACCTCGAGCGGCGCGGCCAGCACGTGCGCGTGGAGATCCGCGAACAGCAAGTGCCACACCGGGAACTCGTTGATCGTGCCCTGCACCACCCGGGAGGTCGCCCAGAAGTAGTCGAAGTTGAACGGGCGGTACGGTGCCGCGGCGACCAGTCGCGGGCCGGCGAGGTTGCCGAGCAGGGTGACGGCAACGGCGGCGAACGAGCCGGCGAGTCGCGAGCCGCCGAGCCGGCGGCCGAACAGGAACGAGGCGACGGCGAGCAAGCCGCCGACCGTGCCGATCGCCAGGTTGAAGGCGAAGGCCGGCGCCACGCCGGCGAGCCGCGCGAAGAACGCGACCAACGCGTGACCGAAATAGAAGTAGTTGAGCGTCCCGCCGGCGAACCACGGGTCGGCGGGCGGCATCGTGCGCGAGCGCCAGAGCGCGTTCAGGAACGCGAAGTCCATCGGCTTCTCGCCCCAGAAGATCGCCGGATTGAACGCCCGCGCGAGCAGGAAGGCCGCGAACACCAGCCAGAACAGCGCCTCCACGGCGACGATCTCCCGGCGGTGGCTGCGCCAGAACTCGATCAGGGCTTCGCGCCGCCGCCAGCCGGCGAGCGCGCCGGCGGCGACCACCGCGATCGCAATGCGGCGCACGGTGGCCGGCGAGTTGACGGCGATGCCGAGGGAGCACGCGAGCCAGGCGAGATAGCCGGGAACGATCCACGCGAGCAGCTTGGCGAGGCCGAAGCCGCGGTCGGCGGTCGCGGCCATCGGCCCGAACAGCAGCGCGAAGACCGCGAGCGCCACGAGCTCGAACGCGACGATCCAGCGGGCGAGCGCGCCGAGCGACGTCTGCTGCTCCGCGCCCACCGCCACGCGCGCCGGCCCGGCG
>CAVPWJ010000059.1:0-5995 GCA_963708955.1 uncultured delta proteobacterium
GGGTCTCGGTCGCACGACCAACGGACTCAGGGCACGATCTGAAGCGAGTAGTCGTAGCGTCGTTTGGGGATCGAGAATGTCGGCGACGAGCCGCCGCATCGCCTGACGCTCCTGGCGCAAGAATGTAGTCGACCGCGGCGAGCACCAGTGCCCAGCAGCTCGGCGCCTTGAATTGACTCGCTCGAGCGCCTCCCCTACCTTCTGCCGGATGAGCGCGCCGGAGCCGCGTGTGGACCACGTCGCGATCGCCGTCGAGTCGGCGTGATTCAAACCGTCTTCTTCGATGCCGCCGGCACTCTTCTCGAGGTCGCCGAGCCCGTCGGAGAGACCTACGCGCGCTTCGCGCGGCGCGCCGGACGGAGCGTGGAGGCGGCGGCGCTGGAGAAGGGCTTCCGCGGCGCCTTCGCCGCCGCCCCACCACTCGCCTTCCCCGGAGCCGCCGCGGACGAGCTTCGATCTCGCGAGCGCGACTGGTGGCGGCGCCTGGTGGCCGACGCGTTCACCCGCGCCGGCTGTGCTCTGTCTGCCGAGGTGCTCGAAGCCGTGTTCGGCGGCGTATTTGCCCACTTCGCGCAGGCCGATGCCTGGCGGCTCTTTCCCGAAGTTCCGCAGACGCTCGCGGGGCTGCGTGAGCGCGGCTTGAAGCTCGCCGTGGTGTCGAACTTCGACGCGCGCCTGCGGGGGCTGCTCCAGTGCCTGGGCATTGCTCCGTGGTTCGACGCCGTGGTGGTGTCGAGCGAGTGCGGCTACGCCAAGCCCGCCCCGGAAATCTTCGCCGCCGCGCTGCGCGCGACCGGCGCGCGCCCGCACGCCACGCTGCACGTCGGCGACTCCGAAGCCCTCGACGTTCGCGGCGCCCGCGCCGCCGGACTGAGCGCGCTGCACCTCGACCGTGGCGGCGTCTCCGGTGCGGACAAGATCACGATCTCGAGCCTCGCGGAAATCGTCGATCACATCGCCTGACACGAGCGTGGCCAGCCAGCTTCCGCATCGGCCACCCGCAGGCGGGCCGGGGCAAGGCGGATCAGATCCGCGCGCTCGATACCACTCCTCAGCGGCTCGCCGAGCGCAGCCACGGAGCGCGCGGTTCCATTTCCCTTCGATTTGCGGCACAAGAGAAGTCGTTTGCTGCAAGGAGAACGGGAATGGTCCGCTTCTACTGTGATCGCTGCAACGTGGAAGTCGAAGGCTCGGACGACCTGATCGAGGTCGCGGTCGAGGCCCGGGAGCGGCCGAACCTCGCCGCCTGGAACTGGCGCGCGGAGGTCTGTCGCGCATGCTACGACACGCTGCGCGAGGCGATGACGAACCTCCTCGGATCGAGCGACGAGTCGAAGCGCAAGCCCGTGCGGCGCGCTAGCTCCTAGCCGCCGACGGCCCGCGCAAAACAGTGCCTTTGACCGAATGAAACACGCCCCGTCCGCGGCCGTCCTCGGCTTGGTTCTCGCCGCCACGTTCGGCTGCACGCCAAAGCTCGATACGCCGCGCGAGAGCCTGCACCTCACCGGGACGGTCGAGGACGTGTCCGAACCGGCGCCGTCGCCGCAGAGCTCGGCAGCGATCGCCGGGGCCGGCGCAGCCCCCGCTCCGACGCCGACCGCGAATCGCGCCACCCCGCTGCGCAGCTATGCCCACCTGCAGCATCTACCGCTGGGCGTCGCCGTTTACGAGGCCTGCTCCCCGCTGCTCTACGTCCTGCAGCGGTGTCCCGGCCGGTTCCTCGGCGAGGCGAAGCTCGCCAACCCCGGACCGTTCGTGATCGCGGTCGACACCGAAGCGCCGGAGATCGTCGTCTACGGCTTCCGCGGCTTCCTCGGGCCCGACCAGCGACAAGAGGCGTGCGCCGAGGCCAAGATCCCCGTCGATCGCGCGAAAGAACCGATCTCGCTGAAGCTCAAGCCGGGCTCGTGCCCGATCAAACTCGAGCGCCGCTACGGCTAGATTCCTGATCGCTGAGCCCGTCGCCGCGCAGGACGTGGCAGCGGAACCCAGTTTCTGGGCGCTGCGGCTGGATGTCTCGCTCCTGTTTTCCTCGGCTTCTCGGGACAGACACGGGCCGGGTCTGCCGCGTGCATGCATCAGGAAGATCGTGGTCAGCGCATCGAGGATCTCGTCCGGAAGAGCCGGCGCCTTCCATGTCGCAAGCGGGCCTGCGATCTGTTCATGACGAGAGTAAGACCCCTCACTGCGGCCGACGGGCGTGCCACCAGCCAGGGGAAGCGGCGCTTCGGATTGCACGTTCGGGATCCGCTCAGGGCTCGGATGATAATCCCTCGGTTCCGGACGGCGACCGGAGACCAGGGGAAGATCCGTCTGGCACTCGTCTGAGGGCGGGCGAATCGTGTGAGCGGCAACCGGATCCGCTCGCCAGACTTTATGTCGGCTGCCATCCGCTCCCCTTTCTTTGATAAGCAGGGACCAGAGGTGCTTCCGACCTGGCCCCTGCGGGGGAGAGCAATCGGTTGGGCCGCACGCGACGGCCGACAATCCCCCCAGGGAAACTGGTTCTACAAGGAAAGTCCCCATCGGATGGGTCGGTCGGAAAGTTCATTTCTATTCGGCGATCACTTCGACGCGGCGATTTTGCGTACGGCCCTCGTCCGTATTGTTGTTTGCGACGGGATGTAGTTCACCCTCGCCCTTGACGTCCAGCCGGCTCGATTCGATACCGTGAGTGGCGAGGTAGTCCCGCACGGCGTGAGCTCTGCGCTCGCTTAGGCGTTGGTTGTATTCCTCGGTGCCGGTCGAGTCCGTATGTCCTTCGACGAGCACCCGGACGCTTGGATGCTCCCTCAGGATGGTAACCGCTTCGTCCAGCAACCTCCTGCCTTCGGGCTTGATCTCAGACTTGTCGAAATCGAAATGAGGGCCACGAAGGGTTGCGATCTTGGTGCTCGGCGGTAGCGGCTCTGACGCCGGAGGAGGAGGAGGAGGGGGAGGGGGAAGCTCCGCTACGACCCGCGCGGGTCGAGGCCCGACCAACGGGTCGCAAATGAGGTGTCCGGCCAAGGCACCAAGCGGCGCTCCGAGCGCAATACCACCAACGATGCCACCGGCCCGCCTGCCGTCCGATGAATTTGAGTGATCTACATTGTTGGCGATGACCCCGCCCGCGACTCCACCAGCGGCTCCACCCAAGACCGCACCGGCTATCGCACAGCCGTTCCACGAGCGGCTCTCGATTGCGGCACAGCCGCTCAGGCCGAAAACGATCAGCAGTGCCGCACATTCTCGCATTCCTGACCTCATGCACCTCTCCTTATCGGCCGTATCGGCCGTCTTCGGCCCTAAAGCTCGCTTGAGCACGCTTGGCCGTTCTGAAACTCACGTACGCTCGCCGCCCGAAACCTTCTAAGCCGAAGCCACGGATACGCACAATAAGGACGATCCCTTATGGGCTATTCCGTAACAATGGGTGGGCCGGTCAGTGCGCGCAATCGACCGTGGTAATCAACGATGTGGATGCAGAAGAGCCCGATCGCCGAGTAACTGGCCCGGAGGTTCCTCGTGGTCGCCGATGGTTGAGCGAAGCCAGTCCGCAGGTGGTCAACATCGCGCCCGCGTACTCCGCGGAGTACGCGAATTTGTACTATCCCTCTCTGCCTATGAGGGTGAGACGGTTGTCGGCCTATTACCCTTCAGCGGAGGCAGTAAGATTACGGAAACTGCACGCGAGAAAACGCTCTGGGCTGGAGGTGTCGACGTATCTTCGGAACCCTCTTCACTGTAGGGGATCTCCGCCAGCTAAGGGAAATCCCTGATTTCGGCTGGCACCGTCCTGATGCTTAAGTCAGTGGAAGTCCGTCATCGTCGAGTCGGTGATCGCGAAAAGGCTGCGTGGCAACTGGACGCAGCGAAGTGACGGGCGTTGACGCAACGTCGTAGAAATTGTGCAGCTTCGTAGGAGGTGCTATGTCTCTGCTCTTGATCCTGATCTTGCTTTTGGTGTTTGGCGGTGGTGGCGGCTATTATGCCTACGGACCGACGGGCGGCATCGGGATCGGCGGAATCGTCATCCTCGTCCTGATCGTACTGCTCCTCACCGGGCGCTTGTAGATACGACCGTTCGGGTCCGAGGTGAGGAACATCGTAGCACCTTCAGACACATCCATAACTCATGGTGACAGCGCCGGCGGCGGGCACAGAGCCACCGGCAAGCCGTCCGTGTCGTCGTCGATCGAACATTTGGTGGACAGCAGTCAGGGCGTAATCACCAATCGGATCGATTTGGCGCTGCTCGAAGGGCAAGAGTGGCTCTCGCGCACGCTCCGAGTCGCCGCGTTGGTCGGCTTCGGCATGGTGTTGGCGGCGGCAGCGTGGTTCGCGGTGGCGGCATGCCTGGTTCTATTGGTGCCCCCGGACGTCGATCTGGTCGTTCGTTTGGCCCTCTTCGGATTGCTCAATGGAGCGGCTGCGGTGGGGCTCGTCGCGCTTGCCATGCTGGGGCAGCCAGAGATCCGAGAACGCCCGAACGGCCATATGTCCAGCACGACAGGGGAGCCGTAACGAGAACGATCTCGTTGCATTCATCCGAAGGAAAGCACCAGCCGTGGAAAAATTCGCTGACCAGCGTGAGCATCTGATGCAGTCGATCGAGCGCTGCAAAAAAGAGGTGAGCGTCGCCGTGCACGAGCTCACCGGTGCGGCCGCCGGGTCCAGACTCAACGTGAGCACGTGTATCAAGCAGTTCCCGCTGACGTGGGTGATTGGAGCATTTCTGGTCGGCATATGGCTGGGTAGTGACGGCACTCGAGTCGACGGTGCCAGACAAAGGACATCTTGATGATCACAGATCAAATCGCGGCGGAGCGGTCGTCCCCGCCGCACTCAGAGCCGGTGCAATCCGACATACTAACGAACGTTAGCTCGAGGATGACGGAGATCGAACAACACCTCCGCACATTGATTAGACAGCGGCCGGTCGTTGCGATACTGACGGCGGTCGGCGCCGGCTATCTGGTCGCGCGCCTGCTCTCGCGCGCGTTGAGGTAAGCGCCATGAGTGACTCGGAGAATTCCACGGAACCCCACGGCATTCCGTACTCCCTGGGTGACCACGGTCGAGAGATCTACAACGATGCGCAAGCACTGACGTTGGCCGTGCGGAGCGCGACTGATGACTTGGAACTTTACCTTACAGATCAAGTGAACCGGCGGCCGTACAGCACCCTGGGGATCGCAGCCGGGGTTGGGTACGTTCTGGGAGGGGGTCTTCGTTCACGGTTGACCGCCGTGCTGCTCGGCGTCGCGACGAGATTGGCCGTAGCCCTGGCTGCACGCGAGCTTGCTGCTCGGTTGTTACCAGGCGCTTCCACGTCCGTTCAGAACAAAAGCTCCTGAGAACGTCTGGGAGCAGGAAAGAGCGATCATGAAGATTGAGGAAATTTTGCAGGCACTCCCGTCGAAAGAAGACATCGCGAGTGCGGTCGGTCTACAGGCGCGGACCTCCACGATTGGGGACGTCCTCGGGGCCTTCGCCATTTTCGGCACCGGGATGATCCTGGGCGCGGGGCTGGCTCTGTTATTCGCACCGAAGGCCGGCCACGAGGTCCGCCACGACATTGCCGAGAAGGTCGGCGAGATTGGCGAACATCTGCGAGCGCAGGCACCACAGCCGGGAGCTTCTTCGTAGCGGGGCACTGGGCGAAGTGATCCGACTGTTCGCGGTTTCTGCTGAGCTCCCCTCCGCGCCATCCGCGGCGCGGAGGGGGAGACGAGATGAACGCAGTCAAGATCGCGGCAATCGTGCTGATTGTGTGCGGCATCCTCGATGCTCGTGTATGGCAAGCTCAGCTATACGAACGAGACCCACGGTGCCAAGCTGCGCCCGGTCGAGCTCTCGGTGAAGGACAATAAAACGGTCAACGTCCCGGGCCGGGCCGGGCTGGCGTCGGGGCGGTCTCTGTTAGCGGGCTAGAAGCGCTACTCCTCGTCCATTTCCTTCTTGATGCCCTCGGCAGCATTGTCAACCGCATCCTTGGCATCTTCGCCGGCAT
>CAVPWJ010000060.1:0-15348 GCA_963708955.1 uncultured delta proteobacterium
ATCGGGCCACCGAGAAGGCGCTCGATCTCGAGAACGAACCGGTGGTACTCGGCCGCGGTCTCGATCCGCTCCTGTTTGACCTCGCCGAAGGTGCGCGCCGCGTCCGCGAGCTCGAGGTACGAGAACCTTCCCTCGGCGAAGCCCTTGCGCGAGAGCTCGAGCGATTCCTCGGCCCCCGGCAGGATCTCTCGCTCCTGGCTATCGAGCGCGGTCGCGGCGTGGAGCAGCTCCTGGTGGAGGCCGAAGAGGAGCGAGCGCAGGCGCACCTCCGCCGCCCTCGCGGCACCTTCGGCCTTTCCGAGGAGAGCCCGAGCCTCCTCAATGCCTCCTTGATTCCGATCGCTCACCGGAAGGGGCATCGAGAGCCCGAACACGAGCGCTTGGTCGCCAGGGCCTTCCAGGCGCCGCACACCGCCGCCGAGGGTGATGTTCGGGACCTTCTTGGTCTCGGCGAGACGGATCTCGGCCGCCCGCAGCTCCCTCTCCGAGAGGCCGCGGACGATGCTCGGAGAGGTGTCGAGCCGGACGTCGAGATCCTCATACGGCGGCACGGTCCGCCTCGCAAAGAGGTCCCCCTCGGCCCGCTCGAACTCCGCCGCAGCGCTCCCCCACATGGCGGCCAACTCCCGGCGAGCGACCCGCATCTGGTGCTCGGCGTGCTCGGCGACGATGCGCGCGCGCGCCAGCGCGGTCGTGGCCTTCTTTTCCTGGAGCGGAGAGTCCGCGCCGGCGCCGACCCGGCGCCGGACGTCCCGGAGGGTCGCCTCGCCGAGATCGAGGTTCGCTCGGGCTAAAGAGAGCCCATCCTGGCGCGCCAGGAGCTCGATGAATCGCCGTGTGACCTCCGCCAGGACCTCGACCCGCTTGACCTCGTACTCACGCGAGGCGAGGTCGCGGGCACGATCCGCGGCGCCGATCCTGGCGGAGCGCTTGCCGCCGAGCTCGACCAGCTGGCCGAGCTCGAGCGTGACCTGCGCCTGGCGACCGCCGCGGAAGCCCCCGGTGCCCAGAACGTCTTCTACCCGAACCGACGCGTCGGGATTCGGCCGGAGACCGGCTTGCAGGACGCGGGCTTCCGCCGCGCGCACCTGCCAGGAGAATTCTTCAAGCTCGGGATTCCGGAGGAGGACCACCGCGAGCGCGTCCTCCAGCGTGAGCACGCCCGCGGGCTCGCGGAGCTCGGTGGCTGCCGAGGTCTCGACCAGGAAGAGAATGAAGCTGAAGACGAGGAATGGGGTTCGCAATGACTGCATCTGTCCGCCATGGATTCTCGCGAGGCACGGGAGCGTGCCGAGAAAGAGGCATCATGGCCTTCTTTCTCGAGGGGCGAAAATGCCTAGGCGTTCAGATGCGCAGCACGACGCTGCATCGAGCAGCGAATGGTGATCCGGTCGGCGGTGGCTGCCAGGGCCGCGAAACCAGGCTCGGAGGAACCGAGCCCAGACGAGCGTCCGGCGAGACCAAGGCTCCTGCCGAGCGCGGCTCTCCGCCGAGCACGCGCGCCGACAGCGAAGCTCGACCGTAGTCCGAGGCGACGCAGTGATCTCCGTCACCGTCGTCGCCGCTCGCTCCGCCGAGTAGGAGGAGTCCGCGGGCGTGGCCTCGAGAGCCTTCGCTCGAGCCCTCCATCTCGTGGTGATGAAGTACGAGGTGGCCGTCGGTCGCTACCGAAACGTTGTGAGAACCGGCGAAGAGCCCGGCGAGGGCGACTCGCGAGAAGATCTGCGCGGGAGCCCAGAGGGCCAGCAGGAGCACTACTGCGCAGACTCTTACTCGCATCGCGAGATCATGTAGCCGCCAGAGCGGAGCCGGTCAATGGCGCGCGCGGCACGGCTTCGGTTGGTGGGCCCGACCCGTCCTCACCCACTCCGGCATGGAGGGAGCCCGCTGCGATCGAGAACGCGATCGAGACCGTTCTCCCAGTTCGGAAGTGCCGTGATCTCGTCCACGACGAGCCGGCGTACAGGCGCATCCGCGCGGCACGCGGTCGCGAGGCCGCGTGCCCGATGAGAACACCTATCCATAGCCTTCCCTTCCCTTCCCTTCCGGACGAACGCGCCCCACTGCGTTTGTGCCGCCGCGGCGACCTCAACCTCGCATACCGCGCGGGAAACGTCCGCCACGGTTTCGAGTGATCCTGCCATCCGCTGCGGCCTCGCCCGCTCGCGCAGGATCTACGGCTGAGGCTCTGGTTTGCTTTGGGCATTTTTGCCCTGATCGCGGTTTGGTTGATCGCCGTTTTCATCGTTATCTTTTTTCAGAGCTCGGAGGCCCTTGACTCGATCTTTTTCGGAGATTAATCAAGTAACTAGTAAATTACTTGATTATGTCCAAGAGATCAGCAAAGGGCAGACTTTACGAGGAGCTTTCGAGAATCGGCCGCGCGCTTGGGAGCCCCGGACGCCTCGAGTTGCTCGAGATCCTGGCTCAAGGAGAGCGCTCGGTAGAGGTGCTCGCACGGCATGCCGGGCTTTCCGTCGCCAACACTTCGCATCACCTGCGGGCGCTTCGAGAGGCGCGCTTGGTCGAAGCGCACAAGGAAGGCCTCTTCGTCTACTACCGCCTCACGAGTCCCGAGGTCTTCCGGGTGGTCCAGATGATCCGAGAGCTCGGAGAGCAGCACATCGCCGAGGTCGATCGGATCATACGGTCCTACTTCAGACGGCGCGATCAGCTCGAGCCGGTTCGCCGCGAAGAGCTTCTCGAGCGGGCAAAGACTGGGACGGTCATCGTCCTCGACGTTCGGCCCGCGGAGGAATATCGCGCCGGACACATTCCGGGCGCGGTGTCCGTGCCGGTCGATCAGCTCGAGCAGCGTCTCGCCGATCTGCCCGCCGACAAGGAAATCGTCGCGTACTGCAGGGGGCCCTACTGCGTCATGTCTTACAACGCGGTGGAGGCGCTACGAGCTCGAGGGTGGCATGCCCGACGTCTCGTCGACGGCTTCCCCGAGTGGCGCGCCGAGGGTCTGCCCCTCGAGGTGGGTGAGGACGCCTCGTAGGAGGTTACGCGTGGAAGCGCTGGTTCGCTCTAGCATCTTCTTGGCGGTCTTTGCGGCCATGGCCCTATGGGAGGCGGCGCGCCCGCGTCGGCCTCTCGCTTACCCGCGGTGGGAGCGCTGGCCAACGAACCTCGGACTCACTCTTCTCGACATGGCCCTCGTCTGGGTCACCGTCGGGGGATTGGCCTTTGCCGCCTCGATGTTCGCAACGGAGCGCGACGTGGGGCTCCTCCACTGGGTGGCGCTACCGCCGTGGGCAACCGTAGCCGTCACGATCCTGGGACTCGACCTGGCGGTCTATTTTCAGCACGTGATGTTTCACGCGGTCCCGGCCCTTTGGCGCCTGCACCGCGTGCATCACGCGGATCTCGGCTTTGACGCGACGACCGGCCTCCGGTTCCATCCGATCGAGATCTTTCTGTCGCTCGCCTTCAAGACGGCGATGATCGTGCTCCTCGGCGCCGTGCCGTGGGCCGTCGTCGCGTTCGAAGTCATCTTGAACGGCTCCGCCGTCTTCAACCACGGCAACGTGGAGATCCCGGAGCGAATCGATCGGTGGCTCCGCCGGACGATCGTCACACCGGACATGCACCGCATTCATCACTCGACACGTGTTGCTGAGACGAACTCGAACTTCGGTTTCTCGGTCTCTTGGTGGGATCGGTTGTTCGGCACCTACCGTGAAGCGGCGGCACTCGGGCAGCTCGGGATGGAGATCGGCCTCAGCGAGTACCGCGAGCCCCTCCACCTGAGACAGCTCCTCCTGCTGCCGTTCAAGGGCAGCGCTGGAAGCTACACCTTCAGTAGAGTGAATCTATGAATGTCTCAAAAATGGGAGAACCAGAGCGGAGGAAATCCCATGAACGTTCTCGTCATCCTCAACGATGCTCCGTATGGCAGCGAACGGACCTACAACGGTCTTCGGCTCGCCGGATCATTATCGAAGCAAGACGACGTCGATCTCGAGGTCTTCCTCATCGGTGACGCCGCGGCGGCAGCGGCGCGCGATCAGCAAGTTCCCGCGGGCTACTACAACGTCGAGGTGATGCTAAGGACCGTGAGCAGGGCCGGAGGAAAGATAGGCGTCTGTGCTTCCCGCATGGACGCACGGGGCATGAAGCAGGAGATGCTCGCGGAGGGCTGCCACCGCAGCAGCATGGACGAGCTCACGGCGTGGACTGTCGGCGCGGATCGAGTCCTGGTCTTCTAAGACAGCCGGTCGCCGAGTCTCCCCATCGGCGCTGAACGCCTTGGCGTCCGGCGCGGGCTTTCTCGCGGAGTACCGCCTGGCGCGAGTCGTCGCTCAGACTCCGCTGGGCGTGGATACCGGCGTCGGCGCTGGGCCGGGCGGCAAGGTCGGGAACGGCGCGGGGCTCGGCGTGGCGGTGGGCCGCACGGGGAACGGCTTCCCGGACGGTAGGCTGGCCCCGTAGGGGAGCTGTACGTCGCCCTGACCGCAATCGATCGTCAGCCGATCGAGCGGGGCCGGATCGGTGTTGTCGGGCATGCCGTCGTTATCGGTGTCGTCGTTCAGCGGATCGGTCTCGCCGAGGCAAGGCTCCCAGAACCCGTTGCCGTTGCAGTCCTCGCATCCGGTGCAGCTCGCCAACGGAGGCTCGGGCCGTCCGTCGCAAACGCCGTCACGATCGGTGTCGGGGCTGACGAGGTCGGTTTCGCCGGGGTCGAACACGAAGTCATCGTCGGGGTCTTCGACGCTGTCCTTGAGGCCGTCGTGGTCGAAGTCCGACCCAGGCCCCGAGTCGACGCAGGCATGGAGCACGAGCGCGACCACGAACACGGTTCCGACCACGGCTGCCCACGTCCTGCTCATTCGCCTCCGCTCTCCCTTCCCTGCACCCGAATCTCGCGCGCTACCCTCGTCGTGTACGCGCTTCCCGACCACAGGCTGACGACCGTGGAGATCCACAAGAAGTACATGCCGGCCAGGTAAAAATCGATACCGAAGTAGGTGTAGTGCAACAACAAGCCGTGCAGCGCGAACATCTGAAAGATCATCTTGTATTTGCCGAGCTCCTCGGCGGGGACGACGATCCCCTCACCCGAGGCGATCGCTCGCAAGCCGGTGACCGCGATCTCGCGGCCGATGACGATCACGACGAGCCAGGCGGGAACGCGCGGCTCGCGGCTCATGCCGACGAGCATGATCAGGATACCGACCACCAGCAGCTTGTCGGCCAGCGGGTCGAGGAACTTGCCGAGCGTGGTGGTCAGAGAGTACTTGCGGGCGAGCTGGCCGTCGAAATAGTCGGTGAGGCAGGCGAGAAAGAAGAAGCCCGCTGCCAGCGCGCCGGCCGCCGCGTCTTCGTCGCGCAGCAGGATCACGATGATGACGACGATCGCGATCCGACCGAGCGTGAGCAGGTTCGGAAGAGTGTTCCACACGAGGACGCGCGGGATTGCCGCGCCGCCGGAATCTAGAGGATCGCCCCCGGGGACGCAATCGAGATCCCCGCCGATCACGGCCCTCACGACCCGGATCGGGCCGCGTCCTAGGTCGCGAGTGTCTCGACGATAGTGCCGCGCCGCCTCGGCCTCCGCCGAGATGGCGCTTGATCCGCCGCGGGGCCATTGCCATCATCGTTGTCCCTCATGCGCATGGAGAGCGACACGCTGGTGATCGGCGGCGGCATCGCCGGCCTCTTCTTTGCGCTGAAAGCGGCCGCCCACGGCAGCGTCACGCTGCTCACCAAGAATCGCTTACCCGAGAGCAATACGGCGTACGCGCAGGGCGGCATAGCCTCGGTGTGGAGCCCGCAGGATTCGTTCACAGCGCACGTCGAAGACACGCTGGATGCGGGCGCGGGCCTCTGCCACCGGGACGTCGTCGAGCTCGTGGTGCGCGAGGGGCCCGACCGAATCCGCGAGCTGATCGCGCTCGGCACGCACTTCTCGATCCGTGCCGACCAGGAAGACCGCGAATACGACCTCGCGCGCGAAGGCGGGCACTCCCACCGGCGCATCCTGCACGCCTCGGATACGACCGGCTGGGAGATCGTGCGCGCGCTGATCGGCGCCGTGCGACGCGAGCCGCGTATTCGAGTCCTCGAGAACCACATAGCGATCGACCTGATGCTGGAAGCCGCCGGGTCGGGCGGTGGACCTTCGACCTGCTGGGGCGCCTACGTCCTCGACCGTGCCACGCGAGAGGCCAAGGGCTTCGTTGCGCGGGCGACGATTCTCGCCACGGGCGGCGCGGGCAAGGTCTACCTCTACACGTCCAACCCCGACATCGCCACCGGGGACGGCATCGCCATGGCGTGCCGTGCCGGGGCAACGATCGGCAACATGGAGTTCTTCCAGTTCCATCCCACCTGCCTCTACCACCCGCTGGCCAAATCGTTCCTGCTCACCGAGGCGTTGCGGGGCGAGGGCGCCGTGTTGCGGCTACCGGACGGGTCGCCGTTCATGAAGCGCTACGACCCGCGCGCCGAGCTCGCGCCGCGGGACATCGTCGCGCGCGCGATCGATCACGAGATGAAGGTGCACGGTTACGAGCACGTCTACCTCGACATCTCGCATCGCGATCCCGCGTTCGTACGCGATCGTTTCCCCACGATTCATCGCCGCTGCCTGGGGCTCGGCCTCGATATGACCAAGGCGCCGCTGCCGGTCGTGCCGGCGGCCCACTACTGCTGCGGCGGGGTCGCCACCGACCAGCACGCGCGCACTTCGATCCCGCGCTTGTACGCCTGCGGCGAGGTGGCAATGACCGGCCTGCACGGGGCCAACCGCCTGGCCTCCAACTCGCTGCTCGAGGCCGTGATCTTCGCCGATCGCGCCTACCGCCACGTCCGCGATCTCCTGCGCGACGACCCCCGGCCGCCGCCCGCGCTGCCGGCCTGGAACCCTGGAGACGCCGTCGACAGCGACGAGTCGGTGGTCGTCACGCAGAACTGGGACGAGATCCGCCGCCTGATGTGGAACTACGTCGGCATCGTCCGCACCAATCGCCGCCTCGAGCGAGCGCGCAAGCGGATTCGCCTGCTGCAGCAGGAGATCCGGGAGTACTACTGGAACTTTCTCGTCACCTCCGACTTGGTCGAGCTGCGTAACATCGCGCTGGTCGCGGAGCTCATCGTCGAGTCGGCAATCTCCCGGCGCGAGAGCCGTGGCCTCCACTACAACCGCGACACGCCGGAGCGCGACGACCTCCACTGGCAGCACGACACCCTGATCGCCCGCGAGACGCTCGAGCGCCTGCGGCGAAGCTGATTGACGCGGCCGGGAGCGCGCACCACGAACGGGTGGCCCAGTCGAAGCGCGCGCGAAACGCGGCCACCGCCCGCCTCCGCACCGTCGACGTCATGGACGTCTTTTGATAGACCGCCGCCATGTACATTGCCATGAACAATTTTCGCGTCCGCGCCGAGCGGGCTGCGGACTTCGAGGCGGCGTGGCGGAACCGCGAATCCTTTCTCTCGGGTGTGCTCGGCTTTCGCGAGTTCCACCTCCTGCGGGGTCCGGTGGAAGGCGGCGAAACCCGCCTCTACGCCTCGCACACCGTATGGGACGACGAGCCGTCGTTCCGCGCCTGGACGGAGAGCGAAGCGTTCCGCAAGGCGCACGCGCAAGGCCACGTCGGCGACCTGCTGGCCGGCCCACCTCGCTTCGTGGGGTGGGAAGCCGTGGAGATGGAGCGCTAGCCAGAGAGCGTCGCCCCTCCGCCGGGGAATCCCTGGGCACAGGGGCGGGACTCCAGACCAGCTCTATTGGATGTTCCGGTCCTTGGCCTCGAACAGGCGGAGCTGGATCGGTTGCTCGTCGTCGCTCACCCGCACCGGATAACGACCGGTGAAGCAGGCGTCGCAGAAGCCGCCACGCGGAGCTTCGCCGAGGAAGCTGTAGAGGTCGTCCTCGCTCAGGTAACCCAGCGTGTCGGCGCCGATGAACGTGCGAATCTCCTCGATCGAATGCGACGAGGCGATCAGTTCCTTGTGGGTCGGGGTGTCGACCCCGTAGAAGCAGGGCCCGGTCGTCGGCGGCGAGCTGATGCGCATGTGCACCTCGAGCGCGCCGGCATTGCGCAGCATCGTGACGATCTTTCGGCTGGTGGTGCCGCGCACGATCGAGTCGTCGACCACCACCACGCGCTTGCCCTCGAGCACTTCGCGCTGCGCGTTGAGCTTTACCTTCACGCCGAAGTGGCGGATCGAGTCCTGCGGCTCGATGAAGGTGCGGCCGACGTAGTGGTTGCGGATCAAGCCCATCTCGAACGGGAAGCCGGACTGCTCGGCATAGCCGACCGCGGCCGGCACGCCCGAGTCGGGCACCGGGATCACGATATCCGCTTTGACGGAATGGTTCCGAGCGAGCCGCCGGCCGAGCTCCTTGCGGACCTGGTAGACGTTGCGGCCGTAGACGCGGCTGTCCGGCCGGGCGAAGTAGACGTACTCGAACACGCACCGGGTGTGCGGATGCGGCGCGAACGGCCGATGGCTCTTCATGCCGCCTTCGGTGAACTCGATGACCTCACCCGGCTCGACCTCGCGCAGGTAGTCCGCGTCGACCAGATCCAGAGCACAGGTCTCGGAGGCCACCACCCAGCCCTCCGACGGGCGATCCTGCCCGCGCAGCCGTCCGACCACCAGCGGCCGGAAGCCGTAGGGGTCGCGGGCGGCGATCATCTGGTTCTCCGCGAGGAACACCAGCGAATACGCTCCCCGCACCTCGCCAAGCGCTGCGACGACGCGGTCGACGAGCCGCTCGGCCTTCGACATCGCGATCAGGTGCAGGATCACCTCCGAATCGCTGCCCGACTGGAAGATCCGTCCGTCGGACTCGAGCCGGCGGCGAAGCTCGACGTAGTTGGTGAGATTGCCGTTGTGCGAGAGCGCCAAGGCACCGCCGACGTAATCCACGCAGAACGGTTGCGCGTTCTTCAGCAGTGTCGATCCGGAGGTGGAGTAGCGGTTGTGCCCGATCGCCGCGAAGCCTTCGAGACGTCGGATGATGTCTTCCCTGAAGATGTCAGCAACCAACCCCATCCCGCGGTGCGATAGCAGCACCTTGCCGTCCGCGGAGACGATGCCAGCGGATTCCTGTCCGCGGTGCTGCAACGCGTAGAGCGAGAGGTAGACGAGGTTTGCGGCTTCAGGATGACCGTACACACCCACCACCCCGCATTCCTCATGGAAGCTATCGAGCATGAGGCGGCTGGTCCTCCCCGATGCGGGTCATGCTACCACCCCCCAGGCCGCGCTCCAAAGCGCCCTCCCAGATCGACGCCAGCTCGGCCACCGGCAGGTCGACCCAATCGCCGATCTCGAGGTGCGGGCCGCCGACCTCGCCGATCGCCTCGGCCGGCACGGCGTCGCGCTGCGCGCGGTCGCGCAGCCGCGGCCACTGCTGGCGATCGATCGACAGCAAGATGCGCGACTGACTCTCGCCGAACAGCAGCACGTCGATGCGCATACTTTGCTCGAGGTCGACCCGAGCTCCGAGCCGGTCCGGCGAGGCCAGACAGCATTCGGCGAGCGCTACCGCGAGTCCTCCCTCCGACACGTCGTGAGCAGAGCGCAACAGCCCTTCGGCCGCCGCGGCGAGCACGAAGGCTTGGATCCGCTTCTCCAGGCCCAGGTCGATCCACGGCGGAGCGCCGCGTACCTGGCCGTGGATCGTCGCCAAGTACTCGCTGCCGCCGATCTCTTCGCGATTCTTGCCGACCAGTACGATCACGTCCCCCGCCCGGCGGAATCCCTGCGTCAGGCTGCGCGAGACGTCGTCGATCAGCCCCACCATGGCGATCGTCGGGGTCGGCGGGATCGAGCGCCCCTCGGTCTCGTTGTAAAAGCTCACGTTGCCGCTCACCACCGGGATCCCGAGCGACAAGCATGCATCGCGGATGCCGGCAATCGCCTGCTGGAACTGCCACATGACCTGGGGCTTCTCGGGGTTGCCGAAGTTCAGGCAGTCGCTGATGCCGAGCGGCCGCGCGCCGCTCGCGACCAGGTTCCGCGAGGCCTCGCAGACGGCGATCACCGCGCCGACGTAGGGATCGAGCAGGCAATAGCGGCTGTTGCAGTCGACCGTGACGGCCAGGCCCTTGGCGCTGCCCTTGATCCGCAGCACCGCGGCGTCGGACCCCGGGCCGACCACCGTATGGCCGCGGACCAGCGAATCGTACTGCTGATAGACCCACTGCCTCGAGCAGAGGTTCGGCGAGCCGAGGAGCTTCTTCAGCGTCTCCCCGCAGTCGCGCGGCTCGGGTAACGCGGCGAGCGACAGCTCCTGGATCTCGTTCAGGTTCTTCGGCTCCTCGGCGGGTCGACGATAGAGCGGCGCCTGCGTCGACACGGGCTGCACGGGGATGCGCACGACTTCCTCGCCGTGCCAGCGGGCGCGAAACAGGCCGTCGGCCGTCACCCTCCCGATCACCACCGCCTGCAGATCCCACTTGTCGAAGATCCGCTTGACGTCCGCCTCACGTCCCGCCTTGGCGACGAGCAGCATGCGCTCCTGCGATTCCGACAAGAGGATCTCGTAGGCGCTCATGCCCTCCTCGCGCTGCGGCACGCGGTCGAGGTCGATCTCGATGCCGAGTCCTCCGCGCCCCGCCATCTCGACCGACGAGCTGGTCAAGCCGGCGGCACCCATGTCCTGGATCGCGACCAGGCAGTCGCTCTCCATGAGCTCGAGGCAGGCCTCGAGCAGCAGCTTCTCGGCGAACGGATCACCGACCTGGACGGTCGGCCGCTTCTCCTCGGAGTCCTCGTCGAACTCGGCCGAGGCCATGCTGGCGCCGTGGATGCCGTCGCGACCGGTGTGCGAGCCCACGTAGATCATCGGGTTGCCGACCCCGGAAGCCGCCGCGCGGAAGATCCGCTCGTGGCGCGCGATGCCGAGCGTGAAGGCGTTGACCAGGATGTTCTGGTCGTAGCCCGCGTCGAAGTAGACTTCGCCGCCGACCGTCGCCACCCCCACGCAGTTGCCGTAGCCGCCGATGCCCGCCACCACGCCCGTCACCAACTGAGGCGTGCGCGGATGATCGATCGCGCCGAAGCGCAGCGAGTTCAGGTTGGCGATCGGCCGCGCGCCCATGGTGAACACGTCGCGCAGGATGCCGCCGACGCCGGTCGCCGCGCCCTGGTAGGGCTCGATGAACGAGGGATGGTTGTGGCTCTCGATCTTGAAGACCGCGGCGAGCCCGTCACCGATGTCGACGGCGCCGGCGTTCTCACCCGGCCCCTGGATGACGTGCGGTCCGCCGGTCGGCAGCAACTTCAGGTGCGCGCGAGAGCTCTTGTAGCTGCAGTGCTCCGACCACATCGCCGAAAACACGCCGAGCTCCTCGAAGGTCGGCGTACGGCCGAGGATCGAGACGACCTTCTCCCACTCCTCGGCGGTCAGACCGTGCTCTTCGGCGGTCCGCACGGTGACCGGCGGACGCTCGCTCACGTTGCTTGCTCCGCTGCCCGCGGGCGGCTCGAAATGCCGCGCGCCGCCCGCTCCTCGAGCTCGTCGATCATCGACCGGAAGAGCTTGCGACCGTCCTCGCCGCCGACGATCGCCTCCACGGCGTGCTCGGGGTGCGGCATCATGCCGAACACGTTGCCGGCGGCATTCGTGACGCCGGCGATCGACCCGAGCGCCCCGTTGGGATTGGCCTCGGGCGTCGCTTCGCCCGCCGCGTCGACGTAGCGGAAGAGGATCTGCCCGCGGGCCTCGAGATCGCGCAGCGTTTCGTCGTCGGCAACGTAGCAGCCTTCGCCGTGCTTGATGGGGATCTGCAGCCGCTCGCCCTTGCGGCAGCGGCGAGTCAGCGCCGTGCGGTCGTTCTCGACGCGTAGCCACACGCGCTTGCAGACGAACCGCAGCGAGCGATTGCGCACCAGAGCCCCGGGCAGCAGCCCTGCCTCACAGAGGATCTGGAAGCCGTTGCAGATACCGAGCACCAACCCGCCAGCCTCGGCGAACGCGCGCACGCTCCGCATGACGGGCGAGAATCGCGCCATTGCGCCGCAGCGCAGGTAGTCGCCGTAGGAGAAGCCCCCCGGCACGACGATCGCGTCGACCCCGTGGAGATCCGCATCTTTGTGCCAGAGCGGGATCGCTTCCTGGCCGAGGACGCTCGACAGCGCCCACAACGCGTCCTGATCGTCGTTCGACCCCGGAAAGACCGCCACGCCCCACGTCACGAGCGCTTCGCCCCGTCATCCACGAGCTCGAAGCGAAAATCCTCGATAACCTGGTTCGCCAGCAGCTTCTCGCACATCTCACGAACCCGCCCGGCGGCCGCTTCTCCGGCCGCGCCCTCGAGCCGCACCTCGATGTACTTGCCAATGCGCACGTCGCCCACGTCGGCGAAGCCGAGAGCGCGCAGCGCTTGCGCCACCGCCTTGCCCTGCGGATCGAGCACTCCCCGCTTGGGGGTCACGTAGACCTTGGCCAGCATGTGTCAGTGCCGCCCCGCGGCCACAGCCAAACGACGGTGGTCCGCTGAGGCCTCGTACCTCATGGGTTCGGGTGAACGCGCGAAGCTCCGCCGTGGTCAATCAATGCGACACCCGCTCCATCATCTGCCGATACGCTTCCTCGACGTTGCCGAGGTCGCGGCGAAATCGATCCTTGTCGAGCTTCTCGCGCGTCACTTTGTCCCAGAACCGGCAGGTGTCGGGACAGATCTCGTCCCCGAGCAGGATCTCCCCCTTGTGGCGACCGAACTCGAACTTGGCGTCGACCAGCAGGATGCCACGCGCGTCGAGAAAGCGGCGCAGCACGTCGTTCGTCTTCAGCGCCAGGGCGCGGATTTTCGCGAGCTCCGCTTCGGTTGCGAACCCGAAAGCGAGAACGTGATCCTCGCCGATTATGGGATCGTCGAGCGGATCGCTCTTGTAGTAGTACTCGACGATCGGGCGCGGCAGGTCGCCGCCTTCCTCGCGGCCGAGACGCCTGGCCAGGCTGCCCGCGATCACGTTGCGCACGACGGTCTCCACTGGAACGATCTCGAGTCGCCGGACGAGCATGTCGCGGTCCGACAGACGCCTCACGAAATGGGTGCGCACTCCTTCTCGCTCGAGCAGCGTGAAGAAGATCTCGGACATGCGGTTGTTGACGATGCCCTTTTCCTCGATCGTCCCCCGCTTCTTGGCGTTGAACGCGGTGGCGTCGTCCTTGAAGTACTGGATCAGCAGATCGGGATCGTCGGTCGTGTACAGCTTCTTTGCCTTGCCCTCGTAAATGAGCTCGCGCTTCTCCATGATCGTGGCCCTCAAGCGCCCGCGAAAACCCGTTCGAACAAGCCGTCCACGTAGCGCAAAGCATGACCCACGTCGATGGTGGCGCGAATCTCCTCTTCGCTGAGCGAACGGCGGATCGACGCGTCGCCGAGCACCAGCGCGAGAAAAGTCCCCTGCCCCGCCGACGCGGCCAGCGCGTGCGGCTGGACCAGCGCGTAGGCGGCGTCGCGCGACAGCCCGCGGCGGACCAGCGCGAGCAGCAAGGATTCCGAAAACAACGCGCCGCCGGTCGCCTCGAGATTTCGCCGCATCGACTCCGGACGAATTTCCATGTCTTCGACGACGCCGCTCAAGCGGGCCAGCATGAAGTCCATGGCGATCGTCGCATCGGGCCCGATCACCCGTTCCGCGGACGAGTGAGAGATGTCTCGCTCGTGCCACAGCGGAACGTTGTCGAGCGCGACCTGTCCGTAGCCGCGAACCAGCCGGGCCAGTCCGCAAAGGTTCTCGGTGAGGATGGGATTGCGCTTGTGCGGCATCGCCGAGGAGCCCTTCTGGCCACGCCCGAACGGCTCGAGGACCTCGAGCACCTCGGTGCGCTGCAGGTGGCGGATCTCGACGGCGATGCGCTCGATCGCGGAAGCGAGCAGCGCGAGCACCGTGAAGAACGCCGCGTGCCGGTCGCGCGGCACGACTTGCGTGGCGAGCGGCTCGGGCGTGATCCCGAGCCGCTCGCAGACGTAGGCCTCGATCTCCGGAGCCGAGTGCGCAAACGTGCCGACCGCGCCCGAGAGCTTGCCGTAGGCGACCTCGTCACGCGCCCGCGCCAGGCGATCCCGGTCGCGGCGAAGCTCCGCCCACCAGTGGGCGAGCTTCAAGCCGAGCGTAATCGGCTCGGCGTGGATGCCGTGCGTGCGCCCGATCATCGGCAGCTTCTTGTGACGGAACGCCTGCGCCCGCACCACGTCGAGCAGGTGGTCGAGACCGGCGAGCAGGCGGTCGCCGGCGTCCTTCATCTGCACCGCGTACGCGGTGTCCATCACGTCGGAGGAGGTCAGGCCGAGGTGGAGGTAGCGAACCGGATCCCCGCCTCGCTCCGCAACGGCGGAGAGGAAAGCGATCACCTCGTGTTGCGAGGTCCGCTCGAGCTCGCGAACGCGAGCGACGTCGACCGGGGGAAGCCGACGGAGCTTCTCCATGGCCCCGCGCGGGACTTCACCGCGCTCCGCCATGGCTTCGGCGGCGAGCAACTCGATCTCCAGCCAGAGGGCGAACTTTCGCTCCTCCGACCAGATCGCGACCATCTCGGGACGGGAGTAGCGATCGATCACGAAGGTCTTCTAGCGGGAATCGCGGCCGAGGACGAGTGCCCCTGGAGGGGCAGTTCGACCAGCGCAGCGAGCGAGCTACCTCACCCCGTGTGCCCGAATCCACCGCCGCCGCGCCGCGTCGGGTCGAGGTCTTCAACCTCCAGCCATTCGACGCTGCGCACCGCGGCGACGACCATCTGGGCGACGCGGTCCCCGGAGCGGATCGTCACCGGCTCGGCTCCCAGGTTGACCAGGATCACGCCGATCTCCCCGCGGTAATCGGCGTCGATGGTTCCCGGGGAGTTGAGCAGGGTAACGCCGTGGCGCAGCGCGAGGCCGCTGCGCGGCCTCACTTGCGCTTCGTAGCCCTCGGGCAGAGCGACCACGATCCCCGTGCCGACCCGGGCCCGCCCGAGCGGCGGTAACGTGACCGGCTCATCGATCGCCGCGGCCAGGTCGTAACCCGCCGCATGCTCGGTCATCGCGCGCGGCAGCACGGCGTCTGAGCGCAGCCGTTTGATGCGCACCCGGACCCGCTCCACCGCCCCTCGCTCCGGCGACCCGAATCAGTTGTCGCCGCTCGCGGCCATCTCGCGCTGCGCTTCGCGAAGCGACAGCCGGATCTTTCCGCTCTTGGGATCGACCTCGAGGACCTTCACGTAGACCTCGTCGCCCTCCTTCACCACGTCCTCGACTTTGGCCACGCGGTGACTGGCGAGCTGGGAGATGTGCACCAGCCCGTCGGTCCCCGGCAGAATCTCGACGAACGCGCCGAAGTCCATGATCTTCCGCACTTTCCCTTTGTAGATCTTACCGATCTCCGCCTCGGCGGTGATCGACT
>CAVPWJ010000061.1:0-30285 GCA_963708955.1 uncultured delta proteobacterium
TCACTGGGCGTGAACGGTTACGAAATTTCTGCGCCGCTTGGACCGGGAGTTTCCCCAGGATGTCCAGTTGCACTTGGTGATGGACAACTACGGCACGCACAAAGAGCCGCACGTGAAAGCGTGGCTAAAGAAGCAGCCACGGTTTGTGTGCCACTTCGTTCCGACCAGTTCAAGCTGGCTGAACCTGGTGGAGCGCTGGTTTAGAGAATTGAGTGAGAAAGCGATTCGGCGCGGTAGCTTCGTGAGCGTGCCGGATTTAAAAGAGGCGATCGAAGAATTTATGCAAGCCTGGAACCAAAACCCCAAGCCCTTCATCTGGACGGCCACCGTCGAGGACATCATCAAGAAGATCGACCGGGCGCGGGCGAAGGTTGAGCAGATCAAACCCGGATCTACCCTGCCCAGAGGGAGAAAGAAGTCGGCTTAACTGTAAAGTTATTTAAGGGACACTACACTAGTAGACAAGCTCCATGTGCTCGACCAGGAGCACCGGAGCATGGTGAGTACGCTCATCGAGAAGCGCGCAGAAAAGCTCGCTGAGCGACTGGCACCGCTGGCCGAGCCACTCGACAAGATCGCCGCGGCGCTCGATCGCGTGCAGGCCGCGCGGACTGCGCCAGTGGCGCCTCGCATCCCGCCGCGGATCGAGCGCGGCAGCATCGAGGATAAGCTCGCTCAGAAGTGGCTCCGCGAGGGGCAGCCGCGGCCGAGCAGTAACGGCCATGGCGAGCCGCTCCCGAAAGGCGCGCGCGCCATCCTCATCGCGACCGCGCAGCACGGCGGCGCCGACCGCTCGCAGCTCACGATCTTGACCGGCTACAAGCGATCGAGTCGCGACGACTACATCTCCCGCCTGAAGGCGCGCGGCTATGTCGAGACGAGCGGCGACCGCGTGCAGCCGACCCAGACAGGCATGGACGCGCTCGGTGGGGATTTCGAGCCGCTCCCGGTCGGCGCGGATCTCATGACCTACTGGAGCGACCGGCTGCCCTTCGGCGAGCGAAAGGTGCTCGAGGTCGTGGCGGCGGACTGGCCGCAGTACGTGGACCGCGGTGTCATCGACGAGCATGCCGGGTACAAGCGATCGAGCCGCGACGACTACATCTCGCGCCTGAAGGCGCGAAAGCTCGTCGAGGTGTCGCGAGACGGCGTGAAGGCTTCGGACTTACTGTTCGGGTGAGCTATGGCGACGCATATCGCGGCAAAGCTGAGCGGCACGGCCTCGAACATCGTCCGGTACTCCCCGACGTCGCCGAAGACGAAATAGGCGACCAGCATCACGGGCGCAACAAAGGAACCCGCTTCGATGAGGCGGTTTCTACTGAGCGCCGCTGCGACGGTCACGACGAGGACCACTGCGATCGCCGGCCACTGATATGGGAGCGCCGCTGCGGAGAGCTGCCGCGAGAGATGGTACATGAGGAGGTCGCTCGCCGGTGGAATCACGACCATGCTCTCGATCAGGCCCTTGATGCCGATCGCGAGCACAGTCTGAATCGCCACGAGACCGACCAGGCGCACTCGTGGCATCGTTTCCCAGGATGTCCACGCGAAAACCGCTGCCAGAAGAATCGTGGTTTCACGGTTCGTGCAGGAGAGCGCATAGAGGAGCAGATAGAGCCGCAACTCGCCGCGAGCGAGCGCCGCGAGGCAGGCGGCCCAGAGGAAGAGGGTCGCGAAGTCGTAAACGGTTCCATCCCCCGGAGAGAGGAAGATCGGTAGCGCGGGCGCCAGGAGCGCCGCAATACGCGCATGATTGTCTCCCCGGATGGAACGCAGGAGCGCGCGCATCGCATAGGCAAAGCCGATGATGCAACAGTAGAAGACCACGAAGCATACGAGCGCCTCGGTGGCGCTATCGATCTCGTGGGTCTCGGGGTAGTCGAGCCCGCGGCCGGTGTTGAACTGGCGGGTCTCGCCGCGCCAGTAGAACCGGCCGAGCAGAACCCCGATGACGGGAGCCGTCCAGGCGCTTCCCTCGATGCGTTTCCTAAGAGCAAACGGCACCGCCGCTTCTACGATCCGCACGGCCTGCGGCACGAACTGCCTCGTGACGAATGGGCGCATGCCGTCAAATTCGAGCAACTCGTGAAGCCGCGTCCCGCCCATCATGTTGACGCTCGAGCCGACAAGGAAGAGGAAGAGCACCTCAGCGGCGATCACCGAGGACGCCGCGAAGAAGAGTAGCCGGTCCTGAAGCGACCGCCGGCGCTGAATGATGCCGATCACGGTGACCGCGGCCCTTCGTCAAAAATACTGCGCGACACGATTTCCGCCGCTATCGCTTGCCCTCGCGTAGTCCAGTGGTAGTCGAGGTCCCCGAATAGGGATCCACGATCTCGGCGCCCTCGAAACGGCCCGAGCAGCGAGACGTATTCCACGTTGCCGGCGCTCAGGATCGTGCGGAGTCGGAAGTCGGGTGCGTCGAAGTCGAAGTTCTTGACGGCGGATGTAACTTGTTCGAAGTCAGAGAGTTCTTCTTTCGTCGCGCGCCTTCTCGCGAACGCTTCACGCTCGGCGAGACTCTGGAAGACCTGTGACACCGACGGCACACCGACGACGAGCAGCCTGATTCCCCGCTCTTGGCAGATCCGCACCAGCTCGGCCAGCGCCTCGCCCGTCCGCGCGGGTGATGCCCTGATCTCTGGCAGCGGCTTCCCCGGCATGTAGCTTGCGGCCTCGGACGTGACGTAGCTTCCCATCCAGTGGACGTCTGATTGCCGCGCCCGATCGAGGAAGTTGTCGCGGAAGTCGTTACCCAAGTAGAAGGCGAGGACCACGACACTCGGGCGAGACCGGGTCAGAAGATGGCGAAGCAGCCGCGCCTCTTGGAACGTCGAGAAGCCGTCGATTCCTGCATTATAGGCGCTGAGCAGGGACGCGAACGTGCGCTCCCGGGGCGTATTGACGCCGGCGGCGAACGAGTCGCCGAGAAGAATCGTCCGAGACGATTCGAGCGAGCCGACCGGATTACGAAGACCTTCCTCGTCGGAATCGACCTCGATCGATACGCCGTGCTCGTCGGCGATCAGGAAGCGGCTATTGGGCTCGTACGTGAAGTACCCAGACCGAGCTACGTAGCGACCCGCGATTTGAGCGAACGCAATGCTCGGATCGAGCCGCGGCTCAGGCCAGAGCGCCCAGGTGATCGACGAGGAGAGCGCGACCGATACAGCCACGATCGCTACACGAAGAAACGCGAGGCGACTCATCCCTTCTGCGAAGAGCGGGCGCGGCGTTGGACGACGCCTTCCCGATCGAAGAAGCAGCGCAACTCGCTCATCGTAACGGCGCCCTTCGAGATTCGGGACATCTCACTGATCCGCTCGTCCGACGGGCGCTTGCAGCGTGTGAACCAGAGGTAGATCAGATTCGCCGATACCGGCCGCTTCCAGCCGGCGCCCCGTGCCGGATCCTGGCGCGGCTTCAGCTTTCGCGCCAGCCACTCTTGCGTGTACCCGTAGCGCGTAAGCCACTCCTGCATCGGGCATACTTCTGCTTTCCGCCGCCGCTCCACCACGGCGTGGTCAATATCAGCCGGCGTCGGTAGCGGTAAAGGAGAGTCGATCATTTAGATGCGATCCTTGATGCTGTTGCCGCGCTCGAAGCGATATTCGGGAAGGATGCAGCCATCGGCGCCGCGCATCCGGTAGAAGTCTTCGCGGAGGTTCCGCGTCCTCACGATTGCCGTCTCCGGCGCACCAACCGCGTGCAAGATCCCAAGCACGACCCGGCGGGCGATCTCTTCGAGGCAATAGTGGACGCAGCGGTTGGACCGGCGCGTGGAGCCCCAGCCCTGGCCACAGAAGTTGTGGCGCCAGAACGGCATCAGATAGCCGCTCGCGGTCTTTACAATCCCGCGGCGGTAGTTCTTGAGCAGCGCCTCGTCGGTCACCGTAGCTCGGAAGCACCAGCCGCAGACGCGCTTGCCAGGATGCGATCCCGGTCGCGGGGTCGACTCGCGCCCGCCGCATAGGTCGCAGCGGAGGAAGTCAAATTTCCTCGCTCCGCTCATCGGTCAAACCGCCGCTGTGACGGCAAATTCGGATCGATTAGCCGCTGGCGCGTAGGCGGCTTCACGGGCGCGAGCTTGGACTCGGCGCCGCATCGGCAGCAGAAGAACGGCCCCGAACCGTGGGCTGCACAGTGCCGTCCGGGGTCGCAGCATGGAGCCACCTTCGCCTGGCTCACGATCCGCACCGCTTGCGGGGGATTCCCGTCGATTACCCGTTCCATCATTTCGCTCACGACACCACCTCCAATTCGACGTTGAACTAAGCCGCTTCGCGGCAGCTGTTCGAACCTGATTCGATAGTCTTCATTTCCATCGGACCTCCCGGAGAATCGTCGTTGCGCGTCGTGCGTGCGACGCCATCTGCGCAGCATCTTCCTGCCGCGTGTCCTCGCTCGTCAACCCGAGCGCGGCCCGTTTGATTGCGTCACCCTGAGACCTCCCCGTCCGGGATTTTCCCGGGCCGGTTAATCACAATGGAGGTGTGTCATGGGCCAACTTCGAGACCGGATGGACGGCGATCTGCGACTGCGCGGATTATCGGAGATGACGCGCACGGAGTACCTGCGGTGTGCGGCTCATTTCGCCGCGTACTACCGGGTGTCGCCGGGTCAATTGCGCGCCGAGGACATGCGTTCGTATCTGCTGCATCTGGTCGAAGAGCAGCACTTCAGCCCCTCGAACATGAAGATCCACATCGCGGCGATCAAGTTCCTGTTCTCGGTGACGCTCAACCGTCCGGAGGTTGTGGACCGGGTGAGGTTCCCGAAGGTGCCGATGAAGCTGCTCGACATCCCGAGTCCGACGGAGGTTGCGGCGGTTCTCTCGGAACTGACATCGCCGGTGTATCGGACGCTGCTGTTTTGCGCCTACGGCTCGGGGGGTGGTGAGCGAGGCCTGCAATCTGTGCGTCGGCGACATCGACTCGAAGCGGATGGTGATCATCGTGCGCAACGGTAAGGGCGGGCGGGCGCGGAGGTGCGGTTCGAGTTGATCGCGAGCAGATGGAACGCCGCCAGGTGTAGGAGCTGGAGACCGCTGCGGCATTCGAGCTGCGCCTAGCTTGCGAGGTCTCCTGACCTCATGCGACACACCGTCGAGTTGCGGCATCCAATTCCACGTAGTCGTGAGCTCCGCAGCACCGGGAATTTCATGAACCAGAGGCCCCGAGTCTTGCGGCGGGTAGAGTCCCCCCTGCGCCGCTTCCTCCGTCACTGGTTCCTTCCCGAGACGGTCAAGCGCGCGGTTGGCGTGGCGGCCATCGTTGGTCCCGTTCTCACGGTCATCAATCAACCGGAGGCGCTCCTGCGGCTCGACTTCACGCCGCGGGTCTTGATGAAGATCGCTCTGACGCTCCTGGTCCCTTACGCCGTATCCTCCTACTCGTCGGCGCAGGCTCTGATGGAGGCGGAGCTCCGCAATGTCCCAACGGCCGGTCATTGATCCAAGCGACGACCCCCCTGGAGGAAAAGACATGTCGACCGCGAACGGAGCGCCGGGGGTTCGGCCTTGGGACACCCACAACCAGGCCCTGGTGGCGAACGTGCGCCCGACGGACTGGGTGAATCCCGATCCCGCCCCTCGCTACAACCTCGTCGTCGTGGGCGCCGGCACAGCGGGGCTCGTGACCGCCGTCGGAGCGGCGGGCCTCGGCGCGAAGGTCGCCCTCATCGAGCGCGATCTCATGGGGGGGGACTGCCTGAACGTCGGCTGCGTACCGTCGAAGGCGATCCTTCGCTCCTCACGAGCCTATGCGGACCTCCGCGACGCGAAGGAGCTTGGCGTCGAGGTTCCGCCGGGGACGCGCATCGATTTCCCGGCGGTCATGGAGCGAATGCGCCGGCTCCGGGCCGCGATCAGCAAGAACGACTCGGCTGCCCGCTACCGAGGGCTCGGCGTCGACGTGTTCCTCGGCGAGGGTCGGTTCACGGGCCCGGACACGGCCGAGGTCGCGGGGAGGCGGCTCCGCTTCCGGAAGGCGGTGATCGCAACCGGCGGGCGCGCCGCAGCTCCGCCGATCCCGGGTCTGGCCGAAGCCGGTTACCTGACCAACGAGACCGTCTTTTCCCTGACCACGCTGCCCCGCCGCCTCGCGGTGATCGGAGCCGGTCCGATCGGCTGCGAGCTGGCTCAGGCCTTCGCCCGCTTCGGCTCCGAGGTGAGACTCGTCGCGGCCGTCGACCGGATCCTCGCGCGCGAGGATCGCGACGCGGCGGAGCGTGTCGCGCAAGCGCTCCTCCGGGACGGGGTCGAGAATGCGTGCGGGCGAAACATCGTCGCGATCGAGCGGCGAGGGTCGGAGAAGGTGCTGCACCTCGAGTGCGCGGGGGAGCGGAGCGAGGTGCGCGCCGACGATATCCTCGTCGGTGTGGGCCGCACCCCCAACGTCGAGGGCCTCGGTCTCGAGGCGGCGGGCGTCGAGTACGATACCACCGCCGGGGTCAAGGTGAACGATCATCTGCGAACGACGAACCGACGGATCTTCGCCGCCGGCGACGTTTGCTCCCCGTACAAGTTCACGCACAACTCGGACTTCCAGGCGCGCATCGTCATCCAGAACGCGCTCTTCCTCGGCCGCGCCCGGGCCAGCGCCCTGACCGTTCCGTGGTGCACCTACACCGACCCCGAGATCGCCCACGTCGGTCTCTACGAGGCCGACGCCAAGGAGCGCGGAATCCGCGTGAAGACCTTCGTGCAGGACTTCGAGGACGTCGACCGAGCGCTGCTCGACGGCGAATCGAACGGCTTCGTGAAGATCCACGTCCGCGAAGGCACCGACCAGATCCTTGGCGCGACCATCGTCGCGCGTCACGCGGGCGAGATGCTCTCCGAGATCACGCTCGCGATGACGGGCGGGCTCGGCCTCGGGAAGATCGCCAGGACGATCCATCCCTACCCCACCCAGGCGGAGGCGATCCGCAAGATCGGTGACGCGTACAATCGAACCAGACTGACTCCGCGCGTGAAGCGGCTCTTCGAGAGATGGCTGCGGTGGAGCCGATGAGAAAGGCGACGGTGAGGGGCCGCAGGCCACTCGTCCGGTTCGCCGTCGCGATGCTCGCGGTCGTCTGGTCGGAGCCGGGGGCGCTACTCGCCCAGCCGCAGATCGAGGTGGGACACTTTTCCTCCGTGGTTCCCGGGAAAGCGCTCCCCGCGGGATGGCAGCCCCTCGAGTTCCCGAAGATTCCGCGCCACACCCGCTACGAGTTGGTGCGGGACGGCACGGACGTAGTGGTCCAAGCGACCAGCGATCGATCCGCCTCCGGCGTCGTTCGCCCGATCCGGATCGATCCGAGATCCCATCCGATCATTGCTTGGCGCTGGAAGATCCAGAACGTCCTCGAGAAGGCAGACGTGCGCACCAAAGCCGGAGACGACTACCCGGCGCGCTTATACGTCACGTTCGAATACGATCCGGAGAAGCTCGGCTTCCTCGAGAGAGCGCAGTTCCAGGCCGCACGCATGATCTACGGCAAGTATCCGCCGACCGCCGCGATCAACTACGTCTGGGACGGACGCGAGGAGGTCGGGGCGATCATCCCCAACGCCTACAGCGGGCGCGCGAAGATGATCGTCGTCGAGAGCGGTTCGGCCAAGGCCGGGCGCTGGGTGGACGAAGAGCGCAACCTCCTCGAGGACTACCGCAGGGCATTGGGCGAGGATCCGCCGATGATCTCGGCGGTCGCGATCATGACGGACACCGACGACACCGGCGAGGCGACGACCGCGTGGTACGGCGACATCGTCCTCAAGGAAGCGCACTCGAGCGCGCCCTGAGTAGGCCGCGGATTCGGCGACGCGCCGAGCCGGGCGAGCCCCGTGGCCACCGCAGCGTAAAGCGCTCGGTACGTCACGCGCCCTCTTCGGATGGGCGTTCGGACCTCAGCTCGCGCTGCCCTTCTTCGCCGGCGGCTTCTTCTCGGGTTCCTCGGTCAAGCGTGCCCCTTGGATCTTGAGGCAGGTCTCCTTCTCGAGGTCGAGATAGCCGGGGGACGGTGATTTGGTGTAGTAGGTGCAGGGTCGAATGTCGCCGCTCGGATACCTGCTGCCCTCGGGCTTCCTCAGCCGAACGACCGCGCGCCAGGGGCTCCTTCAGCGCACGCGCGCGGGTCTCGTGCTGTGGGCGATCATGACGGCGATATTCGCCATCACCGACATTGTCAGCTCCGCCGTGAATCTCCCGTTGCTGTCCGGCATCCGCGCGGCGGAGATGCTCGCAATCCTCGCCGCCCTGCCCCGTCTTCGCGGCCCGGGAGCGACGAGATGGGCTGTGTCGATCGCTCTGGTGTCTACGGCTGCCGCCGCCCTGTTCACCGCCTTCCTCGCTATCGTGACGGGAGATCTCTTCGAGTTGCGCCAGATCCTCCTCGTGATCGTCCTGGGCGCTGCGGGGTTGTTGCCCTGGGGAGCGTGGGCTCAGGTGGTGCTCGTTGCAATCGCGGCGGGGGCTGGCCTGGGCGCGGAAGCGTACCTCTCGCGCACACCGCTCGCCCCGAGTCACTCGGACATCATGGGACTGATCGCGCTCATGGTCTCGATCTACCTCGCCTACGCCTTCGAGCGTCATCGCGAAGAGCTCGATCTGTTGCTGCAGTGGATGGCGGAGGGCATCTACGGGATCGACGAGAAGGGTCACTGCACGTTCGTGAACCCCGCGGCGCTGCGTATGATGGGTCATCGGCACGCCGAGGACGTGCTCGGCCAGGAGATGCAGGAGCTCCTCCGCCACTGCGCCGCGGATGGGTCGCCGTACGCGGCGGACGACAGCCCGATCTGCCGCGTAGCACGCGGCGGCCAGGAATGCCGCGTGGAGGGGGAGGTTTTCCACCGCGCCGACGGGACGAGCTTCCCGGTGGACTATTCCGCGTCTCCGGTCACCCAGGCGGGCGCGGTGCGCGGCGCGGTGGTGAGCTTCGTGAACGCTGAGCCACGCCTCGAAGCCGAGCGCATGCGCCGCGATCTCGTCGCGATGCTCTCGCACGACTTGAAGACGCCGCTCAGCGTGGTCCTGGGATTGACCGAGATCCTGCGCGACGAGCCACCGGAGAGCGCCGAGGAGCAGCGGCGCATGCTCGACACCATCGAAGTCAGCGCTCACCGCGCAGTCGGCCTCGCCGTCAACTTCGTGGACACCGCGCGAATCCAGAGCGGCAAGCTTCGGCTTGATCGCGAGGCGGTTTCGCTCGCGGAAATCGTCGCTCAGTCCGTTCGCGAGCAACAGACGCTCGCCCGCACCCGCGACATCCACATCGACACGACGCTCGCGCCCGACCTGCCACCGATGTCCGTCGATCGACAGATGATCGACCGCGTGATCGCCAACCTGCTGAGCAACGCCCTCAAGTTCTCCCCGCGGGGCGCTCGCGTGCGCTTGACGCTCGACCGCCGGGGCAACGACGTGCTGCTTGCCGTCGCCGACCAGGGGCCCGGGATTGCTCCCGAAGAGCAGCCGAAGCTGTTCCAGAGCTACTCCCAAGTCGCGCGGACCGCACGAAAGGACAGCACCGGGCTCGGTCTCTTCATCATCAAGACGATCGTCGAGGCGCACGGCGGCCGCGTGGGCGTGCGCTGTCCACCCGAGGGTGGAAGCGTCTTCGAAGTCCGCCTGCCGGTCCACCCGCAGGCCTGATGCCGCGTCCGCTGGCTTGGGCGGGGCTCTCGTTCGCTCCACCGCTCGCTTCGGGGAGCGCGGTTACTGATCTTCTGGGCTGAGCGAGCGAAGATAGCCGACGATCGCCTGCACGTCGGCGGCCGAAAGCGTATCGCGAAAATGGGGCATCGTCGGCTGCGCGCCGCGAAGCATGTGCCAAACTCGCTCACGAAGCTCGCCGGGTGCGAGCTTGCGGAAATACGCGCGATCGAAAACCAGCCAGGGCGTCTCGCCGTGCGCACCATGACAGACCGAGCAATAGCGCTCGTAGATCTCGTACCCGGGCGAGAGCAGACGAAGGAAGCTCGCCACCTCGATCGACTCGCCCTCTTCGAGAGGCGGAGACAGTCGCGGCTGGTCAGGACCGCCGTGGCGGGCGAGCTGAGCGAGTCGGCGATCGTCGACGGCTGATCGCTTTCGTCCGCCGGCAAAATCTTCCATCGCCTTCACCGCGGGGTCGGAGCCGCCACCGCCATACCAACCGTGACACGCGGCGCAGCGCCCCAAATAAATGCGCTTGCCCGCGTCGACCCGTCTCCAGTCGACGGACGGCAATCGCCGCAGGTAGCTTGCCAGCGCTTCGGTTCGCGGCGTCTGCGCGGGCAGATCCTGCACCTTGCTCGGTTTCAGCCGATGCTGCGAGCCCTCGCGAATTCGTTGGACCATCTGCTCGTCCGAATTCGCGATCCACAGCTCGCGGTCTCGAAGGTCGGCGGGAGGGACGTCGAACTGGCCAGCATCCGGACCCCCTCCCCTGCCCTCGCGTCCGTGGCAGCGTGCGCACTGCTCGAAGTAGAGATCCCGGCCTCGCTCGACGGCCCGCGGCTTCACTCCCGCGACGGCGTCGAGCCGCGCCGTCCAAGCAACGAGAAGCACGAGCAAGAGCCGTGATCGCCACGCGGGCGCCCCCAGGGTCGATCCGCGAGAACGCCGGGCGGCCTTGCTTCCCACCCTCGGCCGGGCCCACCGCGATCGATTCGGCAGGCGCGGCATCAGCCGGGACCGCGATCCACGGCGCGCCCGGCGCGCAGCGCCTCGCGGAAATCCGGGTGCGCAAGCTCGACCAGCGCGTGCGCACGCTCGACGTCACTCGACGCCGAGAGATCCACCGCCCCGTGCTCGGTCACGACCCACTGAACGTGATGCCGCGGCGTGGTGACGGTGAACGCCTCGGACAATCGCGGCACGATCGTCGAGATCCGCCGGCCGCCGGACCGGGCGGTCGAGCGCAGGCAGAGAATGCTCTTTCCACCCGGAGCTTCGGAGGCTCCGGCGGCGAACGACTCGTGACCGCCGACCCCGGAGTATTGCCGGCCGGCGATGGAGTCGGCGGCCGCCTGACCCGCGAGGTCGACCGCGAGCGCGCCGTTGACGCTGACGAAGCGCCGCAGCCCGCGCAAGAGAAACGGGTCGTTGACCGCGGAAACCGGCAGGATACGAACGTCCGGGTTGCCGTCCAGCCAGCGATAGAGCTCCTTCCGGCCGAGCGCGAACGTCGCCACCGACACGCCATCGTAGAGCCCCTTGCGATTCGTCACTTTCCCCGCTTGATGCAGTAGCATGACGCCGTCGGAGATCATCTCCGAATGGATCCCGAAGTCGCCGAGCGGGCCCGCGGCGAGCCGACGAGCGACCTCGTCGGGAACCGCGCCGATGCCGAACTGCAGCGTTGCGCCGTCTTCCACGAGCGCGAGCACGCGCTCGGCGATCGCCCGGTCCTCCGCGGTCGACTCTTCGGCTGGCAGCGCCACCGGCTCGCTGTCGTGCTCGACCCAGGCATCGATCCGCGAGAGATGGACGCGGTTGTCGCCGAGCTCGGCGAGACCGAGTACGCGCGGCATCTGCGAGTTCACCTCGGCGATCGCCAGCCGGTCGGGATCGTCGGCCGCCTCGAGAAAAGCGCGAAAGCTGGCTCCCGCATGCAAGCCGAAGGAAAGCCATCCGTCGGCATCCGGCGGCGAAGTCGCCGCCAGCACCACGCGGGGCTTCAGTCGAAGCGCCAGCCGCTCCAGACCGTGAAAATCGGCGGGCAGGTATTCGACGCGCCACCCCGCGGCGCGGGCCATGCGCTCGATCGGGCCGAAGAACCCGCTCACCATGCGCACCACGGGGTTGGCGAGCCAGGCATAGGGGCGCACCAGCAGCCCGCCGTAGACGACGACGTCTTCGAGGTCCTGGCGCTCGCCGAGCGCTTCGAGAACGCCGACCGCCTGGCCGGCGACGAATCCGCAGAGCACCGTATCGCGCGGTCGGATGCACGCGGCGGCGCCGGTGGCGTCGAGTCGTTTCGCCTTCATGACGCACCCTCGCCCGCGCAAGCCGAACGCCGTCGACCTACGGAGGCAACACTCCTCATCTCCTCGTGGAGAAACGAGAGATCGTGCGTCGGTCGATCAATCGCCCCCACGCTTCGATCTCGACGCGGAGCGGACGGTGAGCACCGGACAGCTCGCCGTGCGCACCACCCGCTCGGCTACGCTGCCGAGCAGCAAGTGCGACATGCCACCCCGGCCATGGGTGGCGAGCACGATCCAGTCGACGCGCAGCCGCCGAGCGGCCTCCCCGATCACCCGCGACGGCTGCCCGGTGACCACCAAGGCGCGGCAGCGAAGCCCCGTCTTGCGGAAGGACGCCTGAACGCGGTGCAGGCCGATCTCGGCTTGGCGCCGAGCCGCGTCGAGCAGGCTCGCCGTCGCGCCGGCCCCGTAGATCTCTCCCGGAAGGTAGGCTGTCACGTCCTCGGCGAACAGCAGCACGAGCTCCGCCTGGAACGCGCGGGCCAGCTCCGCGGCATAACGCACGCCCTTCATCGAAGCCTTGGAAAGATCCGTCGGGGCGAGTATTCGCTTGATTCGCATCCAGCTCCCTGGTTGACCGCCGCGCAACCTCCCCGCTCACCCCCGTAGAGGATGAGACGCGATTCGGCGAGCCGGTCCTTCCGCCGCCGCCACCGCCTCGCGCACGAACGTATCCGCGCCGGACCAGATTCCTTCCCACAGCCGGTCGACGCGGGGGGCCTCCGGCAGCAGACCGACGCTCATGTGCCAGAGCGTGTAGATCGTCTCCCGACCGTTCTCGAGCCCGCAATGACCGGTCCAGCAGGTGAGCGAATCGTAGCGTCCAAACGAAACGGAGAAGCCGATCAGCCCTTCGCGGACGAAGCCGCTCAACGGAAACTCCTCGTCCGGATCCGGAAAGCCCACGCCGCTGCGCAAGGTGCCGCTGAGACGGCCGTCCGCCTCGACGCGAAGCTCGATCCGCGAGCCGTGCTGGTTGTACCAAGTACCGGAGATGTCCATGGCTCCTCCTTTCGTATCCATGCTGCAAGCATCCCGCGTGCCAAATGTTGCCCCAGAATTTGGGCTACCGCGGTTCGCACCGGTCTACCGGGACACGCGAACTTTCTCAACGACGAGAACGAAGCCCGTCTGAGATTCTCAGCGCAGCGAACCGACGAAGCAGAAGCGCCCGTCGAGATCAGGATGCGGGATCCTGCGAAGGAACGCTGTCGAAGAAATCAACGAGACCCGTTGCGAGCGAATATTCGGCGCCGACCACGAGCAGCGCTTCCTCTTCGATCAGCCGCTCGAGGATCTCCGACCCGTGCCGGAGGTGGCTCGCCGACGCGCGAACGTTGGCACGCACGGCTTGGCGCACCAGCTCATCGAGGTCGTCGCGGAGCGCGGTGGCGAGCAGAGGCTCGACCGAAGGCCGCACCCGGTCGACGATCGAGCGCAGGTAGGGGGATTGCTTCGCGGGCGGGTTGCGCAGCTCCTCGATCGTCGCCAGCACCGCGCCACATTGCGAGTGGCCGAGCACGACCACTAGACGCGAGCCATAGCGCGCCGCGGCGAACTCCACGCTGCCGACCTGCGAGGAAGCGACGATGTTGCCCGCGACGCGGATGACGAACAGGTCGCCGAGCCCTTGGTCGAAGACGCTCTCCGCCGGCACCCGCGAGTCGGAGCAACCGAGCACGATCGCGAACGGTTGCTGCCCGCCCGCGAGCTCCCCTCGCCGGGTCTGGCTGATCAGCGCATCGATGCTGCGCACGTTCGCGGCGAAGCGCGCATTCCCCTCGCGCAGCCGCGCCAGCGCCTCCAGGCCCGAAACTGCCATCACCTGCTCTTTCCGCCTGGCCTCGTGGCAGCAACCGACACCTCGTCGGTAGGTTCTGGTGCGTCGTGTCTCATGTCTCGGTGCGGAAGCGCGAGATTCCGCCGTAGCTCAGGCGCCGATCTGACGCTTCTCGATCTTTGCCCAGGTGTCGCGCAGCGTGACCGTGCGGTTGAAGACCGGCGCGCCCGGCCGGGAATCCGGATCGACGCAGAAGTACCCGAGCCGCTCGAACTGAAAGCGGCTCCCGGGCGCGGCTGCCGCCAGGCTCGGCTCCACGCGGCAATCGCGCAGCACCTCCAGCGAGCGCGGGCTCATGTTGGCGAAGAAGTCTTTCCCTTCCTCGACCTCCTCGGGGTCGGCCTTGGTGAACAAGCTCTCGTAGAGGCGCGCTTCGGCGGGCACGGCGTGAGCGGCCGAGACCCAGTGGAGCGTGGCCTTGACCTTCCGCCCGTCGGGCGCGTCGCCGCCGCGCGTCGCCGGATCGTACGTGCAGCGGAGCTCGGCGACCTCGCCGGTTCGCGGATCCTTCGTCACGCCCACGCACTTCACGAAGTACGCGTAGCGCAGCCTCACCTCGCGCCCCGGCGCCAGCCGAAAGAACTGCTTCGGCGGGTCTTCGCGGAAGTCGTCGCGCTCGAGATAGAGCACGCGAGAGAATGGCACGCGCCGCGCGCCGGCCGAAGGATCCTCGGGGTTGTTGACCGCATCGAGCTCCTCGCTCTGATCCTCGGGATAGTTCTCGATGACCACGCGCAGCGGCCGCAGCACCGCCATCACCCGCGGCGCCCGGCGATTCAGGTCCTCGCGGATCGAGTGCTCGAGCTGCGCGACGTCGACCACGCTGTCGGACTTGGCGACGCCGATCCGCGCGCAGAAGTCGCGAATCGCCTCGGGCGTGTAGCCGCGCCGCCGCAGGCCCGAGAGCGTCGGCATGCGCGGATCGTCCCAGCCGGCGACCGCCCTGCGGCGCACCAGCTCGAGCAGCTTGCGCTTGCTCATCAGCGTGTAGGTCACGTTCAGCCGGGCGAACTCGATCTGCTGCGGGTGCTCGATCCCGAGCTCGTCGAGGAACCAGTCGTAGAGCGGGCGGTGGTTCTCGAACTCCAGCGTGCAGATCGAGTGGGTGATGCCCTCGATCGAGTCCTCGAGGCCGTGCGCCCAGTCGTACATCGGATAGATGCACCAGGCGTCGCCGGTGCGGTGATGGCGCGCGTGCACGATGCGGTACATCACGGGATCGCGCAGGTTCAGGTTCGGCGCGGCCATGTCGATCTTCGCGCGCAGCGTCTTGGCGCCGTCGGGGAACTCGCCGGCGCGCATGCGAGCGAACAGGTCGAGACTCTCCTCGACGCGGCGATCGCGCCACGGGCTGTTGCGGCCCGGCGTGGTGAAGTCGCCACGGCAGGCGCCGATCTCCTCCGCCGACAGGTCGCAGACGTAGGCCTTGCCCTTGTGGATCAGCGCGACCGCATACTCGTACATCTGCTCGAAGTAGTCCGATGCGTAGTACGACCGCTCGCCCCAGTCGAAACCGAGCCAGCGCACGTCTTCCTCGATCGCCCGCACGTACTCGATCTCTTCGGTCGTCGGATTGGTGTCGTCGAAGCGCAGATTGCACGCACCGCCGTTCGCCGCTGCCAGGCCGAAGTTCAGACAGATCGACTTGGCGTGCCCGATGTGCAGGTAGCCATTCGGCTCGGGCGGAAAGCGCGTGACCACGCGGCCGCCGAAGCGGCCGGTGCGCGCGTCCTCGTCGATCAGATCCTGGATGAAGTTCGCGGGCATTTCCGTGGGGCGGCCTCGGTTCGCGCCCTGCTTCTACCCGACCCTCCGTCGCCGTCAATTCCGTCGCAACCGTCGACAAACGAAGCGGCGATCGAAGATCCTCACTCCTACGAAGCGGTTCTCCACCGGACGCAAGAGGCGGCAGCCGGGCTGCGCTCGAGCGCGGTGAGCCGCTGAAGCGGGCGGTCTGCGCGCGCAGCGGGCCTCAATACGCGTAGAAGCCCTTGCCCGCCTTGCGGCCGAGGAACCCCGCGGCCACGTAGTTCCGCAGCAGCGGGCACGGGCGATACTTGTCCTCGCCGAGGCTCTCATGCAGCCGCTCGAGGATCGCCAGGCAGGTGTCGAGGCCGATCAGGTCGGCGAGCGCCAGCGGGCCCATCGGCTGGGCGGTGCCGAGCTTCATGCCGCTGTCGATGTCCTCGACCGAGCCGACCCCTTCGTAGACCGCGTAGATCGCTTCGTTGATCATCGGCAGCAGGATGCGGTTGACGATGAAGCCGGCGTAGTCCTTGGCGAGGATCGTCACCTTGCCCATCCGCTCCGCGAGCGCGCGAACGGTGTCGCAGGTCTCGTCGGAGGTGGCGAGCCCGCGGACGATCTCCACGAGCTGGAGGACCGCTGGCGGGTTCATGAAGTGCATGCCGATGACCTTCGGCGCCCGCTTCGTGGTCGCTCCGAGCTGGGTGAGCGAGATCGACGAGGTGTTGCTCGCCAGGATCGCCTCGGGCCGGCAGATCGCGTCGAGCCGCGTGAAGATCTCCTTCTTGACGTCGAAGTCCTCGGGCGCGGCCTCGATCACCAGGTCGGCGGCGCCGAGATCTTCGAGGCGCTGGGTGGTACGGATGCGCGCAACCACGTCCCCCACGTCGCGAGTGCCGAGCTTGCCCTTCTCCTTCAAGCGCACCAGGCTCTTCTCCATCCCGTCGAGCGCCCGCAGGAGCATCTTCGGGGCCACGTCGTAGAGCACCACCGCGAGCTCGGCCTGCGCTCCCACCTGGGCAATGCCTCCGCCCATCTGGCCCGCGCCGACGACGCCAATCGTTCGTATGTCCATCGACCTTCCTTTCCCGCGCCGACGCCAACCGCGTCCTCCGCGACAATTTTCACCTCCGCGCCGGCGGATCAAGCGGGGGGCCGCGACGAGGCCTCCGGATGGGCGCGGGCTGGCCGCGCGCTGACCGACGTTGCGGCCGAACGGCCAGCCGCCGTCGCGGTTGACACCGGTGGGGCGATGGCGCAGCAACGTCCGGGACGGAGGGGAAGAGCGGATGAGCTATCTGGTGACGGGCGGAGCAGGCTTCATCGGCAGCCATTTGACCGAGGCGCTGCTTCGCCGCGGTCGCAAGGTGCGCGTGGTCGACAACCTCTCCACGGGCACGCGGCAGAACCTCGAGGTTCTGAAGCATCTGGGCGGCGACCTCGAGATCATCGAGGCCGACCTGAACGACACCGACGCCGCGCGCCGCGCGTGCAAAGGGGTCGAGATCGCCTTTCACCTCGCGGCGCTCCCCTCGGTCGCCAGGTCGGTCGAGTTCCCCATCACCTCGAACGCCGCCAACGTGACGGCCACGCTCGCGCTCCTTTGCGCGGCGCGCGCCGCCGACGTGCGCCGCATCGTCTACGCCGCGTCTTCCAGCGCTTACGGCGATCCGCCGGCCAGCCGTCCTGCTCGCCAGAGCCCGGAGCGAGTCGTCGTCAAGCGCGAGACCATGTCGCCGCGACCGCTCTCTCCGTACGCCGTCTCCAAGCTCGCCGCCGAGTACTACACGCAGGTCTTTCACGACGTCTACGGCCTCGAGACCGTGTGTCTGCGCTACTTCAACATCTTCGGCCCGCGGCAGAACCCGTTCTCGGCTTACGGCGCGGCCATTCCCAAGTTCGTAGCCGCGATGCTGCACGACGAGCGCCCGGTGGTGTTCGGCGACGGCAAGCAGTCGCGCGACTTCACCTACATCGACAACGCGGTGGGCGCCAACTTGCTGGCCGCCGCCGCGCCCGCCAAGCGCGTCTCCGGGGAGGTCTTCAACGTGGCGTGCGGCCGGAACACCTCGCTCTTGCGGGTCATCGAGCTGTTGAATCGCCTGCTCGGCAAGCGCGTCGCGCCGCAGTTCGCGCCGGCGCGGCCGGGCGACGTCCGCCACTCCAAGGCGGACATCTCCAAAGCCAAGCAGATGCTCGGCTACGAGGTGAGCGTGGCGCTCTCCGAGGGGCTCGAGCGCACCATCGCCTGGCTGCGCGCGCACGCCTGAGCCCAGGTGGCGATCCCGTGAAGGGGCCGCCCCACCGCCGGTGTGACTGCCACCGCCGGTTGTCAAACGATCCGGCGACGGCTACGTGGAAAGGATGCGCCGGCTGAAGCTCGCCGTCACCGGCACGCTCGGAGTCCTCGGCCGCCACCTGATCTCGCGTCTCGACGCCGAGGAGGCGTGTCGCCGACTGGTGCTGCTCGATCTCGAGCCGGCCGCGCAGCCGCCCAAGAAGGCTCGCTTCTACCGGGTCGATCTCACCGAGCCTCGGTCTTCACAGCGGCTCGCCGACGCTCTCGAGCGCGAGCGCGTGGACGCGGTCGTCCACCTCGCGTTCCTCCAGCACCCGATCCGCACCGCGGAGTACGCCCACGAGCTCGAAGCGCTGGGGACGCTGCACCTGCTGAACGCGCTGACGCGCCACGCGCGCAGCGGCGCGCCCGTGCCGCTGGTGGTCGGCAGCTCGACGCTGGTCTACGGCGCCCGGCCGCAGAACCCGGGCTTGCTGCGCGAGGACGCTCCGCTCGCGGGACGCCTCGATGACCCGCTGATCGGCGAGAAGATCACCGCGGAGCGCCACGCCCAGGCGTACCAGCGCGCGACCGGCGCGGCGGTCACGATCCTGCGCATGGCTCCCCTGCTTTCCCCCGGCTCGCGCACGATCCTCGGGCGCTACCTGTCGCTGCCCGCCGCGCCGACCATCCTCGGCTTCAATCCCATGCTGCAGACGCTCGATCCGTCGGATGCCGTCGAAGCCTTGTGGCGGGCGATCGAGCGCGCCGCGGAGCTTGGCGGTCGCGGGCCGCTGGCGATCTACAACGTGTGCGCAAACGGCACGCTGCCGCTCCACGCGGCGATCCGGCTGTGCGGGCGGCCGTCGGTTCCGCTCCTGCGCTTCGCGGCCGGCGCGTTGGTCGACGCCCTCTTCCGGGGCGGCCTGGGAATCGCCCCGAGCGCGCACCTCGACTACCTGCAATACGCCTGCGTGGCGGACGGCGAGCGCGCCGCCGCCGAGCTCGGATTCGCGCCGCGAAAATCGACGCGCGACTGCGTAAACGATCTGGCGTGCACGCTGCTGCGCGACGCCGCCTGAGGCCGACGATGGTTCACACGATCGAATGGCGCCGGGGACGAGTGGTGATGATCGACCAGCGGCTGCTGCCCGAGCGCGAGGTCTACCGAGTGTACGACGACTACCGCGCGGTCGCGCGGGCCATCCGCGACATGGTGATCCGCGGCGCGCCGGCGATCGGCGTCGCCGCGGCGATGGGTATCGCGCTCGGCGCGCGCCAGCTCCCGCCCAAGGGCTTTCGCGCGGGCTTCGAGCGCATCTGCCGAGCACTGCTCGCCGCTCGCCCGACGGCCGTCAACCTCGCCTGGGCGGTGGAGCGCATGCGGCGAGCCTATCGGGAGAGCGCCAGCCAGCCGATCGGCGAGCTGCGCGCACGGCTCGAGCGCGAAGCGCTGGCTATCCACCACGAGGACGTCGCGGCGAACCGCGCGATCGGCCGCCACGGCGCGCCGCTGCTACCCAACCGCGGAACGGTGCTCACCTACTGCAACGCCGGAGCGCTGGCCACCGCCGGCTACGGCACCGCGCTCGGCGTGATCCAACGCGCCCGCGAGATCGGCAAGCAAATCTCCGTGATCGCTTGCGAGACGCGCCCATTCCTGCAGGGATCGCGCCTCACGGCGTGGGAGCTCGAGCGCGACGGCATCCCCTGCACGTTGGTCACCGACAACGCGGCGGGTCACCTCATGCAGCGGGGCGCGGTCGACGCGGTGATCGTCGGCACCGACCGCACCGCCGCCAACGGTGACGTCGCCAACAAGATCGGTACCTACACGCTGGCCGCGCTGGCCGCGCGTCATCACCTGCCGTTCTACGTGGCCGCGCCGACCTCCTCGATCGACCTGGCGACCGCGCGCGGAGCCGACATTCCGATCGAGGAGCGCAGCGCCGACGAGGTCACGCACTTCGCCGGCCGGCGGATCGCACCGCGTGGCGTCCGCGCCCTGCATCCAGCGTTCGACGTCACCCCGGCACGCCTGATCACCGCGCTGATCACCGAGCGCGGCGTGGTGCGGCCTCCCTACCGCCGAGCGCTCGCCCGGCTGCTCGGGGCGGAAGCGGCGGCCCGGCGCCGCCGGGAGGGTTGACGCCTCACGACCGCGCCTGCGCGGCGCGCTCGTCGATCCAGCTCACGAGCCTTCGGTGGTTGGCGAAGCCCTCGGGCGGGATCGGCAAGTCGGCCTGCGGGTAGCGCCGCCGGCGCAGATGGCTGCGGCGCAGCGCATCGATGCGCGCCGCCGATTCCTCCATGCGGGCGGCCAGATGCGGGCGCTTGGGCGCGGCGCGATCGAGCGCCTGGATGGCCTGCTCGGCGAACTCGATCTTGGCGCAGAACAGCAGCCAATCGGCCCCCGCCTCGATCGACTGGATCGCCGCGTCACCCGGCCCGTGGCGATCGGCGATCGCCTTCATCTCGAGGTCGTCGGAGAATACCACGCCGCGGAAGCGCAATTGGTCGCGCAGGAGGTCGGTGAGGATCGTCCGCGACAGCGTCGCCGGCCGCGACGGATCGAGCGCCGGAAACACCACGTGCGCCGTCATCAGCGCGTCGATGCCGCTGTGGATCGCGCGGCGGAACGGAAAGATCTCCGTGCGCTCGATCTCGGACCGGCTGCGGCGCACGACCGGCAGCTCGAAGTGCGAGTCACGATCGGTGTCGCCATGCCCCGGGAAATGCTTTCCGCAAGGGATCACGCCGGTCCGTTGCAAGCCGTGCGCCATGGAGATGCCGAGGCGGGAGACGGTTCGCGGGTGAGCGCCGAACGAGCGGTCGCCGATCACCGAGCTCTGCGGGTTGGAGGCGACGTCGAGCACCGGCGCGAAGTCGATGTCGATGCCGACGCTGCGCAGCTCCTCGCCCATCGCCACGCCCTGTCGATAGGCGAGATGCGGCGAGCCCGCCTTGCCGAGAACCGCGGCGGGCGGAAATTGCGTGAACGGCTCCTCGAGCCGGCAGACGCGGCCGCCCTCGTGGTCGATCGCCACCAGGATCGGGCGTTCGGGCGAGATGGCGTGCAGCTCGGCGTTCAGCGCGGCGAGCGACGCGACATCGGTGACGTTGCGGCGAAAGAGGATCACCCCGCCGATCGCGTACCCCTTCAGGAACGCGCGCGTGGAGCGATCCAGGGTCGGACCCGGAAGGCCGACCATCAAAAGCTGGCCCGGTCGTACGCGCGTCGTCTCGACCACGATTTCCTCGTCGGGCGCGAAACCGCCTCGAACGACCATCAAGAGCGAAGCCGGCGCGAAAAGCAAGGCGAGAACCGCGCGCGTCCGGCGCTCGGGCACTCGCGGCATCGCGTGTGGTTGTGCTAGCACCGCACGGTTCGAGGCGGGACATGGCGGGGCGCTACATCGTTGTCGAAGGTCCAATCGCGGTCGGCAAGACGAGCCTCGCCGAGCGCTTGGCGGAGGCACTCGGCGCCCGGCTGGCGCTCGAGGAAGGCGAGGAGAACCCGTTCCTGCGCAAGTTCTACGAGAATCCCGAGAAGTACGCCTTCGCCACGCAGATCTTCTTCCTGCTCTCGCGCTACCGCCAGCAGTTCGAGCTCGCGCAGCGCGATCTCTTCGAGCAGGTGTTGGTGGCCGACTATTTCTTCACCAAGGACCAGATCTTCGCTCGATTGAACCTCGACAACGACGAGCACCTCCTTTACCAGCAAATCTACCGGCTGCTCGACGCGCGCACCGTGCGCCCCGACCTGGTCGTCTATCTCGAGGCCCGCGGCGACGTTCTCACCCAGCGCATGCGGCGCCGCGATCGCGACTACGAGCGGCGCATCGCTCCGGCCTATCTCGAACGCGTCGCCGAAGCCTACCGGCAGTTTTTCTACCATTACACCGACAGCCCGCTGCTCGTCGTGCAGAGCTCGGAGATCGACTTCGTGGAGCACCCCGCCGATTTCGACGCGCTCTTGAAAGAGATCCAGACCGTGAAGCACGGCGTGCAGCACTATGTGCCGCTCAGCTCGCGCCGTCCGCGGTAGAGCCGTCCTTGACCGATCGCTTCTTCACCCACCGGGGGCTCCGCCTGCACCTGGTCGACTACGGCGGCGACGGCCCGCCCGTCGTGCTGCTGCACGGCGGCGCGGCGCACGCCCGCTGGTGGGACTTCGTGGTGCCGCACCTGGGAGCGGTCCATGCCTACGCCCTCGACCTGCGCGGGCACGGCGACAGCGGCTGGGCAAAAAACGGCGCGTACGGCATCGCCGACTATGCCTCCGACGTCGTCCGCCTGGTCGCGCGCTTCGCGCCCGAGCGCCCGGCGCTGGTCGGCCATTCGCTCGGCTCGTTCGTCGCACTGCGCTACGCGGTCGATCATCCGCAGAGCCTGTCCGCGCTGGTGATGGTCGACGGCCGCGCTTCGTTCGGCGTCTCGGGGTCGCGCTACATGCGCCTGCTCGGCATGTTTGCCCCCGCCGAGTACGACACGCTCGAAGAGGCCGTGGAGGCCTTCCGCCCGATCCCCAAGGAGACGATCGCGGCCCCGGAGGTGATCGCCCACGTCGCCCGCCACGGTTTGCGGCGGCGCGCCGGCCGTTGGACGACGAAGTTCGACCGCGCCTCGCTCGGGTCGCACGAGCCCTTCGACTTGAGGGACCGGCTCGGCGAGATCGGCTTCCCGGTGCTGTTCGTGCGCGGCGAGCTGAGCACGGTGGTCAGCCGCGCGGGGCTGGACGAGCTTGCCAAGACGTGCCGGCGGGGAAGCGTCGTCGAGCTGGAGGGCTGCCACCATCACTTGCCGATCGACCGTCCGGACCGGCTCGGCGCGGAGATCCGCGGGTTCCTTCGAGCCTGTTGACGCAACGCGGGGCCGAGGCGCCCGCGCATCGAGGCCGATCAGCGGAGCCGAACGGCGACTCCCCGCGACGCCAGGAATTCCTTCGCCTGGCGGATCGTGAATTCCCGGTAGTGGAAGATCGACGCCGCGAGCACGGCGTCAGCGCCCGCGGCGAGCGCGTCGCAGAGATGCTCGAGGCTCCCCGCCCCGCCCGAGGCGATCACCGGGACGCGCACCGCCTCGGCGATCGCCCGCGTGAGCGCCAGATCGTAGCCCAGCTTGGTGCCGTCGCGGTCCATGCTGGTGAGGAGGATCTCGCCGGCACCGAATCCCTCCATGCGCCGCGCCCACGCGACCGCGTCGAGGCCGGTCGGCGTGCGCCCGCCGTGGGTGAAGACCTCCCAGCGCTCGCCGGCGCGCTTGGCGTCGATCGCCACCACGATGCACTGGGTGCCGAAGCACTCCGCCGCTTCGCGCACGAAATCCGGGCGCGCGACCGCGGCGGTGTTGATCGACACCTTGTCGGCGCCGGCGTTGAGCAGCGCGCGAATGTCGCCCACCTCGCGCACGCCGCCGCCGACGGTCACCGGTATGAACACGGTCTCGGCAGTGCGGCGGACGACGTCGAGCAGGATCGGCCGCTGTTCGTGCGAAGCGGTGATGTCGAGGAACGCGAGCTCGTCGGCGCCTTCGGCGTCGTAGCGGGCGGCCACCTCGACCGGGTCGCCGGCATCGCGCAGTCCGAGGAAGTTGACGCCCTTGACGACGCGGCCGTCCTTCACGTCGAGGCAGGGGATGATGCGCTTGGTCAGCATGTCACTGCGGCTTCGCAGCCCCAACCGAGCGACGGCAGTCTGCCGAGGCCGCGTATTTCATATCTTCGCGTGACGCAGCGAAATTCTGCCATGGCGGATCAGCGGGCCGCGGCGATCGCCGCCGAAAGCTCGATCGCCCCGGTATAGAGCGCCCGGCCGATGATCGCCGCGGCAATCCCGCGGTGCTCGACGGCGCGGAGCGCGCGCAGGTCGTCGAGCGTCGCCACGCCGCCCGAGGCGATGACCGGCAGCCGCACGGCGTCGGCAAGCGCCGCCGTCGCCTCGACGTTCACGCCGCGCCCGGTGCCGTCGCGGGAGATGTCGGTGAAGAGAAAGCCGGCGGCGCCGCGGCGCTCGCAGGCGTGCGCGGCCTCCTCGACTTCGACGCCGCTCGTCTCCGTCCAGCCTCGGGTAGCGACGCGTCCCTCGCGCGCGTCGAGCGCGACGAACACCTTGCCCGGAAACTCGCCGGCCACGCGATCGAGCAGATCAGGCGCCTCGAGCGACACCGTGCCGAGGATCAGGCGCGCGGCGCCGGCCGCGAACACCGAGCGCGCATCCGCGGCGGTACGAACGCCGCCGCCGAATTCGACCGGAATCGACAACTGGGCGGCGATCGCGCGCAGCGCCTCGAGGTGAACCGGGCGCCCACCGACGGCGCCGTCGAGGTCCACCAGGTGCAGCCATTCGGCGCCCTCGGCCTGCCAGCGCTCCGCCATCGCCAGCGGATCGTCGCCGTAGACGGTGACACGATCGAGGTCGCCCTGGAACAGGCGCACGCACTTGCCGCCCTTCAGATCGATGGCGGGGACGACGATCACGCCACCGCCCGCACGCGGCCGACGAAGTTCTCGAGCAGGCGGAGGCCCACGGCCTGGCTCTTTTCGGGGTGGAACTGGCAGGCGAACACGTTCTTCCAGGCGACCGCCGCGGCGAACTCCACGCCGTAGTCGGTGGACGCGACCACCAGCTCGGGATCGGCGGGCACGACGTAGTACGAGTGAACGAAGTAGACGAAGGGCTCCTCGCCGAGCCCGGCGAGCTCGGCCACCGGACGACGCACGCGCAGCCGGTTCCAGCCCATCTGCGGAATCTTCAGGCCGTCGAGGCGAGGCCCGGCGAACCGCACCACCCGCCCGCGCAGGATGCCGAGGCCGGCGACCGGCCCGAACTCTTCGCTCTCCTCGAAGAGCAACTGCAGGCCGAGACAGATGCCGAGGAACGGCCGACCCGAATCGACGACGCGGCGGATCGTGTCGATCAGGCCGCGCCGCGCGAGGTTTTCCATGCAGGCGCCGAACGCCCCGACTCCGGGCAGCACCACGCCGCGCGCCGCGAGGATCTCGTCGGGATCGCTGGTGACGAGCGTCGACGCACCGGCGCGGGCAATGCCCTTCTCGACGCTGCGCAGGTTCCCCATGCCGTAGTCGACGATCGCGATCACGTCTTCAGAGCACTCCCTTGGTCGACAGCACGCCCTTGACGCGCGGGTCGAACGACGCCGCCTGCGACAGCGCGCGCGCCAACCCCTTGAACGACGCCTCGACGATGTGGTGCGGATTCCGCCCGGAGATCCCGTTGACGTGCAGGTTCATGCCGACCTGGTTGGCGAGCGCGAGGAGGAAGTCATGGACCAGCTCCACATCGAAGGTTCCCACGCGCTCTTGCTCGAGCTTCACGTTGTAGACCAGGAACGGCCGGCCGCTGAGATCGACGACCACCGACACCAGCGCCTCGTCGAGCGGCACGGTAGCCTCGCCGAAGCGGCGAATGCCTTGCTTGTCGCCGAGCGCCTGCCTCAGTGCCTCGCCGAGCGTCAGGGCGACGTCCTCGACCGTGTGATGCGCGTCCACCTCGAGATCCCCCGTGCCCCGGACGACGAGATCGAAGAAGCCGTGGCGCGCGAACAGCTCGAGCATGTGGTTCAGGAACGGCACGCCAGTCTCGACCTCGTAGCTGCCCACGCCGTCGAGCCCCACGCGCACGGAGACGTCGGTCTCCTTGGTGCGCCGATGCACCTCGGCGCTGCGTCCCTGCCGGCGGGACACCGCCGCGCCTCGCTTGGTGAGCGCCTTCGCTTTCGCCTTGGCCGTCGCGTTTCTGGACATTTCAGCGTTTCCTCCCCCGACGCAGACGCACTTTCACCGAGCGCGCGTGCGCTTCCAGCCCCTCGAGCTCGGCGAGCCGAACCACCGCCGGCCCCAGGCGGCGCAGCGCCTGCTCGCTGCCGCCGATGATGCTCATCCGCTTGACGAAATCATAGACCCCGAGGGGCGACCCGAACCGCGCCGTGGCTCCGGTCGGCAGCACGTGGTTCGGACCGGCGACGTAGTCCCCGAGGGCCTCGGGAGCATGTGGACCGAGAAACACGGCGCCTGCGTGGCGCACGTTCGCCAGCCACTTCTCCGGCTTCTCGACCGACAGCTCGAGGTGCTCGGGCGCGATCGCGTTGACGATCGCCAGCGCCTGGCTCGCGCCGTCGACCACGAACACGCCGCCGAAGCGGCCGAGCGAGCGCTCCGCGGTCTCCCGGCGCGGCAGCGCGGCAAGCTGGCGGCCGACTTCCTCGGCGACCGCTTCGGCGACCGCCGCCGAGGTCGTCACGCACACCGCCGAGGCCATCTCGTCGTGCTCGGCTTGCGCCAGCAGGTCCGCGGCCACCCATTCCGCCCGCGCCGAGCCGTCGGCGACCACCAGCACCTCGCTCGCGGCCGCGAAGTTGTCGATGCCGACCCGACCGAACACCAGCCGCTTGGCGGTCTGCACGTAGACGTTGCCCGGGCCGACGATCTTGTCGACGCGCGGGACGGTCTCGGTGCCGTACGCGAGCGCCGCGACCGCCTGCGCGCCACCGACCCGGAAGAAACGGTCGACGCCGGCGATCGACGCGGCGGCGAGCACCGCGAGATAGCTGCCTTCCATGGGCGACGGCGGCGAGACGGCGATCACCTCGGCAACGCCGGCGACCTTGGCCGGGATCACGTTCATCAGCACCGAGGAAGGGTACGAGGCGCGTCCGCCCGGCACGTAAACGCCGACGCGATCGAGCGGCTCGACCTTCTGCCCGAGCACCAGACCGCTCGCATCACGGTAGCGCCAGCTCTTCTGCACCTGGCGGCGATGGTAATCGCGGATCCGGCGCGCCGCGAGCTTGAGCGCGCGCCGGGCGCCCGGGTCGAGCGCCGCCTCGGCATCGCGCAGATCGCGCTTGGGAATCTCCAGGCCGTCGCTCACGTCGACGCGATCAAAACGCAGCGTCGCTTCGACCAGGGCGGCATCGCCACGCTCACGCACGGCGGCGAGGATCTCGCGCACCGCCGGCTCGACTTCGCGGTCGCCGGCGCTGCCGCGCTCGGCGATCGCCCGCAGTCGTTCGTCGAACGCCGCCGCGCCAGCGCGGAACACTTCGATCGCCGCGCTCACGGCTCTCCCGCCTTCTCTCGACGCACGTCAGCGCCGAGCGCCGAGAGCTTGGTCTCGATCCGCTCGTAGCCACGGTCGAGGTGATAGACGCGGCGGATCTCGGTCGTGTTGTCGGCGGCGAGCCCGGCGAGAATCAGCGACACGCTGGCGCGGAGGTCCGTGGCCATCACCGGGGCGCCGGACAGGCGCTCCACGCCGCGCACCATCGCGTGGTTGCCCGCGATCGTGATGTCGGCACCCAGCCGCATGAGCTCGAGCGCGTGCATGAAGCGGTTCTCGAAGATCGTCTCGGTGATGCCGCCGGTCCCATCGGCGATGGTCATCAGCGCCATCATCTGCGCCTGCAGATCGGTGGCGAAGCCGGGGAACGGCGCGGTCTTGATATCGAAGCTGCGCGGCCGAGCCGGTCCGCGCACGCGGATGCCGTCGGCCAGTCGCTCGACGACCGCGCCGGCCTCTTCGAGCTTCAGCAAGAAGGCGTCGAGATGCTCGGCGCGCGCCCCGCGCACGACGGCCTCGCCGCCGGTGATCGCGACGGCGACGAGAAACGTTCCCGCTTCGATGCGGTCGGCGATGACCTCGTGCTCGACGCCGCCGAGCGCCGGCACGCCTTCGATCGTCACGACCGAAGAGCCCGCTCCGTCGATGCGCGCGCCCATCTTGCCAAGGGCGTCGGCGAGATCCTCGATCTCCGGCTCGCGGGCGGCGTTCTCGAGCTCCGTCGTCCCCTCGGCAAGCGCGGCGGCCATCAGCAGATTCTCGGTGGCACCGACCGACGGCGTGTCGAGGACGATGCGCGATCCGCGCAGCCGCCGGCCGTTCGGCGTCCGCGGCGCTTCGGCCTCGACGTACCCGTGTACGATCTCGATCCGCGCGCCCATCTTCTCGAGCCCGGCGAGGTGGAGGTTCACCGGCCGCGCGCCGATCGCGCAACCCCCCGGCGTCGATACCCGCGCCCGGCCCTCGCGGGCCAGCAGCGGACCGAGCGCCAGGAACGAGGCGCGCATGGTCTTCACCAGATCGTAGGAGGCTTCGTGGCGCGCGAGCTGGCGAGCGTGAAGCGTGACCGCGTGGCCGGCGCTCTCCACGAGCTCGACGCCGAGATCCTGCAGCAATCGCTCGGTGGTGCGGATGTCGACGAGCTCGGGTACGTTGCGGAAGCGACACGGCTCGGCGGTAAGCAACGAGGCAAAGAGCAGCGGCAGTGCCGAGTTCTTCGAGCCGCTGACCGAGACCTCGCCGCGCAGCGGCCGTCCGCCGCGCACCACGATCTTATCCACGGGCTCTCCCGGAGCGCTCGAAGACGAGAACGCGCTCGATGCCGGCGAGATCGCGGTGCGCCTCGGGCGCCGCGAATCCAACCGCGGCGAAGATCCCTTCGACCGCCGCTCTCTGGCCTTGGCCGATCTCGATCGCGACCGCGCCCCCGACGGCAAGAACGCTCGCCGCCTCGGCGGCGAGCCGGCGGTAGATCGCGAGACCGTCTGGCCCGCCGTCGAGCGCGAGCCGCGGCTCGTAATCGCGCACCTCGGGCTCGAGGGCGTCGATCTCGGCGCGCGCGACGTACGGTGGATTCGACACCACGAGGTCGAAGCGCTCGCCGGCGCAGGGCGCCAGCAGATCGCCACGGCGAAGCTCCACGCGCGCCGCGGCGCCGAGCCGCTCGGCGTTGGCGCGCGCGACGCGCAGCGCTTCCACCGACGACTCGGTGCCGACGATCCGAGCGCACGGCAGCTCGAGGGCGAGCGTGACGGCGATCGCCCCGGACCCCGCGCCGACGTCGACGATCGACGGGCGGGCGAGCGGGCGAGCCCGTTCCAGCACCGCCTCGACCAGGATCTCGGTCTCCGCCCGCGGCACCAGCACCGAAGCATCGATCACGAACTCGCGCGAGAAGAACTCCTGGCGCCCGCGCAGGTATTGCAGCGGCTCGCGCGCGCCGCGCCGCTCGACCAACCGGGCGTAGCGAGCGGCGATCGCGATCGCGAGCGGACGCTCGCCGGCGAGGCGCAGACCGACGCGGTCGGTGTCGAGCACGTCGGCGAGCAGCAGCTCCGCGTCCAACCGAGGGCTCGCCACGCCGCGCTCCGTGAGATGGACCTCGGCCCAGCGGAGCCACCCCGACACGCCCTCCACCGCCGGCGAGGAGACCGCCTCGAGCATCACGCCTGTACCCCCTCGGCGCGCAGCGCTTCGGCCTGGCTCGAGGTCACCAGCGCGTCAACCATCGATTCGAGCTCGCCGTCGAGAAAGCGGTCGAGCGTGTAAATCGTCACGTTGATGCGGTGATCACTCACCCGTCCCTGCGGAAAGTTGTAGGTACGGATCCGCTCGGAGCGGTCGCCGCTGCCGACCATGCCCTTGCGCGCGGCGGCGATCTCCGAGCGCTGCGCCTCCTCGGCGCGCTCGAGCAGCCGCGCGCGCAGAACCTTCAACGCCTTCGCCTTGTTCTTGTGCTGCGACTTCTCGTCGCGGCAGTGGACGACGATTCCCGACGGGATGTGGGTGATGCGCACCGCGGAGTCGGTGGTATTGACGCTCTGCCCACCAGGGCCCGACGCGCGCATGACGTCGATGCGCAGGTCCTTGTCGGCGATCTCGACCTCGATGTCCTCGGCCTCGGGCAGCACGGCGACAGTCACCGCCGAGGTATGGATGCGCCCCGACGCTTCGGTCACCGGCACGCGCTGCACGCGGTGCACGCCGCTCTCGAACTTCAGACGGCTGAACGCCCCCTTCCCCTCGATGAGCGCGATGATCTCCTTGAGGCCGCCGAGCCCGGTCTCGTTCGAACTCATGATCTCGACCTTCCACCCGCGGCGCTCCGCGTAGCGCGAGTACATGCGAAAGAGATCGGCGGCGAAGAGGCTCGCTTCCTCGCCGCCGGTGCCGGCGCGGATCTCGAGCAGCACGTTACGCTCGTCGCGCCGGTCCTTGGGCAGCAGCAGGCGCTTCAACTCGACCTCCAGCGCCTGCAGGCGCTCGCGCAGCGCTCCGAGCTCGGCGCGCGCCAGCTCGCGCAGCTCCGCATCGCCCTCCTGCGCGAGCTTCTCCGCGTCGGCGATCTCCTGCTCGATCCGTCGCCAGTCGCGAAAGCGCGCGACGACTTCCTCCAAGCCCGACCGTTCCTTGGCGAGGCGGGCGAGCTCGCGCGGATTCTTCGCGGCCCCTTCCTGCGAGAGCAGCGCTTCGAGCTCGTCGAAGCGCTTGGCCAGTGCCTCCAGTCGATCGAACATCGCCGGATCAGCCCGCTTGCTCGTTCAGCTCGGCGCGGCGGCGGGCGGCGAACCGCCGACCGCGGGCCCGCCTCGTGCCCGCGACGGTGAAACGGAGTGACCGGAAAGCCGCGACGCGCGGCGCGTCAGGTCGTGTAGCAATTGGC
>CAVPWJ010000062.1:0-5450 GCA_963708955.1 uncultured delta proteobacterium
GCGCGATCGCGGTGCGCGGCAGCGACAGATCCCAACCGCGCACGAACAGCGGCGCGCGAGCACGCGACCGTCGCCAGCACGTAGAGGGCGACCGCCAACACGCACGCCGCGCCGATCACGTGCGCCAGGCCGACCGATACGTGCAGCGATGCGGCCGCCGCGTGGGCGTCGAACAACAGGGCCAGCCCGGAGACGGTCAGGCTGCCGACCCAGAAGGTCACGCTGGCTGAAGCCGACCAGGATGGCGATTGCTCCGCCGCCGACAGCTGCCAGCCGGAGTACAGCTGGTAGCGCACCGCGGCGCCGCTGAGCACCGACAGCCCGAGGTTGTGGCTGAAGACGTAGCCGATGAACGACGCCAGCGCCGTGCGCCGATAGGGCTGTGCGTGGCCGAGGTGGCGCAGGGCCAGGACGTCGTCGCCGTGTAGGGCATGCCGGTACGGATGACGTTCTTCAGGTCCTGCGTGGTCGGCAGCGCGCCACTCGGCGTGGTGCGGATCTTGAATTTGCCGGAGGTGAAGTCGCGCGGCTTGGGGCTCAGGAACGGCGCCGCCACCCCGCGTCCGTCTCCCTCGTCACCGTGGCACTGCGCGCAGTGACGGTCGTAGATCTGCTTTCCCGCTTGCCGCTGCTGCTCGGTGCCGACGTCGACCGGGGCCGGCGCGGCGAGGGACGTGGCGGCGATCAGCAACAGCGCGAAGAGCGGTCGTGCGAGCATCCGGTTCATCGCGCTAGTGAGCCGCCTCGGCGACGCCCTCTGCGAACGTGCGCGGCCGGTAACCGGTGTCGTCGTAGAGGAACAGGACCACGTCCCACATCTCTTCGTTGCTGAGCAAGCGCTCCCACTCGGGCATCGCCGAGTCGCCGGGCGCGCCCTCGTCGGGCATGCCCGGGCCGCCCTTGGCGATGCGCCAGAAGAAGAACGTCTCCTGAAAATTCGGCAGCACGCCCGAGTCGAGGAAGTTCGCCGGCACCGGGTTGAGACCGTGCGCGTACATCCCGGCGCCGCCGAGGTCGTCGCCGTGGCAAAAGAAGCAGTTGGCGTAGTAGACGCGCCGGCCGTTCTCGACGTGCTGGCGAAACGCATTGGCGTCGGTTCGTTCGAGGTTGCGAAACGGGTTGACCGCGCGGGCGAGATCGATCTTCTGGTCGTGCACCGTGATCTCGGCTGGAGGCGACGGGTGCACCGTGCGACCGAAGTACGGCGGCTGGAGCGGCTGCCGCAGGCCCTCGTAGACACGCCAGGCGACGACCCCGGGAATCAGCGCGACCACCAGCGCGAGCGGGATCGTGAAGCGGCTCTCGGTGACGAACGCGAAAATCGGCTCGTAGGTCGCCCGCGCTCGCTCGCGACTCGACGTCGCGTAGGCGAACAGCGAGAGCACCGTGATCGCCATATACATGCGGATCGCCGAGTCCGGGATCGGCGTGACGAAACCCCAGCGCAGCGCCACGTACATGCCGATCCACCAGAAGGCGATCCAGGCGAGCAGGCCCGCGCGCAGCAGGCGCAGCAGCACCATGCCCACGACGATCGGCAGGAGGATCCCGAGCTTCATGCGCGGCCTCTCACGAGGCACCCCCGCAGTACGGCAGCTTGTCCTTCAACGTGATCGTCGGCTGTCCGCCCTGGCTTTCCAGCCAGGCGATCACCGCGTGCAGCTCCTCGTCGGAGAGCCCGATCGGCGGCTTGTGGATGGTCGGCATGCCGGGGGCGAAACCGGGGACCACGAACGCGTCCGGCTGGCAGAGCGACTGCGCGAAGTAGTGGAGCTGATCGAGCCCCGGCACGCGCGTCTTGGCGCGCTCCGCGACGCCGGCGAGGTCCGGGTAGCGGACCGGGCCGCCGGCGTGCCCGACCGTGTGGCAGGTGAGGCACATGCCCTTGCCGTGCGCGAGCTCGTCGCCGATCTTGGCGAGCTGCACGGGCGTCATCTCCTGGGTGATCTCGACCTTCGGCGGCGGCTGCAGCTCCTTCTGCGGCACGAGCTGGCCGACGTAGGTGTAGAAGAGCGTCGCGCCCACCACCACCAGGACCACGTTGACGCCGACCGGGGATCTCATGAGGCCTCCGATAGGCTCTTCGGCGCGCTCCCGCCGTGGCTCGGCTCGTCGGATTCCGCCGCTCCCCAATCCTTCTTGTCATGCAGGCTAGCGAGCCAGAAGACGAAAGCGATGAGCGCGCAGAAGAGGACCACGCATATCGAGACGACTTTGGCGGCGAATCCGATCGTGGGCGTGAAGGCATCGGGAGAAGAATCTTGCAGGACGCCGTACACGTGCCAGTGCTGGCGCAGCCCCGAGCGCACGTAGCCCATCAGCCCCATGAGCCATGTGAAGGTCACGGCGATGAAGATCAGCACGTACTGCGAGATCGCCGGGATCTTGCCCCAGTGGGTCTCGCCGGTCGCCTCGGCGCCGCGCATGAGGAAGATGTCGATCACCGTCATCGACACCATCGCCGCCAGCACTGACCCCACCTGCGGCACCGAGTAGCCGATGCGCACCGCCGCTTCGACGAAGTAGCCGCGGATGCCGTAGAAGATCACGATCGAGGTGGCGGCGGCGAAGATCAGGAACTGCGCGAAGTTGCCGAGCTTCGCCCACGACACCGTCGGGCGCTTGCCGCTGCGGCGGTAGAAAAGAAAGCTCACGTAGGTGGTGAGGATCAATACGTTCACCGCGGTGTTCTTCGCCGACATCACGCCGAGCACGCCGAGCATCGGGTGCAGCGTACCGCCCATGGCGCGGATCTCGGTGGTGGTGGCGATCAGCGAGTGCGGCGTCGCCCACACCGCGAAGCACACGGCGATCGCCGCCAGCAGGTACTTCACGTACTTCTGGTAGGCCTGCACGCCCTCGACCCGCCCCATGCCGAGCCATAAGTAGTAGTTGGCGGCGAGGAAGAGGTTGCCGATCAGGATCGCTTGAATGATGAACAGCCAGGAGAACGCGCCGCCCATCATCATGATGCCGAGCGCCTGGTTGTAGGCGTAGATTTCCTTGGCAAGGTAGTAGCCGGCAAAGGGCAGCGGCAGGAACGCGCTGATCGCCACGAAGTTGCCGATGTAGCCCATCCAGTCGTAATGCGCGCGGTCCTCGTCCGTCTCGGCGTGCAGGAACTTCCACGCCGCGTAGGCCGCGGCCACCGATCCGCCGAAGGCGATGTTGCCGATGAAGCGGTGGATGTTGATCGGCATCCACGAGTAGTTATTGAACGCCCCCCAGAGGGAGACGAGCGCGCCCGAGTCGGACACGCCCTGGGGCGTCATCATGAACGACACCCAGGAGTCGGCGATGAACATGATCGAGGTGCCGACCACGTTGATGCCGAGGCCGAGCGCGAGGTGGACGAGCGGATGAAACTTGCCCCAGCCGTAGTAGTAGCTGTAGAGGCAGCCGGCCTCGGCGAAGAAGAGCAGCACGTACGGCAGGAACGTCGGCGAGAAGACCTCCATCAAGTAGTTGGTGAAGGCCGGGTAGAGGGCGATCAGCATGAACGTCAGGAACCCACCGAAGCTCGCCGTGAACGAGAACGAGGTCGACAGCAGCTTGGTGAACTCGAAGGCCAGCCGATCGTAGCGCTTGTCGCCCGTGAGGTAGCCGATCAGCTCGATGATAAGCGCAAACATCGGCACGGCGAGCACGAAGGCGGCGAACATCAGGTGCAGCTGGGCGACCACCCAGATCGCCACGCGGCTACCGACGACCGGGAACTGGCGATACGTCGGCGGCTCGTACTTCTTGGCCTTGGCCTTGGCTTCGGCCGCCTCCTTCTGGTCGGCGAGGCCCTGTTCACGAGGCGCCGGCTGGGTCCGCGTCGAATAGACCGGCGCGCGATAGGCACGGTCATTGACCGCGACCCACACGCGCAGCGCCGCCGTGAGCAGCAGGAGCGCGGCGACGACCGCGAGCAGCAGGCGACGGTTCACCGTGCGGCCTCCCTCTGTGCTTGCGCTTTCTCGAGGCTTCGCACGTAGGCGACGATCGCCCAGCGATCATGCACGCGGATCGGGTAGCGATAGGCCGGCATCAGGCCCTTGCCGTTGGTGATGGTGTCGAAGAGCGCGCCATCGGGCAGGTCGCGGATGCGCCGTTCGAGCAGGTTCGCGGTCGGCACCTTGGCGCGCTGGAAGAGCACGCCTTTGCCCTCGCCGCGCTCGTCGTGGCAGGGCTGGCAGTAGATACCGTAGCGGTCACGGCCGCGCTCGACGAGCGCATCGTCGAGCGGCACGGGCGACGACGCGACCGGCGAGTCGTCGGCGTTCTTGCCGCTCTCGAGCACCGTGTCTTGGCGGAGGTGGCCGCGCGCCACGGTTCCGGGCACGGGCAGGCGCATGGCGGCTCCGTCGTAGAAGAACTCGCTCGCGGCGTAGGGCCGGTACTTCGGTTGATTGAACATGCTGTAGTTCGGGTGGATCGGCGGGCTCGACGAGGTGCAACCGCGCATGCAGCCCTCGAGCGTGGCGAGCGCGAGCGCGCAGCCGAGCACGACGCCCAGGAGATGGGCTTTCCTGCTGCGAGCCCTCATGCCTTCTCCAATTCCGGATTCGGGTTGCGCAGGCGCATCAGATAGGTGGTGCGGGGCCGCGCGTTCAGCTCGGCGAGCAGGTGGTAGTTGCGATCCGAGCTCTTGAGCCGCGCGACCTGGCTCTCGGGGTCGCGGATGTCGCCGAACTGGATCGCCTGCGTGGGGCAAGTCTGTTGGCAAGCGGTCTTCACGTCGCCGTCCTGGAGCGGCTTGCCGGCCAGCTTGGCGTCGATGCGGCCGCGGTTGATGCGCTGCACACAGTATGAACACTTCTCCATCACGCCGCGGGCGCGCACCGTGACGTCCGGATTCTGCGCCATCTTGAGGATCTCGGGCGTGTCTTTGGTGAAGTTGTAGAAGTTGAAGCGGCGCACCTTGTACGGGCAGTTGTTCGAGCAGTAGCGGGTGCCGATGCAGCGGTTGTAGACCATCACGTTTAGGCCCTGCTCGTCGTGCACGGTGGCCGCTACCGGGCAGACCTGCTCGCAGGGGGCGTTCTCGCAGTGCTGGCAGGGAACCGGCTGGAAGACGATCGACTCGGGCGCATCCGGCCGCCCCGAGAAGTAGCGGTCGACTCGGATCCAGTGCATCTCCCGGCCGCGCGACACCTGGTCCTTGCCGACCGACGGGATGTTGTTCTCGCTCTGGCAGGCAACGACGCACGCGTTGCAGCCGATGCAGGAGTTGAGATCGATCGTCATCCCCCACTGCGGTCCCTGATCGTAGGAGCGCTCCGGCCAGAGCGACTTCTGCGGGTGGATCTCCGCTTCGTGCTCCTGCGCGACGTGGGGGTTCTTGCGGTACTCCTCGAGCCCCGCTTCCTGAACGATCACCCGGCCCTCGGTTTTCCAGTGATCGTGCGTGGCGACCAGCTCGTGCGTCTTGCCGACGGGATCGAGCCTGGCGCCGACGTCGAAGC
>CAVPWJ010000063.1:0-5031 GCA_963708955.1 uncultured delta proteobacterium
GTGGGACGCGCCCGAGGCGAGCCGGTAGCCGGAGACGACGCGGCGGATGCCCGGTCCTTCGACGAGCCGGACCTGCCGAAGGACATCGCGTTCGACCACACGTGGATCCTCGCCGACTACTTCACGTATCGCCGCACCGGCCGACGCCCGCCACCTCGCCCGACGGGGTTCCGAAGGCTCTCGGACGCCGAGCGGGGCTTCCTGCTTGGCCTCGCCCACGAGGAGATCTCCGCGTCGGTCGAGGGCCGGCCGACGCGAATCCACGCGCCACCGCCGGGCCCTTTGCTCGATCCGGGGACTGCCTTCGTGAGCTTGCACCGCGGTGGCGAGCTGCGCGGGTGCATCGGCAGCTTCCTCCGCGATCGGCCGCTCCACGAGGTGGTGCGCGACATGGCTTCCGCGGCGGCCTTTCGCGATCCGCGATTCGCTCCCCTGACGCAGGGCGAGATCGAAGACTTGGAGATCGAGATCTCCATCCTGTCGGAGCCGCGAGCCACATCGCCCGATCGCTTGATCCCGGGGCTGCACGGGCTCTCCATCGCGCTCCATGGGCGTAAAGGCGTGTTTCTCCCGCGGGTGGCTCGCGATGCGGGCTGGGATTGGCAGACGCTGCTCGAGGAGACGTGCTTGAAAGCCGGCTTGCCGCCCGACGCCTGGCGGGATCCCGCCGTAGAGATCAGTCTCTTCACGGCGGAGGTCTTCAGCGCCAAGCGCTGAAGACCTCCGCAAGCTCAGCGGCCGGCCTTGCCCTTCAGCTTGCGGACGAGACGCCGGTGGACTCCGGCGGGAATCAGGCCGGTCACGTCACCGCCGAGCCTCGCTACCTCCTTCACGAGACGCGAGCTCGTGTAGAAATGGGCCTCGCTCGCCATGATGAAGATAGTCTCGATCCGAGGTCGCAAGTGGCGGTTCATCATCGCCATCTGAAACTCGTACTCGAAATCCGCCACGGCGCGCAGCCCGCGTACGATCGACTGGGCCCCGCTGCGCTCGACATAGTCCACCAACAAGCCGGAAAAAGCGTCGGCGGCCACCCGGGGCGTGCGGGTCGCCTCGAGGATCATCTCGACCCGCTCCTGCGGGGAGAACAGTGCGGAATCCTTCGCCGCGTTGAAGGCGACGGCGACGATCACGCGGTCGAAGATCTCGAAGCTACGCTCGACGATGTCGAGATGCCCGTTGGTGAACGGATCGAACGAGCCGGGAAACACCGCGACCCGCTCCCCTCTTGGGTTCTTCATGAATCCTCCACGTTGGCGTACAGCGAGATCGCGGTCGATCCGTAGCGACGCGTGTCAGTGCGATGCAAACGGCCGTATCGGTCGGCGAGGCTCTCGTCCGCGCCGTGCTCGACGACGACGAGCGCCTCGGGAAGCAACAAAGCTCCTTTGCCGAGGCCGTGAAGCGTCGCTGGACAGAGGCCGCAACGGTACGGCGGATCGACGAAGGCGCCCTGAAACCGCTGGCTCGAACGCTCGATGGACTGCAACCCATCGGGCAACGCGAGCCGGCGCACCTCCCCGCGCGAGGCAAAGCCGCTGCGCTCGAGGTTCTCGCGAACGACTCGGCAGGAATCGCGGCTCTCATCGATGAACAAGACGAAGGCCGCCCCGCGGCTGAGCGCTTCCAAGCCGACGGCGCCGCTACCGGCGAACAAGTCGAGCCATCGCTGGCCTTGGATGTCGATTCGCGTGGCGAGAATGTTGAAGATCGCGCCGCGGACCTTGTCCGCCGTGGGTCGCACCCTCGACCCTCTCGGGGCCCGAAGGGGACGACCTCGGGCGACGCCGCCGGTGATCCGCATTGCTGGGAGTCGGGCTCGTTCTCGGTTGCGTGAGGCCGCGAGGCTTATAACGGGTGGGCTGGGCTACCGCAAGTTGCCTCGATGCCGGCTCGACTCGGTCCGGACGGTCGACTATAGTTCGGTCCGCGATGCGCTTCGCCCTGCTGCCGACCAAGCCACTCGCGATCGCCAAGAGCCGACTCGCTCCCCATCTCAGCGAGACCGACCGCAGGGCGCTCTGCTACGCCATGTTTCACGACGTGCTCGAGTGTCTCTGCCAGGCTCATCACGTCGATTGCGTCGCGGTGGTCACGGCAGATCGATGGCTCCTCAATCTCGCCGTGCGTATGCGGGCTCTTCCCATCGACGAGGGGAGCCCGCGTGGTCTGAATGCCGCAGCCGCGCTCGGCACAAACTGCTGCGTCGAACACGGCGCAACCTCCGTGCTGATCGTGCTCTCGGACTTGCCCCTGCTCACCGTGGAGGAGGTCGACGCGCTGTACGCCGACTTGCCGGGCGGGGCCCACGTGCGCGTGGCTCGCTCGCACGAAGGCCTGGGTACGAATGCGTTACTGCGCGTTCCGCCGACCGTGATCTCGACGCGATTCGGCGCGAGGAGCTTCCAGGACCATGTCGGCGCCGCGGCGGACGCGGAAGTGTCGCACAGCGAGGTCGACCTTCCTGGCCTCGGTTTCGATATCGACACGATCGACGACCTGCGAGATCTGCGGGGCGCGATTCGACCGACGCGTACGCTGGTCGAGGCACGCAAGATGGGGCTGCTTCCAGCCGTGCCTTGAGCCTGGCGCCCCGGTATCGCGACCGAGTCGAGAAAGCTACGCTGCGGCTTGGCCCTTGCCACCGCCGGGGGGGACCGGAATGCCCTTGGCCTTGGCGCAAGTGCCGCAACGGTTGTTCACGTTCTCCGGGTCCTCGATCAAGCCGTCGTCCATGTTGTGGCAGATTTTCTTGCAGTCAAGGCAAATGAAGTAGACGCCCTCGATCGTTTTGTTGATGCGCTCGCGGTTGAGGATCCGGCCCTTCAGCTTCTCGATCCTCACTCCGAGCAGCTCTCCGTACTGTCGCTTGATCTTTCGACGGCCGGCCTCGTCCTTTGGAAGATCCTCGTCTTCCGAGACCTGCGAGGGCTCGTCGTCGTCGAAGATGCTGAAACCCTTTTTCTTGTCCTTGTCTTTCCTACGAATCCGACCCATGGATGTCTCCGTCTACTTGGTGCGCTCCAAGTAGCCGCACGCTTTGTCGCAGGACCAGAAGTATCCGCGCTTACCGAAGCCCGTGTAGAAGACCACGCGGCTCTCGCTTCCGCATTTCGGGCAGGCGTGCTTGAGGACCGCGCCGCCCTTCTCCGCGGTTTTCGCCTTCTTCTCCGCCATGAATGCCTTTCCTCGCCCCGGAGCTCGCAGCGGCTTGCCCCCCACTGCCCGGGAAAACGAAACTCCGCGAGCCTCGATTGCTCTGCGCGGCTCGCCGGTTGGTCAACCGCGAAGATTAAACGCCGGCAACGGTCGTGTCAATAAAAGCCGTCGCGTCGTAAACCGCATCGGCGATCTCCGCAGGGCGGCGAGTCGAGTGGCGCGCCCTTCCGATCAGTTCTCGATGATGACTTCAACTCTCCGGTTCTTGGCGCGCCCGGACGGGTTGTCGCTGCCGTCGGAATTCTTGTTGGGCGCGATCGGGTACTTCTTGCCGAAGCCGCGCGTCTGCACTCGACCCGAGCCGATTCCGTCGCTCTCCAACGCGCTTGCCACCGAACCGGCGCGCTGCCGAGAGAGTCGCAGGTTATACTCCTCGCTGCCGATCGAATCCGTGTGGCCTTCGATCGAGACCCGGCGGGTCTTCACTTTCGGGCCATCGAGGACATCGGCGATGTCACGGACCTTGGCCCTTGCGTCCGCGGTCAGGTGGTATCTGTTGAACTCGAACAGCACGTCCGGCAGGTTTACGACCACCCCGCGGTTCGTCTCGCGCACCTCGAGATTGCGCCGCTTCAGCTCTTCGATCAGCTCGCGGTTGCGCGCGATCTCCTGCTCGCGGGCGTCGAGCCTCTGGTCGCCGGCCTGGATCTGGTCGCCGACGACCGCTCCACCGAGAGCACCGAGAGCGCCGCCGATCGCCGCGCCGGCGGCGGTATGGCCGGTCTGACGACCGATCAATGCACCGGCGCCGGCCCCCAACGCGCCGCCACCGAGCGCCCCGGACTCACGCTTGCCGAGGCTACCCGAGGCACACGAGACAACCAGCAGCATCGACGCCGCGGCGAGCGCCGCGGGTACACCACTGAACCGATTCATTCGACCTCTCCCCTCCCCGTTTCGTTCAAACGCCACGTCTAATAGCGCTCGTAGTCGGAGTCGCGATCCTGGCTCTGCTGGCGGCGGAGCTCCTCGATCTCGCGGCGCTGACGACGCAGCTCCTCGTCCTGCGATTCGGAGCGGTTGTCCTGAGCCTGGATCTGGTCACCGACCACCGCTCCGGTGAGTGCGCCGAGCGCGCCGCCGATCGCGGCACCGCCTGCGGTATGGCCGGTCTGACGGCCGATCAGCGCGCCAGCGCCGGCCCCCAACGCGCCACCACCCAGCGCCCCGGTCTCCCGCTTGCCGAGACCGCCAGAGGCACATCCCGCAAACAGCGAAACACAGATAAGTGCAACGGCTACCGCATTATTGCGAAGCATCGTTCGTCCTCCCCGGAGTTTTCCAACACGCCAGCGAGAGTAATGTCGCGCGCCGCAGGGGTCACCAGATGGCCGGTGACCGGCACGCGCTTGTCCACCGCGTTGATACAGGCTGCAACGATGTCGGGCGTCATCGAGAAATAAAGTTTGATGCCGTCGACGCCGGCATCGATGAGCTGGTTCATCTTGGCCGGCGCGCTGGCGGCGTCGGGCACATTGTCGAGGATGATGCCGAACTCGCCCTTATGGTCGAAGCTGTCGCCGCGGCCATCGAGCAGCGGGCCACACACGAACAGCCGCGGCCCCAGCACCGCGCCGCTGTTGACCCGGCCGCGCAGCGCGAGGACGCTGTCGAGCTTGCCGCCCACATCCCGGGCGGTGGTGACGCCGGCGCCGATAAACAGTTGCAGGTCGATTTCATCGACCATGGTGGCGTGGACATGGGTGTCGATCAGGCCCGGCATCAGCGTCTTGCCGGTGCAGTCGATGACTTCGGTATCAACGCCCGCGTTGATCTGCGCATCCACCTTGACGATGCGTTCGCCGCGGATAA
>CAVPWJ010000064.1:0-3292 GCA_963708955.1 uncultured delta proteobacterium
CGCGCTCCGATTCCGCCGGGGCAACCCACAAGTTCGCCGCGGCGTGCCGCAAGGCCGGAGCCGGGTTCTCCTTCGGCTACGCCGTCGATGCCCGAGTCCGCGACGCGGTGGAGGTCCTCAACGACGCAGGCAGCTGGTATCCGGCGATCGAGTCGAGCGGTGAGATCCGCGACGGCGCCTGGGTCGCCGAGGCCACCGGGTTGGTCGATCTGAGCAGCTGGCCCGCCGGGACCCGGTTGATCCTGCGCAAGGAGCGCCCGCACCCCGGGGCCCAGCTGCGGTTCACCGACTCCGACGGGCTGCGGGTGACCGCGTTCATCACCGACACCCCCGACGGTGTCGTGCCCGGCCAACTCGCCGGGCTCGAGCTGCGTCATCGCCAGCACGCCCGGGTGGAGGACCGGATCCGTGAGGCGAAGGCCACCGGGCTGCGGAATCTGCCCTGTCACCGGTCCGACGCGAACGCCGCGTGGCTGGAAATCATCCTGACCGCAACCGATTTGGTGGCCTGGGCGAAACTGATCGGCTTCGCCGACCAACCGGATCTGGCGAAGTGTGAGATCGGCACCCTCCGCTACCGGGTCCTGCACGTCGCGGCCCGCATCACCCGAGGCGCCCGACAACTCCGGCTACGGATCGATGCTGCACCGTCACAGACCGCCCCTAACCGCCCGCGCCACCAGCCCGTTGGCAAGCTTTGAGGCGGGAGATATTTCACCGCTGCCGGGAAACATCACCCAAACCAGTTCTGGATTCACGCTTTCGGTCGATGCCCACATAGTGATACCCGCGGTGGGACCAAGAGTCGCATCGAGGCAGGGGGCGATGAGACAAGCGTAGGGCTTCGACGCCGACACGGCCCGGATCGTCTCCAACTCGCTGGCACTCGGCAGCCGCCAGTCGCATTGGCCGGCAAAGCAGCCAGGGGATGTGTTGAGGGATGTCAGAAACGTCGTGAACGCGCTTCCGTCGGCCGCCGTGCCACTCAAGGTCCACGCGTAGGAGTTGTCCGCGTCGTGCACGTCGCTGATCGACGGGGTGCCGTTGAGGTTTCGTTTCTGCTCCCAGACAAGCGTGGTCAGGTTGTCGATAACCGTTCCGTTCCCTTGGTCGACGAAGCGGCTGCCGGTACAGGGGGCGACGCCGATTTTCTGCAGCTTGATCCAGGTTGCGGCATACTGTGCGGTGCACTTGCCGTTCGCGAAGGCGAACTTCTGTATAGAAGTGTTATGCCAATACGCGCCGAAGGCCTTCTGCTGGCAGGCGGCGTATTTGGCCGCGGCGATCTGACGTGCCTGGAGACACTTGATCAACGGCTCGACGGCGGGCGCTTGCGCCCCCCACAGCAACGCTGTGGTCCCTAATGCCACCCCCAATTTTGACAGCTTCACAGTCCCCCCCTCGATCTGAACTTGTGCCGTAGAGATAGCCAAGCACGGTGGTGGAGCGATTTCAAATACACGCTACACTGGGCATGACTGTGTACGCGAGTCGATACGCGCGTTTCCACCATTTGGCCATGGGTCAACTTCCGAACAATGTCCGGAGTCCTCGGCGAATGACGGACACCTTTACGGTGACGAAGCAGGCGAACCCAACGAGGATCTGGGGCGGAATCCCTTAGGACTTCGTTTTCTTCGCAGGTTTCGATTTACCAGAAGTGTTGAGGGCGACCGCTTGGCGAATGAGCGCCTTGAAGGCGGACTCGTCAACTTCTTCTCCTTCGTGGATGTCGATCGCGCGGCGTACGTTTCCGTCGAGACTCGAGTTGAAGAGACGGGCCGGATCCTTCAGTGACGCGCCCTTGGCGAAGGTGAGCTTCACGACCTTCTGGTAGGATTCGCCAGTGCAGATGATGCCGTCGTGCGACCAAACCGGAGTGCCCATCCACTTCCACTCCTCGACGACGTCCGGGTCTGCTTGCTTGATGAGCTTGCGCATTCTGCGGAGGGTTTCCCCGCGCCAGTCTCCGAGGTCGGCGATTCTTTCCGAGATGAGCTCGGAAGCCGACTGGCTTTGGCTCGCGCCCGACTTTTTCATGTTGTCATCCTACGAGGTTCCAGAAGAAGGTTACGTCAAATTCCACCGCGCTGGTGTTAGATCGCCAGGGCGTCGCCACTAGCAGTTCTTCTGAATTGTTTGGCGGACGAAGGCCATCGGTCGGGCGCCATCCTTAATCCGGAATCTCGGCCTCGACGAGTTGCGCCAGAAGGGTGAGCGATTCTTGCCACCCGAGACAGCAAGCCTCGGGTGGAATGACGTCCGGGATCCCCTCTTGCACGATGTTCAACTCCGTTCCGCAGGACACCTTCTTCAAGGTGACGATCGTCTGCATCTGGCCACGCAGGTTCGGATCGTCGAATTTGTCCGTGTAGCGAATGCGTTCGTGCGGGGTCAGTTCGATGTATTCTCCGCCGAAGGAGTGGCTGTTGCCGGTCGTGAAATTCGTGAACGACATCTTGTAGGCACCGCCGACCTTGGCATCCATGTGGTGAACCTTACCAGTGAATCCGTTCGGCGGAAGCCATTTGGCCATCGCGTCCGGGTCGAGGAACGCCCGATAGATCCTCTCGGGCGAGGCGCGCAGCACGCGGTGAAAACGGACGGTATTCGGCATCATCTGCTCCTCTTGTTGGGTGGTTCGTCAGACCTCAAAAGCAACCTGGGCATCACGGCGACTAACTCACACAGTTCTCGTCTGACGCCTAACAGCGCCGGTTGAGCGGCCGGCGGTTACCGGCGCCCCCGTCAAGGAGCCCGGCTGCCCGGGCCCGCTCCAATCGCTTGTCAGGTGGCCCGTCTCTGATGCAGGTATTTCTCGACCTCGCGTCGATAGCCCAACGCCAAAGCAATTGGTCCCAGCACCCCGATCAAGAGCCGCGACCCGAGAGGTGCTGGCCGAATCGAATCCTTGAACTCCGAGAACAGGGCGGCGGACAGGACGAGCGAAGGATACCCGTTCCCATCCGTTCTGCCGTCTCGCGCGAGGCCGAAGAGAACCTTGAAGAAGTCGTGGATGCGTCCGGCCGGACTGATTTCCTCGATGACGACTGCCGCAGAGTCGCACGGATTCCATTGGAAGTGCCGCGCTCCAACGGGAATGGCAGTCGTTTCGCCGGCTCGCACGATCCGATGCTCGCCGTTGATTCGGAGATGCATCTCGCCGGACAGGACGGAGATGCGTTGCCCCTTGTGCGGGTGGAAGTGTTCTCCGGGGATCTCGCCGTGGGGACGGAGCGAATACTGGGCCTTGAACGTCTGCAGCAATACGATGGAACCCAGTAGGTTACAA
>CAVPWJ010000065.1:0-3338 GCA_963708955.1 uncultured delta proteobacterium
TCGCCGACCGCCTGCTGCTGGAGGCGGACCCGCTCCAGCTCATTGAGGGCATGATCATCGCCGGGCTCGCGGTGGGCGCCACCCGGGGCTATGTCTATGTGCGCTCGGAGTACCCGCGCTCGCCTACATGCGCGAGCACTGGCGGGATGGCGATTTCATCTACGTCTACTCCGGAGCCGAGTACGCGTTTCGCTACTACTCCGGGCGCTTCGGGTTCACCCCCGACGAGTTCCACGTCGGCATCTCCGAACGAAAGGATCCGGCCAAGCTTCTCGAGGATCTCGAAAGCCTACAAGGTCACCCCCGCCTGTGGCTGGTCTTCGCGCACGTGTGGCGATCGGAGCGGTTCAGCGGCGAGCAATGGTTTTTCCACCACATGAACCGCTGGGGAAAGTTCGAGTACAAGCTTCGCTTCCACAAGGCGTCGCTCTACCTGTTCTCCCTGCGATCCCCGGCGTGATTCGCGGCGCGCCTCAGCCCGTGACCTCGAGCCGCAAGGTCTCCGAGCCGCGCTCTCCGAACCAGCAGATTCCCTCGTCCACCGGATCGACCTCGAGCAGCGTGCTCTTCCCCGAGCGGGGGGGAGTCAAGACAGTCTTCCGACCGTTCGAGCAGAGATCCTGCTCGCCGCGCGACCTGGTTCGAACGGGCAGGATGCGATCCCCCAACTGCCGCTGGCCATAGCTCCGTTTCCCAGGGCTCGGAAAGGGCCCGCGAAGTTTTCCCAAAGATGGAAGCAAGCCCGTTTCAGGGCGGCGGGAAGGAGGGTGAAGCTCGTGGCACGGAGCCTGCTCGTCCCATGGAGCCATGGTCCGCATCGGCATCCACCTCGGCACTTCGAAGTCGGGGCCCGCTCAGATGGACGGCATCGTCCGGCGCTTGGCCCCGAGGCCTGCGAGAACGGCAGAGGATGCCGATGTCGAGATCGCCGACGGCGAGGTGCGTTGCATCGGCGCCTGGACGGTCGACCAGATGGCCCGGCTGGAAGCTCGGCTCGATCACATCGGTTGGCCCGGTGGTACAGAGGTCGTGATCGAGGGCTCGGCCGTGAGCGCGATGGACACGGCCGGCGCCTGGGTGCTTCACCGGATTCTCCAGACCCTCGAGCGCAGCGGACGGCGGGTCTCGCTGCGAGGCCTCCGCGCCGAGCATGAGGCGCTCGTCCGGATGGTGGGCTCCCCCGACGTCGGAGACGCGCTCGCTACGGCCGTGGCGAGGCCTTCGTTCCTGGAGCGGGTCGGGGCGATCACCTGGAACGGCACCCAGCAGGCGCTCGAGATGCTCTCCTTCGTGGGCGAGACCGCAGTCGTGGGCTTGCGGTCCGCCTCTCGACCCGGCCGGATTCGCTGGAAGCCCATCGTGTACAATATCCGGACCGCCGGAGTCGACGCATTGCCCATCACGGGGCTGCTCTGCTTCCTCATGGGGATCGTCATCGCCTACCAGGGCGCCACGCAGCTCCGGCGCTATGGCGCCAACATCTTCGTGGCGGACCTCGTGGGGCTCGCCATGCTGCGTGAGCTCTCGCCCCTGCTCACCGCCATCATCGTGGCCGGTCGTTCCGGATCGGCCTACGCCGCCCAGATCGGCACGATGAAGGTGACGGAGGAGATCGACGCGCTGCGCACCGTTGGCATCGTTCCGATCGAGCTGCTGGTGCTGCCGAAGATCGTCGCGCTCAGCATCGCGCTGCCGCTCCTCAGCGTCTACGCGGACGTGCTCGGCGTGGCGGGCGGCATGATGATGGCGAAGAAGGAGCTCGCCGTGGGCTTTCCGGACTTCCTGGATCGGCTGCAGCACGCGCTGCGCCTCTCGGATTTCCTGGTGGGGATCGGCAAGGCGCCCGTGTTTGCCGCAATCATCGCCGTGGTCGGATGCTTCCAGGGCTTCCAGGTCGCGGGCGACGCCGAGAGCGTGGGGCGCAGGACTACGGTGAGCGTGGTCCAATCGATCTTCTTGGTGATCGTGGCCGACGCGCTCTTCTCGGTGGTTTTCGACGCCCTTGGGATCTGAGATGGAACGCCGAGAAGGTACGTTCGAGCCGATCGTCGAGGTGCGCGATCTTCACACGCGCTTCGGCGATGCGATCGTGCACGACGGAGTGGCTCTGGAGGTCCGCGAGGGAGAGATCTTCGCGCTCGCGGGAGCGAGCGGCTGCGGGAAGTCCACCCTGCTCCGGGAGATCGTCGCGCTGCAGCAGCCGCTTTCCGGATCGATCCGCGTTCTGGGATGCGAGGTCGTCGGGCTCGATGACGAGCGGGCGCTCCCGCTGCGACGTAACTGGGGCGTCATGTTCGAACGGGGCGGGCTCTTCGGCTCGCTCACCGTTCGGGAGAACGTGGGCCTCCCCCTCCGCGAGCACACCCGGCTCAGCGATCGCCTCATCGACGAGATCGCCGCCATGAAGATCGCGCTCGCGGGGCTGCCGCCGAGCGCCGGCGCGAAGTACCCGGCGGAGCTCTCGGGCGGCATGCGCAAGCGCGCCGCGCTCGCGCGGGCGATCGCCCTCGATCCCAGGCTCCTCTTCCTCGACGAGCCGACCGCCGGGCTCGATCCGCTCAGTGCCGACGGCTTCGACGGGCTGGTAAAGCACCTGAAAGAGCTGCTCGGGCTGACCATTTTCATGGTCACCCACGACCTGGATCTCCTCTGGCGCGTGGCGGATCGCGTCGCCTTCATGGTCGAGGGGAGGATCGCCGGGGTGGGGACGATGCAAGAGCTCTCGAAGTCGGAGCAGCCGCTGGTGCGAGAGTATTTCTACGGCCCACGCGGGCGGGGAGCCCGGGAGCAAGCATGGAAACCAAGGTGAGCTACGCGATCGTCGGCGCGTTCGTGCTGGTGCTTTCCGTGGCCATCGCAGGCGGCGTGCTGTGGATCTCCTCGGGTCGGGTCGCCCGTAAGGATTACGACACCTACCTCGCGTACTTTACCGAATCGGTCTCGGGCCTGAACCGCCAGGCGCCCGTCAAGTACAAAGGCGTCGAGGTCGGCTCCGTGCGGGAGATCGGGCTCGATCCCACCGATCCGCAGCGCGTCCAGCTCGTCCTTGCCATTGAGCGGGGCGTTCCGATCAAGCAGGACACCGTGGCGGTGCTCAGCGTCCAGGGGCTGGACTGGCAGGTCACACAGCTGGTCAGGGTGATCGAGCCACGTTTGCATGGGGCATGCTGATGCTGAAGTTCTAGTAATTAACCTCTCCTGTACTCCATGTGAGTCAGGGCGGGTGTGATACATCACAAAGGGCGGGGATAATCCCCCGCTCTTTTTGTTTGTCCCCGAACAATGCACAGCCTGTTTTTGTTGTTTTCAGAGAGAGTCCGGGAAACGGGGGAAACGGG
>CAVPWJ010000066.1:0-9339 GCA_963708955.1 uncultured delta proteobacterium
CCGTAAGCCTAAGGTTTCCTGGGTGAAGGTAATCTGCTCAGGGTTAGTCGGTTCCTAAGCCGAGGCCGAAAGGCGTAGGTGATGGCAATCAGGTTAATATTCCTGAACCACCGAGTCAGCGTTATCAGCGAAGGGGGGACGGAGAAGGGTAGGTTAGCCGGGAGAGGGCCGCAAGGCGCCCGGTGAAAGCCGGTAGGCGGGAAGCGTCGGCAAATCCGCGCTTCCATCAACGCCGAGAGGTGATGACCACTCCGAGCTTCGGCGAGGAGGAAGTAACTGATCCCATGCTCCCAAGAAAATCCTCGTAGTGAGCTGGCTAGGTGACCGTACCGCAAACCGACTCAGGTAGGCGGGTAGAGTATACCAAGGCGCTTGAGAGAACCGAGCCTAAGGAACTCAGCAAATTGCCACCGTAACTTCGGGAGAAGGTGGGCCTCGAACCGTGAAGGGACTTGCTCCCCGAGCGGCTTAGAGGTCGCAGAGAGCAGGGGGTAGTGACTGTTTATCAAAAACACAGGACTCTGCTAAGTCGCAAGACGACGTATAGGGTCTGACGCCTGCCCGGTGCCGGAAGGTTAAGGGGACTTGTTAGCCGCAAGGCGAAGCAGGGAACCGAAGCCCCGGTAAACGGCGGCCGTAACTATAACGGTCCTAAGGTAGCGAAATTCCTTGTCGGGTAAGTTCCGACCTGCACGAATGGCGTAACAACTTCCCCGCTGTCTCGGGCTCGGACTCAGCGAAATTGTAGTCTCGGTGAAGATGCCGGGTTCCCGCGGCAGGACGGAAAGACCCTGTGCACCTTTACTATAACTTTGCAGTGAATCTAGGGGTTGCGTGTGTAGGATAGGTGGGAGGCTGTGAAGCTCCGGCGCTAGCCGGGGTGGAGCCAACCTTGAAATACCACCCTCGTGGTTCTTGGATTCTAACCTACGACTGTTATCCAGTTGAGGGACACTGCATGGTGGGTAGTTTGACTGGGGCGGTCGCCTCCCAAAGCGTAACGGAGGCGCGCAATGGTGAGCTCAGGCTGAGTGGAAACCAGCCGTCGAGTGCAAAGGCATAAGCTCGCCTGACTGTGAGACGGACATGTCGAACAGAGACGAAAGTCGGTCTTAGTGATCCGGTGGTCCCGAGTGGAAGGGCCATCGCTCAACGGATAAAAGGTACGCCGGGGATAACAGGCTTATCTCCCCCAAGAGTTCACATCGACGGGGAGGTTTGGCACCTCGATGTCGGCTCGTCACATCCTGGGGCTGAAGCAGGTCCCAAGGGTTCGGCTGTTCGCCGATTAAAGTGGCACGCGAGCTGGGTTCAGAACGTCGTGAGACAGTTCGGTCCCTATCCGCCGTGGGCGTAGGAAACTTGAGGGGGGCTGACCCTAGTACGAGAGGACCGGGTCGGACGTACCGCTGGTGTTCCGGTTGTGTCGCCAGACGCAGTGCCGGGTAGCTAAGTACGGAAGGGATAACCGCTGAAAGCATATAAGCGGGAAGCTCGCCCCAAGATACGGTTTCCCGGGCCGCAAGGTCCCTAAAGGCCCCTCGTAGACCACGAGGTTGATAGGCCAGGTGTGGAAGCGCTGTAAGGCGCGGAGCTAACTGGTCCTAATTGGCCGTGCGGCTTGACCATAATTCTTGACCAAGAGAGTGAGCTACCACTCGCTTGCGCTGCAAATCGCGGTTACCCAAATGCAGTTGTCCACCGGTTTCCGGTGGCTAAGGCGGAGGGGTCACACCCGTTCCCATCCCGAACACGGAAGTTAAGCCCTCCAGCGCCGATGGTACTATGCGGTCGCCGTATGGGAGAGTAGGACGCCGCCGGATTTGAACAGGCCGCTCGGCTTTATGCCGAGCGGCCTGCCGTTTTTCGTTGCACTCGATCCCCCCCTTGCTGCTACCTTCCGATTCAGGAATAAGAGGTTTCTGAGATGATCGCTGAAGAGATTCGAGTACAGATCGAGAGCGCGCTTCCAGGAAGCCGTGTGGAGGTTCGCGACACAACCGGCACGGGGGATCACTTCGAAGCCGTGGTCGTCGCGGCTCAGTTTGCTGGAAAGAACGTGGTCGAACAGCATCGGATGATCTATTCAATTCTGGGCAGCGCTATGGCTGGGCCGATTCACGCCCTCGCGCTTCGCACTGCTGCCCCGCAACCCTGAGCCGAGCCGCTCAGGGAGACCGCTCCTATGGAGGTTTCGTCATGAGCTCCGTCGATGACCGGATTCGATCTCTGATCGACCGCAACAAGATCCTGATCTTCATGAAGGGCAACCGGGTCATCCCGATGTGCGGGTTCTCGGCTACGGTCATCCAGGTGTTCGATCGGATCGGTGTGCCCTATGAAACCGTCGACGTCCTCGAGGAGCCCGAGATCCGCGAAGGGGTGAAAGTCTTCTCGAATTGGCCGACGGTTCCGCAGGTGTACGTCGACGGCAAATTCATCGGTGGCTGCGACATCATTCGCGACCTCTACGAACGTGGGGATCTCGAGCCGCTCGTTCGAGGCGTCGTCGGTACGAATTAGAATCGGAGACTGAAGCCGTTCCGGGGGCGGTCGTCCGCGTTTGCCGGTGCGATCGGGGTTAGCGTCGGGTATTCGCTGGATAGGCAGCGCGAAGTCGCTCGCAGGAGGCCGCGCGGAGCGCCAGTCGTGCTCAATCTTCCGAACTTTCTCACTCTCCTACGGATCGTCTCCATCCCGGTATTCTTGATCTTCCTCACCGACGGGAGATTCGGGGCCGCGTTGATCACCTTCGTGCTGGCCGGCGTGACCGATTCGCTGGACGGCGCGATTGCTCGTTTGACCAACTCGCGAACCACGCTGGGCGCGTATCTGGATCCGCTGGCCGACAAGATGCTGATTCTTTCCGCCTTCGTGGTCTTCGCGTCGATGGACGTGGTCCCCCGATGGTTGACCGTCGTGGTGATCAGCCGGGACGTGATCATCCTCACCGGCTACTTGACTCTCTTTCTCGTCACGCAGCAGCTGATGGAGATCCGGCCGAGCGCCATCAGCAAGGCCGCCACGTTACTGCACCTGATGACGCTGTCCGCAGTGCTGCTATCGTTGTGGGGGGCTGAGGCGCTGTCGGTGAGAGCCCGGACCACGCTGTTTGGACTAACTGGCGCTGTCACCGCGGTCTCCGGACTCCACTACATGGTGCGCGGGCTCCGCTGGTATCAGCAACATGGAACTTCGACAGGCGCTTCCGCCGGTGGGCGCGCCCGATGAAGCACGATTTTGGCGAAACTTCTTTTTCAGGATCGTGTTCGACCAGAAAGACATGCGCATCGAGCACGAGGCAGGGGTCGTGGCGGAGGCCTTGGAGTACTTTCCCGAGGTTCTCTTGCCGACGCAGATGGACCCGGGCAGCCGTTTTGGCTCGGCTCTCGGAGAACGCCGCCTGCTATGGGCGATGCTCCTCGACGCCGTCGCCTGTTATTACAAGTATCGTCGAGGCCGCGACAACAAGGGGCGAAAGCTCTTCCGCGAGGCCGAACGCTGGATTTGTGCCCGAGACGATCGTTCGCCGGTCTCGTTCCAGGTGGTCTGCGACGTCCTGGGATTGAACGCCCACCGGGTCCGGGTTAGCCTTCTCGAATGCGTCGACGGCAACATCGGCGGCGGGACGCGGGCTCGTGAGGAAGGTCGCCGCGTTGGTGAGAGGGGGCCTCGACAGCTCGGTCATGCTGCGGGATCTCGCGCGGCCGGAGGAATCAGTGCTGCCCGTGTACGTGCGCGCCGGCCTTCTCTGGGAGAGCGCGGAGCTCCACTGGCTCGAGCGCTTTCTTGCCGCGGCTAGCCTCGAGCGCTGCGAATCCCTCACGGTTCTCGACCTCCCGGTCGGGGACCTGTACGGGAGCCACTGGAGCCTGAGCGGCCAGGACGTTCCCGGATACGACACCGCCCTGGACTCGAACTATCTTCCGGGGCGCAATCTTCTGCTGTTGTCGAAAGTCGCGGTGTTGTGCGCGCTGCGCGGCATCGAGCGCATTGCCATGGCGCCACTCGCCGACAACCCGTTCTCCGACGGGACCCGGGAGTTCTTTGCCGCATTCGCTTCGACTGCAGCGATGGCGCTTTCGGTTCCTTTGCGCATCGAGACGCCGTTTCGTCGATTGGAAAAGGCGGAGGTGGTCCGCCGCGGCGAGGGCCTGCCTCTCGCGCTCACCTTCTCGTGCGTCCGTCCGCAGGGGTTCGGCCACTGTGGACGGTGCACCAAGTGCGCCGAGCGACAACGGGGCTTTGCCGCCGCCGGCGTGATCGATCCGACCGTCTACTGCGGTGCGCCTCGCTCCAGCCCCTCACTGCGGCTGTCCGTAGAGTAGCTCGGCCAGGCGCGCGGCAAGCTCCGCCTGCGCGTGTAATTCGGCGTTGGCCTGTTGTGCTGCCTCGATCGCTTGCCTGAGCTTCGTGTTCTCGATCGAGAGCTGCTGGTCGGCCTCCGTCGAGGGAGGCGGCGGGTTCGATTCCAGCCGCGCGCGAAGGACGACGATCGCTTCGTTCGCCTTGTGTAATTCCTCCTGTAGGCGCTCGGACTGTTGGCGGCGTCTCTTCATCGTCTCCTCGAACCGTGGCAGCCAGTCCGGCTCGTCGTCGGCGTTCGCGGCCAGCCGCACCCGTTCGATGACGACCTCCAGCGCTTCGCGGGCCCGCTGCTCGTCGGCCAGCCGGTGGTTGAGCACGAGGATCTCGGCTCGGGCGCTCTCCACGGAGCGGGAGATCGGTTCGAGCCGTTCGCTCGATCGCGACTCGGCAAAAAGGCGTTGAATCTCCTTCTCCAGAGTCGCGCGGTTCTCTCGTTCGGTGTCTAGGTCCTGCCGCAGCGATACGATCAGAGCCGCCTGTTCGGCGGTGCCCATGACCTCGCCGGCCGGCGGAATCGTTGGTGCTGGCGGGGGCGGCGACGCCGCGGCCGTATCTTCGAGCTCGGACTCCAGCTCTCGCGTCCTTTCGACGAGCCCCGCGATCTCCGCTCGCGCCTGTTCGCGAGAGCGTTCAAGATCGCGCACGCGAGGGTCCCTCGTGATGACGTCGGCTCGCGACGCGGGCGAGGCTGCGGAGAGCTTGGCGATTCGCCGGTTTGCTCGATCGAGCTCAGCCTCGCGCTGCAGCAGCTCACGGCGATGCGCGGCGAGTTGGATCTCGTAGCGGCGGAGGAGATCGTCGGTCGCCACGGGCGGGTGGACGGTCGGCGTCGGCGGCGTGGCGGCGGGTCTCGCGCGCTGGGACGCGGAGTTCGACGACTCTGCGGGGGGTGTCGGCGACGGGGAGGGGGAGGGGGGAGGAGTCGTGGATTGCGGCGATGCCACGGTGGTCGATGGCGCGCTCCAACCGGTCTCGCTGTCCGCGATCACGCTCCCCGGCATCAGGATCAGTAGAAGCCCGACGACGAGCCGGTGAGGGGATCGTCTCACCGTTGCCCCGCCGGCCGTACTATCGCGTCTTGCCGTAGACCATCTCCGCCAAGCGCTGCGCCACGTCGGCTTTGTCCTTCAGCTTTTGGTTGGCCTCCGCCGCTGCCTTGAGCGTCGCGCGAAGCCGTTGGTTCTCCTGATCGAGCTCCGCCACTATCTTGTTCTCGTTGGTCGGCGATTCGTTCGCCTCGAGACGCCCTTTGAGGCGGACGATGACCTCGTTGGCGTTCTGCAGCTCCTGGGCCAAGCGGTCAGCCTCGGCACGCCGCTCGCTAAACGTCTTGGCGAGCCGCTCCGCCAGGTCGTTGGTGGATTGCGTCTCCCCGCCGCTCTCCTGTTTCATGCGACCCAACGCAACTTCGAGATCTTCGCGATTCCTCCGCTCTTCGGCGAGCTGATTGCCGAGCACGAGGATCTCCGACCGAGCCGACTGTAGCGCTTTCCATGCCTCGACGAACTTCTCTTCCGTGTTTCCGTTCGTGGTGAGACGTTGCACCTCTCGCTCGAGCGTCTCGCGGCGCTCACGCTCCAGTGAGAGCTGCTCGCGAAGGTCGGCGTCGCCGCGTCCCGGATCGCCAACGGCGCTGCTGCCGGCCGGCGGCGGCGCCGGCGCATCGACCGTCCCGCTCATCAACTGCGCGACGCTCGCCGTGCGAGTGACCTGCTCGGATTTCGCCTCGCGCAAGGCTGTCTCGATCGAACCCCGCTGCGCCCGCAGGTCGCGGATCTCTTCCGTGTCGGCGTCGTGCACGTGAGCGAGCTCCTGCAAGCGAAGCTCCTTCTGCTGCAGCGCGGTCTGCAGTTCGTGCACCTTGCGGACGCCGGCCTGCAGATCGGATACCTGACGCGAGAGGGCGGAGTTTTGCCGTTGGGCGTCGTCGAGCTTGGCATGCAGGCTGGATCCGGTGGATCGCGTGTCCTGGAGCACGCTCTGTAGGGCCTCGAGCTTGCTCTGCGAAGCTTGCTGCTCTTCCCGAAGAGCGTGCTGTGCCATCTCCGCCGCTTCGCGGCTGGTCTTCTCGCGCGCTCGCGCCTCCCGGAGATCTTGCTCGAGAGCGCCGATGTGATCCTGACGTGCTCGGTCCTGCTCGCCAGCCGCGCGGCTCAGGTCCGCCACCAGGGACTCGAGCTTGTGGCGATCCGCTTCTCGTTGCTCGATCGCCCTCCGCAGCTCCGCCACGGTCTTCTCGAGGTCAGCGGATCGTGCCGCCTGGCGAGCCTCGTCGGCCTTGGCGGAGTCGAGCTCTCGGCGCGTGGTGGCGATCTCCTGTTCGCGTCGGCGCGTCTCCATGGCGTAGCTGGCCTGTTGGGCGGCGAGCGCCTCGCGCAAGCGGCGACTCATCGAGTCGAGGAGGTCTTGGGCGTCCTTGCGGGCCTTTTCCGAGGTGGCGAGCTCCAGACGTAACGCTTCGATTTGGCGCAGTAAGTCCGCGCCGTGCGCGCGAAGCCGGGAAAGCTCGTCATCGCTCGAAGCGGCGGTCGACGGCTCGCCTTCGGCGCGCGCGACGGTCGGGGTCGCGAACGCGACGGCTACCAGAAGCGCGAGGCCGAGTCGGCTGTCGCTGCGGCGTCCGCCGTTCATCGTTCCGACAGAGCTTCCATCACCGGCTGCGATTCGTACGCCGTCCGACACGGAGCATCGTTGGCATGCCAGTAGGTCCAACGCCGGGCCGGGTCGGACCAGACGAGCGTCGAGGAACGCGTGCCGTAGGCGGCCGAATGAAGGCAGAGACTGTTGCCGAAGCCGCCGCTACGCGGATCGAGCTCGGTGTCGTGCGTGGCGAGGATCGTTCGCAACGCCTCGCGGAACTCGATGGTTCCGGGTAGCGGAGCTCCCGGGCGGAGCAGCGATGCGAAGAGCTGATACGATGCCGCGATTCGCGGGCAGGTCGGATCGTTCAAATCCAGGTTGGTGATCAAGTGAAGACCGGGCTCGAGGTCCGTGACGGTGACCGCGTCGCCATGATTCGTCGCGACCCATGCGCGTTCGCCGTTGGCGACGAGCAAGTTGAACGGGTTGTAGGCACGCGAGGACGCGGCCTCGAGGGCGGATTCGGCCGCTGCGGCCGAATCGCAGCGAAGCATTCCCAGGCAAAGCTGGCCGCGCGATGGACGGCTAGAATCGATCGGTCGCTCGGTACGCCGGTTCAACAAGGCCGCTAGCACGCCCTGGCGGTTGACGCCGAGCCATGTGCCGCCCGCCACGTCGTCGCGGCCGCCGAAGATCCCGGTCTGTCGGTCGAGGAGGAGAGGAGGGGAGGACGGGCGCGAGAGAAACTCGTCGCGGTTCGCCGCGACGACGATGGGAAATCCGGGAAGAGCACGGACGTAGATTGCTAGCGTACACACCGCAGCTCAGGCTCTTAGACTCTCGACGCGCTTCCGCGCAAGGCGCCAAGGCGTGCGGCCGAGATAAATTGTGCTGGCCAATCGCGTATGGTAGCAATAGCGGCTCTGCGGGTCGCGGTCGGTGAGCAATGCCGCGCCGGCATGGGATTCCATGCTGCAATCGATCGATGAGGTCATCCAGCGATTTGGCGAGCAGAATTACGTCTGCAGCCGGACGATCGCCACGGTGGTCTACCTCTCGTTTCACCTGAAAAAGCCGATTCTGGTCGAAGGGCCGGCCGGTGTCGGCAAGACCGAGCTCGCCAAGGTCCTGGCGGCCACCCTCGGCCACAAGCTGCTGCGCCTACAATGCTATGAGGGGCTCGACGAGGCGAAGGCCCTGTACGAATGGGAGTACGCCAAGCAGCTGCTCTACACGCAGATCCTCAAAGACAAGATCGGGGAAGTCCTGAAAGGCGCGGCGACGCTGAAGGACGCCGTTGAAAAGATCTCCGCGGAAGAGGACGTGTTCTTCTCCGACCGTTTCATCCTCTCCCGGCCGCTGCTCGAAGCGATCACCTCCGATCGACCCTCGGTGCTACTGATCGACGAGATCGACAAGTCGGACACCGAGTTCGAGGCGTTCCTGCTGGAGGTGCTGTCGGACTTCCAGGTGAGCGTTCCCGAGATCGGCACGATCCGGGCAAAGCACATTCCGAGCGTCGTGCTCACCAGCAACAACGCCCGGGATTTTTAATGCCTGCAATATCACTCTCAGTCAGACCTACTGCTCGTGCCAATATAGCATCCGGTAAGGAAGCCCAGGCAGTTACAAAATCCCGATCTGCTGCAATAGGTGAATCATAAGCAACTATAAATTTCATTTCACCTTCACCTACATTTTCAAGTGCGTGGAGCTTCGCTTTAGGAATAATCCAGGTACCATTTTTTTCTACTGTAAATACCTTTGTTTTACCCCTACCTTCCCAAATAGTAACTCTCATTTTGCCGCTAAGTACGGTGCCTATTTCGGTGGCATTGGAGTGCCAATGAGGAACTCTCATGGCATTATTGACCAATTCATAATAGAACAGCAGACCTGATGTGTCATTTTGGAATTGATTAGCGGTTTCAGCAATTCTCAGCCCCGCACTGTTCTTATCAATCTGTCCTTGAGTAAATAAATTGATCCGATAAGGAAAATCTTTACTTAACTTAGGGATTTCTTTATCTAAAAACTGTTGGACTCGATCTTTTGACGGTATCGGTGGTGATATTGCTGTTGATGAAGGAGTAGTGTTTACTGGATTATTGGATAGTGCTTGTAAAGGCATAATCGAAGTAATTATAACCAATACCGTTGTCTTTAATTTAAGACCTGACTTCATCATCGCTCCCCTTCCGTTGGCTGTGTATTTAAATTTAAACATTTGTTAAAACAGTATCATTAATATCGGATGATTGTAAAATTATCAGGGGCGATTAGCATTTATTCCCCATAAATTTTTATTTCCTCTGCTTCTTAAGCAGTATAAACTGTGAATTTCAATAGGCAGCATGGGCATGTTTCAGTTCTGAATCACTGAAACCCCTT
>CAVPWJ010000067.1:0-3545 GCA_963708955.1 uncultured delta proteobacterium
CGCCCGGCGCACCGGCCAGGGCCAGTTCCTCGACGTCGCCATGTACGACGCGATCCTCAGCCTCTGCGAGACGATGGTCATCAATTACTCGTGCACCCAGCGCGTGCTCCGCCCGCGGGGCGCCGGTCATCCGTCACTCTGTCCGTTCGACGTCTACGAGACCAGCGACGGCGCGGTGGCAATCGCCGCGCCGATCGACAACCACTGGGCGGCGCTGTGCAAGATCCTCGGTCGCCCGGAGCTGGTCGCCGACCAGCGCACCAAGGACAATCGGCGCCGCTCCGAGAACCGCGCGTTCGTCACCGAGATCGTCACCTCCTGGACGCGCGCGCGCACGAAGAAGCAGGTCCTCGACGAGCTCGGCGGCCAGGTGCCGGTCGGCCCGGTGAACACCGCGATCGACGTCTTCGCCGACCCGCACGTGCGCGCTCGCCAGATGCTCCCCGAGGTCGAGCTGCCGGGCGACAACGGCACGATCACGCTCGTCGGCACGCCGATCAAGTTCACCGGCACGCCGGCCGGCGTATATCGCCGCCCGCCGCTGCTCGGCGAGCACACCGAGGAGATCCTCGCCGAGCTACGGCGATCGAAAGAGAAACCATGAGCCCGGAACCGCGGTGCGACGCGAGCTGATCGCGCAGCATCGCCGTCCTTTCGTTTTCTTGCGGGCGACGAACGGGCGAGACAAGCTGCGCCCACGGTGAGCTCGCGGATCTTCTTTACCCTGCTGCTTGGGCTCGTCGCGGGGTGTTCCGAGGAATACGAGGCCGTGTTCGGCGATCCGGTCGCCGGCGCGCATCGCCGCTGGCTCGCCGAGGACCAGCGGGAGTGCGAGCACGGCGACGGCCAGGCATGCGCCAAGATGGCGGAGCGCTACCGTCAAGGCTCGGACGTCGCCAAGGATCCGGGCCGCGCTACCGACTACCTTCGCAAGGCCTGCGACTTCGGCGATCGCAAAGCCTGCAACGACCTCGGCCGGACCCTCGCCGGCAGCCCGTCGGGCGGCGAATCCGGCGCCTCGCAGGACCCGACCGAAGCCAAGCGGTTGTTCGAGCGCCTGTGCGGCCGTGGCGATCCAGTTGGCTGTTACAACCGGGCGGTGATGTTCATCAACGGCCAGGGCGAGCGTCAGAGCTACCAGGCGGCGGTACCCTGGCTGAAGAAGGCCTGCACGCCGAAGTACACGAAGGGCTGCGACACGCTGGAGGAACTGCGGGAGCAGCGCCTCGTACGCCAAGACGCCGGGCGCTTCGGGTCGGGCTCGCCGCCCAGGCACGCGACCCTCGCCACCTCGGAAGCGAGCTATGCGGGCGAGCTCCGCAAGTGGTTCCCGGACGAGATCCGCCTGCCCGTCCCCTATTCTCCGCGCGACGTGCCGGTCTCCGCGCGAAACCTGTGCCGCGCCTCGGACGTCCAGGCACATTCCACCGGAGACTCGCTGATCGTGGTCGGCCGCCTGGCGGTCGCGGGGCTTCCTCCCGGAGTGCATGCCGCCGAGCGCTCCGAGCGTCCGGGTCGGTACCGGCTTTTCGCCGTCGGTTACGTGGTGTCGCCGGACGGCGCCCCCCAGTGGGCCGGGGAGGTGATCGGCTCCGAGGCCGTTTGGGCCGAGGTGCGTGGCGTCACGGTGACCAACTTTTCGGTGATGATCGACAAGCCGAGAGCGCGGGGAGCGGGGCTGCTGATCGTCGTCAGCGGCGATCCGATCTCCGTCACGCCGCAAGACCAGGGCGGCGCGGTCGTCCTCGGCAGCTATCGACACGCGCTTCGATGATCGGAGGAGCGTCGATGAGAACGTTGGCTCTCGCTCTGGCCGCGCTGCTGGCGGCGGCGTGCACGACGCCGATCCGCGGGCTCGACCACGACCCGAGCTTCAATCCGATCTCGATCGGCGCCGGCGGCCTAGCGATCGGCGGCGTGGTCGGAGCGCGCCGGCCGCTCGATCCGGGACGCCGCAGCTCCTACGCCGACCTGCTGCGCACCTCGTTTCGCGCCGAGCGCCCCGCCCTGACGATCCTCACCGCCGACGCCGTCGCCAACGCGCTCGGCGAGGACGATTACGAGGAAATGCTGCGCGAGTACCGCGAGCTCGGCGCGCCGAGCGGCCAGTCGCTGCGCCTGCTCGCCAAACGCCTCGACCAAGCCCGCTACCTGGTGCTCGCGCGCATCGATCGGAGCGAGACCGGGCGCTGGACGAGCGACGAGTCGATCGACGACTCCAAGGGCAAGGAGATCGGCACCAAGACCCACTATCGACACGGCCGCACGGTCGACGTGTCGCTGCGCATCTTCGACCTCGACGGCCGAGCCACGGTGTGGAGCGGCAGCGTCGAGAAGGCTTCGTGGAACGAGAATACCGAAGAGGATCGCGACTCGGACTTCTACGACGACCCGCGCAAGCGGCAGAGCGTCGGCAAGGACCTGCGCGACGCCGCGATCGCCGGCCTGGCGATCGGCGTGATCGATGCCATACTCGACGACGGCGGCGCCTCAAGCTCGTCCGCGGCGCCCGACCCCTACCCCGACCCGCCGGACGAGAGCGATTTGCTCGAGCGACATTCCCTTGCCGAACTGTTCGGACCGACGACCGCGTTCAATCCCGTGGTGAGCGAGAGGCGCGTGTGGTCGCGAAACGATTTGAAGCCGAACAGCTCGATCTGCCGGATGCGCACACCCACCTCCTCGTCACGCCCCTCGCGCACCGATGTCCAACGTGCATCAGGGCTATCCCATCAATTAGTGGTAAGAGTCAAGGCGAACCACAAGCAGTTGAGGTTGCGGTCAGACCACGACCTCGGCCTGCGTGGACTCGAGAAAGGACAGGAACGGACGCCACTCGCGGTAGCGATTCTGTCCGAAGACCTCGCCGAGGAACGGTGTCCAGGCGGGGTGGCGCGGGGCGTTTCAGGAGGCGGATGCCGGACTGCTCCGGCGTGTAGCCGCCCTTGCGGCGGTTGCACGGACTGCACGAGCACACGACGTTCTCCCACGTCGACAGGCCGCCCTGCGCCGTGCTGCGCTTGGCCTTGGCCGCATTTGCGGTGATTCTGGGTTTCAGGAATGCACTGATGAACGGAACATAACAAAGGGAGAGTCCGTGAGATTCGCGAGTGCACGGCTGGGGCGCCGCCTGCCCGGGGGGTAGAGTGCTCCAGTGAGGGGACTGGTGGGCGGTCAGACCTCAGCCTATGCTTCCGTCATGCCAACTGGACCCGCTCAACTCAACGGGCAAAGGAGCCCACAATGCCTGTGCAGGGGACTACCAGCATGATCGGAGCCGGGGAGCTGAAGCCGAAGGCCGAGGGCACGCCGTGCGCAAGCAAGCCACGCAAGTCGGCCACCAAGCCCAAGTCCGCGCCGCAGGCCGGCGCGAAGGTCGCCGTTCTCCTCTCGGGCGGCAACCCGCAAATCGCCAAGGCCGACGGCGACGCCCCCGTGCAGGCGTACATCGCCGCGATGCCGGGCTGGAAGCGCGACCTCGGGAAGCGCCTCGACGCGCTCATCGTGAGCAATACGTAATCGGCGCCGAAGAACAACCTACGACA
>CAVPWJ010000068.1:0-3499 GCA_963708955.1 uncultured delta proteobacterium
CGCGGCGCCGCACTGCCCTGCCCGCGCGCCCGCTTCGCCGTGTAGCAGGTCAGGCTGTTGGCGGCGTGCTTGAGCGGCCGCCCCAACGTGTCGACGGGGTCGCACAGCCGGCGCAGCTGCTTCAGGCCGTAGACGATCGGACCAGACGGCTCCTGCACCGTCACCTGCTGGCCCGAGGCAAAGCCGCTCGGTTGCACCGCATGACAGCGGTAGTGATCGACCTCGATGGCGTCGGGATCGGGCGGGCTGGGCGCAACCGTCGCATGGATCGCGGCCGGCATCAGCAGTAGCTCTGGGTCGGCGCCGCGGTCGGCGTAGATCTCGCCCAGGCCGTTGAGCAATTGAACATCGGTCTCCGCCGCATACGGCGCGCTGTCTTCCGCCGCCCGCGCCTTGTAACCGATCAGATGCGTGGCGGGATCGAGCACGCCGCTGCCCAGATCGACCGGCGCACAAAGCAACCGCGGCCGCTTCAAATCGATCGGCCGTGTCTGCAGCTCATCGGTGGCGGCCACCGTCGCGCCGCCAAAGCGCGGCGTCCCCTTGGCGGTCCGACTGCGGTAACACATGAACGCATCGCCCTGCTGCGCAGCCGCGATGTGCGGAACGGCCGTGCAGAGGACGGCCAAGGCCATTCCCCAACACGCGCCGCGATGGATCTCGAATCGACGCACGGTTTTCCCCCCGCTGCGCCCAGAGCGAGCCATGGCCCATAGCGGAGCAGAACGGCGACCATCGCGACGAGCGTGATGGCGCTCCGGGCGAGACCCCCGAGACCTTCGATCAGCGCGACCGCAAGGTTGCCGGACTCCTCCCGCGCTCGGTGCAAGCGGTCGTAGAACTCCGGGGATTCGTAGAACTCGAGATCGACGGCGAGAGACTTCTCGTGAATGAGACCGGCCACGTGGTCCTGAATCAGCTCCGACTGCGCCGTCGCGGCCCACCGCGTGGCTGCCGTCAACAGCGCGTCGAGGAGTAGGACCGCCGCCAGTCCAACCACCGAGATCACGACGGGTTGGACCGTCGTCCAGTCGCCCCCGGATTTCACGGCGAGCACCAATCCGTCGACCAGTACGCGCGCTAGGAATACAGTCGCCAGAGGAAGCAGCCCCTGAGCGACGAGCAGAGCGCTCCATGCGACCACCAGGCCTCTCGCCGCGTCCCTTACCAGGCGGACCGCCCCGAGCAGGTGAGACGACTCGACGAGAGCGCTATGCGCCTTTGCCTTCAACCCGGTGCTCCATACCGGTCACGCGGGAACCCAGGGACAGCGCCCGTCGCGCTCCGCCTCTCGACAGGCGCAAGAGGCGATGCCACCACGGGTGGCGATACGGCCGCATAGCTTTTTTAACCGCGGCCCATACTCTTCGGTCTCGGATCTCGCGGCGAGCGAGATAGCCTTCGATCCACCACAAGAACGACTGCCAAGAAGTCTCCGGCCCATCCCCGTCACGGGCCCAGCGCGCGACACAGGATCCCTGGTGCTGGCGGTACTTCATCCAGCAGCGGTCCGATACGAACACGGCTTCATTCAGGAAGACCTTCACGAGGAAAGCCTGATCCTCATACATAGTCCGGAAAGCTTCCTCGAAGCCCCCCAGACGCAGCGCCGCCTCACGGCGAAAGATCACGTCCGAACCTGGATTGGTGGCCCTCTGCTCTCCGTAGGTCAGCAGAAACAGCTCCGGCGGATGGATCAAGCGGTCGCCCGGGATCCCGTGCTCGGAAACGATATCGGCCCGGACATCACGCGAGCCACCTTCCCAACTGGTCCAGTACTGCCGGTTGCCGTAGATCATAGCCGCCTGGGGATGAGCGGCGAACAGCGCTACCTGTTCCTCCAATCGGCTCGGTAGCCATACGTCATCGGCATCGAGCAGCGCGACGTACTCGCCTCGCGCCTGGGAGATGCCGAGGTTGCGGGAAGCGCTCATACCCCGGTTGGAGTGCCCGGCGTGCTCGAAGTAGCGGATGCGGTCTGCGTGCTCCCGCTCGTAGCGCCGAGCCATCTCGGTGCTGCCGTCGCAAGAGCCGTCGTCGATCAGCAGCAGCTCCCAGTTCGGATAGGACTGCGCGAAGACGCTTTCTCGGCTTTCGGCGAGAAATTGCTCGGCGTCCTTGAAGATGGTGACCACAGAGACGAGCGGCTGTCGATCCATTCCGGCTGAGGCCTACTGTGAACAACGCTCCAGCATCGCACGAAAGGTCGGCTCGGCTTTGAACCATCCAGCGAAAGCCGTCTTGGGCGCGTGACCCTCCACGTCGCTGATCCGGTGATCGAGCCCAGTCGTGATGCGAAACAGGATGGCATCGCCGAAGCCCGTGTTTGGGGCCTCGCAGACGATTTTCCGGGACTCGCGGGTACGCATCTGCAGCGTTCCGCCTACGTAAGGGCTTGCGCTCAAGTTGATGCTCATCGAAACCAGCCGGTGGTTACCCGCATCGGAATGCCAGGCGTCGTGATGCTCGCAACCCGGGGTGACACGATACACCCGGCCGACGAAGCAGCCGATCGGACCGCACTGCGTGATCTCCTGAACGACTTGGAAGAGCTTCTCGCTGTTCAAGAGAATATGCAGCAAGCCTGCAGCGGGCGAACGGGGAGTCAGGCAAAGCTCCTTGTTGGACCCGATGCCGGCGTGCGATCGTTCGTAGAATTCCTCTCTTGCAATCTGGCCGCACACGATTTTCAGCACATCGTCGTCGAGAATTTTCGGCAGCCGGACGAAGTGTCGGCTTTCGAACTCGCGGCGCAAGCGCATGAGCACCCGCCGTGACTGCGAGACGCGAACGCCCGTTCGGGTGACTCGAACCATCACCGGGTGTTGCGGTGCTTCTCCGCGAGAGCCGTGTTGACGGCCCTGCGGAGCAGGCGGTAGAGCCAAAACCGCCGAGACCGGGCATCGATCCAGTGCAGCAACTCGCCGAGCCGGCGCCACGCCATCCGTAGGCGGCGCCGAAGCATCGGGCGCACCCCGCCGCCGAGATCGGTCCGGTCGAGCGCTTCGAGCGGGCGCAGGGGATAGAACCGCTCGGCGAGCCCCAGGCGGCGCAGGCTGCGGGCGAAATCCCCGACCTCGCGGCTCATCGCCCAACGCGGAAAGGATCGAGCTTCGAACCGTCGAAGTAGGGCAACACCTGCTTGACCCGGGCGCGCGCGAGCGTGCCGTTGGTGCAGTCGAGGATGAAGGCGAGCGTCATCCACGCAAAGGCGGCGCCGTAGGCGCCTCCGGCGATGGCGTCGAGGGCGAGCAGGCAGACGACGGCGCCGCTGGCGGTGTGTAGAGGTGTACGCCCCAGGCGGCCAGCGTGGTCGCGTTCATGGCGCACCCAGCGGGCTGATATTGGGCTCGAAGAGGATCTGCACCGTGTTGCCGTCGGGGTCGGCAATGTAGCAGGAGTGGCTGCCATCGCGGTGCGCGCGCGCTTCGTTGACGATCCGCACCCGCGCGCGCGCAGCGCCTCGGCGGCGGCGTAGACGGCGGCCGGCGTGGCGACG
>CAVPWJ010000069.1:0-5031 GCA_963708955.1 uncultured delta proteobacterium
AACCGGTATCGCTTAGATGTTGCGGCTGTGATCCTTCTTCCAAATCCTGACAATCCTGAGTATTTAGCGAGATTACAGTCGCGAATACGTGAACTGTCAATTCAGGATCGCTGTTTGATCGTGACAACGCCGTTGGCGGAGACATCGCTGCTATGGAAGAATGCCGACGTGGTAATCCGGGCGACAAACACGGACGGCAATTCGATGAGCATTCTTGAAGCTCTTGCCTGCGGCACACCGGTCATTGCCAGCGACTGCGTCGAAAGGCACCGGGCAGTACAATTGTTCGAAAATCGCAATGTCGATAGTCTGACGACAACAACACTGCAAGTATTGGCCAATCTCGAACACCACCGTTCAATGGCGAAAGCAGCGCAGCTTGAGGACAACGGGGCAAAGTTCGTTGCGCTGTATCGCCGACTTTTGGCGACATTTGAGTTTGGCACACGACCGATGGAAAAGTCGTGAGCAAGATTGCGGCGGCTATTTCCGGGGCGATTAGGAATGCCGGCGCTAAAGGGTTCTTTCACTTGTTTTCGGCAAACATCGTTATCAGCGTGCTTGCGTTTGGTTCGCAGTTGCTGGTAATCAAGTTTCTCACGCCATCGGAAATGGCGGATATCAAGACAATGCAGTCGTTTGCAGGTATCGGTGCGATTATCGCCGGGTTTGGATTCAATGCCGCAGTTTTGAAACTATGTTCGGAGTCTCGACCTGAAGGCGAACGGAGCGCGATCTTTCGCCGGAGTCTGACCCTGACGATACCGCCAATTTTAGCGGTACTGGTAGTCGGCGTAATTGCTGCCTGGCTCGGATTGTTCTCGCCCGAACAACGCGTGAACCAATGGATGATCGTTTTCTTGCTGTCGATCCCGGCGACGGTGATTACGTCGCTCATCATGATGTTGGCCGGCGTCGACCTCGTCGAAGATCACCGTGGCGGCCTCGGCGTCCTCGAGAGCGAGCGACTTGAGCGCGAGCATGATGCGCGACAGCTCCCCTCCCGAGGCGATGCGCGCCAGCGCGCGCAGATCCTCGCCGGGGTTGGCGGAAAAGAAAAGCTCGGCGGCGTCGTCGCCGCACGCCGACAGCGCCGCCGGCTCGGGGACGAAGCGCGCCTCGAAACGCGCGTCCTTCATGCCGAGCGCGGCGAGCTCGCCGGCGATCTGCGCGTCGAGCCGCCGCGCGGCGGCGCGACGCGACTGGGAGAGCGCGCCGGCGGCCTCGCGCGCGGTGCGCTCGGCGGCCTCGGTCTCCTTCTCCAGAGCGGCCAGCCCCTCCTCGCCGAGGTCGAGGTCGGCGAGCTCGCGAATCGCGGCCTCGTGAAACGCGAGCACCGCTTCCACCGAGTCGCCGTACTTGCGCTCGAGCTTGCCGATCTCGACCAATCGCTCATCGACCTCCTCAAGCCGCTCGGGATCGAAGACCACTTTCTCGGCGTACTCGCGCAGCCGCCAACCCGCCTCCTCGACGAGCGTGTGGGCTTCGTCGACGAGCTTGGCGACGTCGTCGAGCCGCGGATCGGTCGCGACCAGGTCGGCGAGCCGCGTCGAGAGCTTGCGGAGCGTAGCAGCGGCCGCACCGTCCCCGGCGTAGAGCGCCTCCTCGCCGAAGCGGGCCGCCTCGGCGAGCTTCTCGGCCGACGCGATCACCTGACGCTCCCGACGAAGCGCGTCATCTTCGCCGGGCGAAAGCCGTGCGTCGGCGATCTCGCGGATTTGGAAGCGCAGCATCTCGGCGCGCGCCCGCGCCGTCTCCTTGCCGGTCACCAGGCGACGCAGCCGCTCGGCGAGCGCATGGTAGGCGTCGAAGCGCTCGCGCATGCGGGCGAGCAGCTCGGGATGACCGGCGAAGGCGTCGAGCAGCGCGAGGTGGGTGTCGGCCTGGCGCAGCGTATGGTGCTCGTGCTGGCCGTAGACGCGGATCAGCGCGTCGCCGATCGACTCGAGGACGCCGAGCGTGGCGAGCGTGCCGTTCAGGTGGATGCGGTTACGGCCGCTGCGCGCGAGCGCACGGCGCACCAGCAGCTCGTCGCCTCCGCCCTCGATGCCCGCGCCATCGAGCTGCCGCCGCATGCCGGCGCCCGACACCGAGAACACCGCCTCGATCGTCGCCTCTTCCTCACCGGTGCGGATCACCTCGGCCGACGCCTTGCCGCCGACCGCGAGCTCGAGCGCGGCCATGAGGATGGTCTTGCCGGCGCCGGTCTCGCCGGTGATGACGTTCAGGCCGGGCTCGAAGGAGAGCGAGAGCTCGTCGATCAGCGCAAAGTTGCGGATCTGCAGCTCCTTCAGCATCGCCCCGCCTATCGTTCCCCCCAGTGGAGCTTGCTGCGCAGCAGATCGAAGAAGCTGTGCGCCGGCGAGCGCACCAGCAGCACGTGATTTTTCGCGCGGCGCACCTCGACGACGTCGTCGCTCGCGAGCTTCATGCCTTCCTGGCCGTCGACCGTCAGCACCACATCCTCGTCGGGCGAGCGCACGGCGACGCGGATGCGCGCACGCTCCGGCAGCACGATCGGCCGCTGGGTCAAGGTGTGCGGGCAGATCGGCGAGAGCAGCACGACGCCGACCGAGGGCTCGACGATCGCGCCGCCGGCCGACAACGAGTAGGCGGTCGAGCCGGTCGGCGTGGCGAGGATCAGGCCATCCGCCTTGTAGGTGCAGAGCGGCACGTCGTCCACCGAGGTCGCGAGATCGAGGATGCGCGCCAGTGCTCCCTTGTTGATCACCACGTCGTTCAGCGCCTGGAAGCGGCGGACCGCCCGGCCGTCGCGAACGACCGACGCCACCAGCATGCCGCGCGGCTCGAGACGGCACTGGCCGGCGAACACCCGCTCGATGGCGCGGAAGGCTTCCTCGGGCCGCACGTCGGTGAGAAAGCCGAGACCGCCCAGGTTGATGCCGAGCACCGGCACCGGCCGCGCGCCGGCGTGGCGCGCCACGCTGAGCAGCGTCCCGTCGCCGCCGAGCACGACGACGAGGTCGACCCGCTTCATCATCTCCCGCTTGTCGACGCCGCCGTCGACGCGCAGCGCCGCCGCGGTCTCGTCGTCGAGCAGAACGGTCCGGCGGCGGCGGCGGAGCCAGACCGACAGGCGCCGGGCGAGCGCCAGCGCTTCGGGACGGTTTCGCTTGGCGACGAGTCCGATGCTCTTCATCGCCGGGGGTTCTACGATAATCTACCGGGCATGCCCAACCTATTCACCGCCGCCGCCGACCGGAAGCGCGCCGAGACCGCGCCGCTCGCCGAGCGCATGCGCCCGCGGACGCTCGACGAGTTCGTCGGCCAGGAGCACCTGCTCGGGCCAGGCCGGCTGCTGCGCGAGATGGTCGCCTCGAAGGCGCTGCATTCGCTGGTGCTGTGGGGACCGCCGGGCAGCGGCAAGACGACGCTCGCCAAGCTCGTCGCCGAAGCCGCGGGCGCGGAGTGGGCGTCGTTCTCGGCGGTGCTCTCGGGCATCAAGGAGGTGCGCCATGCGATCGACGAGGCCGAGCAGCGCTTCGCCATGCACGGGCGGACGACGGTGCTGTTCGTCGACGAGATCCACCGCTTCAACAAGGCGCAGCAGGACGCGCTGCTGCCGCACGTCGAGCACGGCACGGTGGTGTTGTTCGGCGCCACCACCGAGAACCCGTCGTTCGAGGTGATCGCGCCGCTCCTGTCGCGCTCGCGCGTGCTGGTGCTGAACGCGCTCGGCGAGGCGGAGGTGCAGACGATCCTCGACCGGGCGCTCGCCGACCCCGAGCGCGGCCTCGGCAAGCTCGGCCTCGCGCTCGCTCCCGAGGCGCGGGGTTTTTTGATCTCGATCGCGCAAGGCGACGCGCGGCGCGCGCTCGGCACGCTCGAGGTGGCGGCCGAGATCGCCGCCCACTCGGGCAAGAAGACCATCGATCTCGCGGCCGCCGAGGAGGCGTCGCAGAAGAAGACGCTCGTCTATGACCGCGCGGGTGAGCAGCACTACAACGTCGTCTCCGCGTTCATCAAGAGCCTGCGCGACAGCGACCCCGACGCGGCGATGTACTGGCTGATGCGCATGCTCGGAGCCGGAGAGGATCCGCTGTTCATCGCCCGGCGCATGGTGATCCTCGCCGCCGAGGACGTCGGCACCGCCGACCCGCAGGCGCTGGTGGTCGCCAACTCCGTCAAGGACGCCGTGCACTTCGTGGGTCTGCCCGAGGGCAAGATCCCGTTGGCGATGGGCGTGGCCTACCTCGCCACCGCGCCGAAGTCGAACGCCGCTTACGCGGCGATGAACGCGGCGGCGGCCGACGTCGAAGCGCACGGCGCGCTGCCGGTGCCATTGGTCGTGCGCAACGCGCCGACCCCGCTTCTGAAGGAGCTCGGCTACGGCAAGGGCTATCAGTACGCGCACGAGCACGAAGGCAACGTCGTGCGCCAGCAGCACCGCCCCGACGCGATCGAGGGGCGGCGCTACTACGAGCCGACCGAGAACGGCTTCGAGAAGACGATCCGCGAGCGGCTCGAGAAAATCCGCGGCAAATGAGGGGACGTCCCTCTAAATCAGCCGCAGGATCAGCCCCACCACCCTCCCGACGATCCGCGCCGTATCCCACACCTTGTCGTAGTGGCTGCGGCGGAGCTCGGGCGGCGGATAGAACACGCGCACCGGCACCGAGCGGATCTCGATCCCGGCACGCGCCGCGCGGATCAGGACTTCAGTCTCGAGGTCGAAGCGCCGGCCGACCGGGCGCAGCGCGAGCGTCGCCGCGATCGGATAGGCGCGCAGGCCGCACTGCGTGTCGCCGATGTCCCGGCCGGTGGCGATCCGCACCCAAACGTTGGCGAACTCGTTGCCGAAGCGGTTGAGCGGCGCGACCTCCGACTCGATCCGCCGCGCGCCGAGGACGAGCGCCTCGGGGTGCGCCCGCGACTCGCCGAGCAGCTTGGGAATGTCGGCGGGAAGGTGCTGCCCGTCCCCATCGAGGCTCACGGCGTGCGAGCAGCCACGCTCTTCCAAATAGCGAAGTCCCGAGACCAGCGCCGCGCCCTTGCCGCGGTTCTCGCCGT
>CAVPWJ010000070.1:0-4082 GCA_963708955.1 uncultured delta proteobacterium
CGCGCTGGCCTGGTCGACATCCAGTACCAGCGTAGCGACTATGACTTCCACCGCGGCACGTTTCGGGTGCGCGGCGACGTCGTGGAGATCTACCCCGCCTCCGAAGAGGGGCGGGCGCTGCGCGTGGAGTTCTTCGGCGACGAGATCGAAGCGATCTGCGAGGTCGATCCGCTGCGCGGCAAGCTGCTCCGCAAGATCCCCAACGCGGCGATCTACCCGGCGAGCCACTACGTGACGCCGAAGGAAGAGCTCGATCGCGCCGTCGTCGGCATCCGCGCGGAGCTCCAGCAGCGCCTCGTCGAGCTGCGCGGCCAGGCGAAGCTGCTCGAGGCGCAGCGGCTCGAGCAGCGAACGCTCTACGACCTCGAGCTGCTCGAGGAAATGGGGTTCTGTCCGGGCATCGAGAACTACAGCCGCCACCTCGACGGCCGAAAGACCGGCGAGCCGCCGTACACGCTGATCGACTATTTCCCCGACGAGTACCTGCTGCTGATCGACGAGAGCCACGTCACCGTGCCGCAGATCGGCGGCATGTACCGCGGCGACCGTTCGCGCAAGGAGACGCTGGTCGAGTACGGCTTCCGCCTGCCGTGCGCGCTCGACAACCGGCCGCTCAGCTTCGGCGAGTTCGAATCGCACATGGGGCAGGCGATCTACGTCTCGGCCACCCCGGCCGATTACGAGCTCCAGCGCGCCGGTGGCCGCGTGATCGAGCAGATCATCCGGCCGACCGGCTTGATGGATCCCAGCGTCGAGGTTCGTCCGGCACGCAATCAGGTCGACGACTTGCTCGGCGAGATCCGCGCGCGGGTCGCCGCCACGGAGCGGGTGCTGGTGACCACGCTGACCAAGAAGATGGCCGAGGACCTCACCGACTATTATCAGGACGTGGGAGTGAAGGTCCGCTACATCCATTCGGACATCGAGACCATCGAGCGCGTCGAGATCATCCGCGATCTCCGCAAGGGCGTGGCCGACGTTCTGGTGGGGATCAACCTGTTGCGCGAGGGGCTCGACATTCCCGAGGTCTCGCTCGTCGCCGTGCTCGACGCCGACAAGGAGGGCTTCCTTCGCTCCGAGCGCTCGCTGATCCAGATCATCGGGCGCGCGTCGCGCAACGTGAACGGCACGGTGATCCTATACGCGGACGCGGAGACCGGCTCGATGCGCCGCGCGATCGGCGAGACCAACCGCCGCCGCGCGCTGCAGGAGGAGTACAACCGCGAGCACGGGATCACGCCGCAGACGATCAAGAAGGCGATCCAGGAGTCGCTCATCGAGGTCTGCGAGGCCGACTACGTGACCGTGCCGGTCGCCGCCGAGGAAGAGGGCGAATATCGTTCCGCCGAGGAACTGGCGCGGGCAATCTCCCGGCTGCGCAAAGAGATGCGCGAGGCGGCGCAGACCCTCGAATTCGAGCGGGCCGCCGATCTGCGCGACCGCCTACAGCACCTCGAGGCGCGCGAGATCGAGATCCGCGCGGGCGTGCGCATGTGAGCGAAGCGCAGGGCGAGAGAGACCCGGGACTCCTTCTCGACGACGAGCGTCTGGCGCGCGTCCCGCCGGAGCCCGGCGTCTACCTGCTGCGCGACAAGACCCGAAAGGTCGTCTACGTCGGCAAGGCGAAGAACCTACGCAGCCGGGTGCGCACGTACTTTCGCGGCGGGGACGAGCGGATGCAGGTGCCGTTCCTGCTCTCCCACGTCGCCGACGTCGAGACGCTGGTGACGCGCAACGAGAAGGAAGCGCTGATCCTCGAGAACAACCTGATCAAGCAGTACAAGCCGCGCTACAACATCCGCCTGAAGGACGACAAGTCCTACGTCAGCGTCAAGGTGACCACGGAGGACGAGTGGCCACGCGTGTTCGTGACGCGCAGCATCCTGCGCGACAAGAACCGCTACTTCGGGCCGTTTCACTCCGCCTCCGCGGTGCGCGACAGCCTCGACGCGATCCGCAAGGTATTCCCGCTGCGCACCTGCTCGGACACGGTCTTCCGCAACCGCAGCCGCCCTTGCCTCGAATATCAGATCAAGCGCTGTCCGGGGCCGTGCTGCCTGCCGGTCGACCGCGAGGACTACCGCCGGGCGCTGAAGAACGCGATGCTGCTGCTCGAAGGCAAGAACGAGGAGCTGGTGAGCGACCTGCGCGCGCGCATGGAGGCCGCCTCCGAGGCGCTACGGTTCGAGGAGGCGGCGCGGTTTCGCGACCAGATCCGCGCGCTCGAGAAGACCGGAGAGCCGCAGGAGATGATCTCGCATTTCGGGATCGATCAGGACGTATTCGGCCTCTACCGCGAAGGCGGCTTCATCGAGATCCAGGTGCTGACCATCCGCCGCGGCAAGCTCACCGGCTCGCACGCCTACGGCCTCGACGATCGCGAGTTTCCCGACGAGGAGGTGCTCGGCGAGGTGCTCGGCCAGTACTACTCCGGCGGCCGATTCATCCCCGACGAGATCCTCGTTCCCGTCGACCTCGACGACACCGAGGTGCGGGCGAGTTATCTCTCCGAGCTCAAGGGCAGGGGCGTGGCGGTGTTCCGCCCGCGGCGGGGCGACAAGGTCCGACTGTGCGAGATGGCCGTGGAAAATGCTCGGCAGGGCTTCGCCGCGCGGCGCAATACCGAGGACCAGCGGCTGCGCATGGTCGAGGACTTGCAGCGCCGACTCGAGCTGCGCAGCGCGCCGAAGCGGATCGAGTGCTTCGACATCTCGAACTTCCAGGGACGGCAGATCGTCGGCTCGATGGTGGCGTTCGACGAGGGCGACCCCGACAAGAGCCGCTACCGACGTTACCGGGTGAAGACCGTGGCGGGGCAGGACGACTTCGCCAGCCTGTACGAGGTGATCAAGCGGCGCTACTCCCGCGCGCTGGTGGAGAACGACCTTCCCGACCTGCTGGTCATCGACGGCGGCAAGGGACAGCTCGGCGTCGCCGCCGCGGTGCTTGCCGAGCTCGGCATCCTGGATCTCGACCTGGTCTCGCTCGCCAAGGACCGCGTCGCGCCGGACGTGCGTGGCCGCGAGATCCGACACTCCGAAGAGCGCGTGTTCCTGCCGAAGCGCAAGAACCCGGTGGTGCTGCCGAGAAACTCGAACGCGCTGTTCCTGCTGCAGCGCGTGCGCGACGAGGCGCATCGCTTCGCGGTCACGTTCCACCGCGAGCTGCGCAGCCGGGAGCGCTTCCGCTCGCTGCTGGACGACGTTCCCGGCGTCGGCCCGCGGCGACGGCGCCGACTGCTCGAGCACTTCGGCTCCGTGCGCCGACTCTTGGCGGCCCGCCCCGAGGAGATCGCCGTGGTTCCCGGCATCGGGCTCGAGCGCGCTCGAGAGATCGCCGAGCGGCTGAAGAGGATGGCCGAGTCCGTCCGTCCGGGCGGCCGGCGCCTGGTGCTGAAGCCCGTCGCCGCAGGCGCGATCTCCTCGTGACGTTTGCGAGTGCGCCCCGCGCGGCGCTTTGCTAACCTGAGGCCGCCACTTCCGGACGCCTCCGCGGGATCTTCGCGGAGACGTCGGCATGATCGAGCTCACGCTCGCGCTGCTCGGCGGGCAGCTCGTGTCCGCGTGGGTTTTCCCAGCGCGGTGGCAGGTCATCCTCGCGCTCGGACTGGCGTGCGCCGCCGCGTGTGCCCGGCGGGGGCCGCTTGCCCGCGCGTGCCTCCGGGCCGCGGTTGCTCTCGCCGGCATCTGGATGGCGGGACGGGCGCTCGAGCCTCCCGTAGAAGGCTGCTTCCTGCCTCCGGCCGAGGACTCCGCCAAGCTCTGGATCGAGGCGCGCGTCGAAGAGCCGCCGACGCGACTGGGTGAGGGCGTCCGCGTACGGGTCGTGGCTCGAGTGCCCGGCCACGCGCCCGAGGCGATCTGCGGCGCGGTGATGCTGACGATGGGCAATCCCGACGCCGCCCCGGCGGTCGGCGAGCGCTGGCGCGTGCACGCGAGCTTGCGCCGGGTGCGGAACTTCGCCAATCCGCGAGCCTACGATCATGCGGGAAAGCTCGCCCGCAGTGGCGTCTGGTTGACGGGGTACGCGAGCGGCCGAGGGATGCGGCGTCTGGAAGCGGGCGGTCTCGGTCGTGGAGGATC
>CAVPWJ010000071.1:0-19474 GCA_963708955.1 uncultured delta proteobacterium
TACTTCGCCGAGGATTGGGAGGAGAGGCTGTTCGAGGTATTCGACGACGGAAGGCTCCGCCCCTGGAAGGTTCTTCCGCTCCGGGACGACTAGAACAGATCGTTACGAACGTTCTCGGACTCTGCAAGGAGCCAAAAGAGAACGACCCGGACGCGACGCCGTCACCCACGGTCAGGCTCTCGGCCTTCGGCCCATCACTTTTAATTTCAAGTGGTTAGTATGGAGGCGGGGGGAATTGAACCCCCGTCCGAGAGCGGTCCATCGAGAGCGTCTACGTAGCCTAGTCCACGATTTGATCTCGCCTCCTCGTCGCCCGCGGACAGGCTCTTCGGAGGCCAGCTCATCTGATTTTTCGTCCGCGGCGGTGAGAGCGCCCGCCGCAGCTTATCCCGATTTGCGGCGTCTCAGCCGGCCCTACGGGCTCGAACCGGTGAGACGTCACGGCCCTTAGGCCGCGAGTGCGTAGTTTTCGTCTGCGTTTAAATTTCGCAGCCGGAGCATTTTTAGCGAGCGACTCCGGGACTCGTGCACGCAGCTCTGACTTTCCAAACCCCCGTCGAACCCGATCGCCCCCCAACGACCACCGCCAATGTAATCAGCCCACGGGCAGGAGTAAACCCCGCTTGACCGCCGCGGCGCGGCTGTGGCTATCACAGCGGCATGGTCAAGATCGCCATCGAGCAGCGATTCCCCCCGCCCCACCGGATGGCGGAACGCCGGTCGACCACCGCATCCATTGCCGCCTCCCCTGGTACGCGAGCGGATCGGCGGCAGGGCGGCCTTTCGCGGCACAGATCGAGCGAGTAATCCGCGCGGCGTATGCCCGGCTCGCCAAGCAGATCCGTCAGCCGCGCGCGCATCGTCCTGCTCGACGGCTACGCGGTGAACCCCGGAGACAACCCGTGGGCGCCGCTGGCGCGCCTCGGCGATCTCACCGTCTTCGACCGCACGCCGCCCGGGGAAATCCTCGCGCGGGCACGCGAGGCCGAGATCCTGCTCACCAACAAGGCGCCGCTCGATGCGGCGACGCTGGCGGCGCTTCCGCGCCTGCGCTTCGTCTCCATCCTGGCCACCGGCTACGACATCGTCGACGTCGCCGCCGCGCGAGCCCGAGGAATCCCGGTGTCGAACGTGCCGGAGTACGGAACCGACTCGGTCGCGCAGCACACCTTCGCTCTGCTCCTCGAGCTCACCAATCGTCCTGCCTCGCACGCCGCGGCGGTGGCCGCGGGCGAGTGGAGCCGGTCGGCCGACTTCTCCTTCTGGAAAGAGCCGCCGATCGAGCTCGCCGGAAAGACGATCGGCATCGTCGGCCTGGGCCGCATCGGCCGCCGGGTCGCCGACATCGCGCGCGCGTTCGGCATGACCGTGACTGCCGCCGGCGAGTCGACGCGCGCCGGCGACGTCGAGCGGAAGTCGATCCCTCGCCTGTTCTCCGAATCCGACGTCGTCAGCCTCCACTGTCCTCTCACGACACAGAACGCGCGGTTCGTGAACCGCGAGCTCCTGCGTCGGATGAAGCCGAGCGCGTTCTTTCTCAATACCGCGCGCGGCGGGCTCGTCGACGAGGCCGCGTTGCGCGAGGCGCTGGACTCCCGCTGGATCGCCGGCGCGGCGCTCGACGTCGCTTCGAGCGAGCCGATCGATCCGCGCAACCCGCTCCTGGGCGCGCGAAATCTCCTGCTCACGCCTCACATGGCGTGGGGAAGCCTCGCGGCGCGCCGACGACTCGTGGAAACGACCGCACGCAACGTCGAAGCGTTCCTCGGCGGAGCGGCGATCAACTTGGTGAGCTAAGCCGAGGATCGCCGGGATGTTCGTGCCCGCCATGGCCACGAACGAGAGCGACGAGGCGGCGTTTGGCACTCTCGGTCCGCCGAATGCGGCGGCGGCGGGAGCGCGCATCGCTACAAATGCTCTTTCCACCCGCGACGGTGGAGCTCGTCGATGATCTCCTTCACGTCCTGCACGCGATCCGCGGAGCAGACCAGCACCGCGTCGTCGGTATCGATCACCACCAGCCCCTCTACGCCCACCAGAGCGATCAGCCGGTTCTCGCTCGCCACCAGGTTGCCGCGGCTCGACAGCGCGAGCACCCGCCCCCGCACCACGTTGCCGCCGGCGTCGGCGGGCCCCAGGCGCAGCAGCGCGCTCCAACTCCCGATGTCGTCCCAGCCGAAGTCGCCGGCCACCACGGCGACGTTGTCGGCCTTCTCGAGCACGCCGTAGTCGATCGACTGGTCCTCGATCGCTTCGTACGCGGCGGCGAACCGCGCGTGGTCTCCCCACGCATCGACCACCTCGGCGAGCCGCGCCGCGGTCTCAGGCATCAGCCGGCGAAGCGCCTGGCGGATCGCCTGCACCCGCCAGACGAAGATGCCGCCGTTCCAGAGATACCGGCCGCTTCGCACGAACTCTTCGGCGCGCGCGCGATCGGGCTTCTCCGTGAAGCGGCGCACGCGGTACTGCCCGGCAGCGATCTCCTCGCCGCGCTCGATGTAGCCATACCCCGTCTCCGGAGCGTTGGGCTCGATGCCGATCGTCACCAGCAGATCGCCGCCCGCCGCCAGGTCGATCGCCCGCGAGAGCACCTCGCGGAAGCGGTCGGGGTAGCGGATGTGATGATCGGCGGGCAGCACGATCATCATCGCCTGAGGATCGGCGCGCGCGATGAGATCAGCCGCCAGTCCGATAGCCGGGGCGGTGTTGCGTCCGAGCGGCTCGACCACGATCTGTTCGGCGGGAACTCTCGGAAGCTGCCCGCGCAGCTCCTCTTCGTGGTCGGCGCCGGTCACCACCCAAACCCGATCGGGCGAGACCAGCGGCGAGAGCCGCTCGACCGTCTCCTGCACCATCGTCCGTTCGCTGACGATCGGCAAGAGCTGCTTCGGCCGGCGCGCGCGGCTCTTCGGCCAGAAGCGCGTGCCCCTGCCTCCGGCGAGGATCACCGCGTGCAGGCGCGAAGCGTTCGCCATAGGTCCGGGAATAGGCGGGGTAAACGACAAGCTTGTCAAGCTCGCGGTCCGGCGCCTAAGAAAACCCGCGCGCGCGGTCCAATCGGTGCTCCATTGCGCGACCTCGAGGCTTCAGGCCGGGCGACGTCCGCTCCCCCGGGATCGGGCTCGAGGATCTGCCGCGAAACAAGCGCCGCTGGGCGGACAAAGGACCGGATCGGCACGCGGGGCTTAGAGCCTCACGCCAAGCGGCGCCGAAATCGATCTACCGCCGCACCCGCATCGCGCGGTCGGTCTCGCGCTCGATCTCGCGGCTTTTGATCGCCTCGCGCTTGTCGTACGCCTTGCGCCCGCGGCCGACGCCGAGCAGCACCTTGGCGCGGCCGTTCTTGAAGTAGATCTTGAGCGGCACGATCGTCAGACCGCGCTCCTGCACCCTGCCGGTGAGCGTGTCGATCTCGGCGCGGTGGAGAAGGAGCTTGCGGTTGCGCTCGGGCTCGTGCCCGAACTGGCTGGCGGCGGCGTAGGGGCTGATGTGGGCGTTCATCAGGAAGGCCTCGCCGCGATCCACGCGGGCGTAGCTGTCCTTCAGGTTCACCCGGCCGGCGCGCAGCGACTTCACCTCGCTGCCGGTCAGCAGCAACCCGGCTTCGTAGGTCTCGAGGATCTCGAAGTCGTGGCGCGCTTTGCGGTTCTCGGTGACGAGGCGGTCACCGTTGCTCTTCGCCTTCTCGGCCATGGGCGGCTACTCTGCCAGACGGCGCCCACGGCCTCCACCACCGCCCGGCACTTCAGGCTCGACGCCTCAGCCGAACGCGCGCCGCAGCCTCGCCTGCCCGCCGCGCTCCTCGCGGAGATCCACCGGGCGGTTCTTCTCGTCGACGAACACGACGCGCGGCTTCCAGGCACGGGCTGCCTTCTCGTCCATCCAAGAGAACGCGGCGATGATCACCAGGTCGCCCCGGCTCACCTTGTGCGCCGCGGCGCCGTTCACGCACACCACACCGGAGCCCCGCTGCCCGGGGATCGCGTAGGTCTCGAAGCGCTCGCCGTTGGTGACGTTCCAGACGTGCACCGCCTCGTGGGTGACGAGGTCGGCTTGGTCCATCAGCTCCTGATCGATGGTCACACTGCCTTCGTAGTCGAGATCGGCGCCGGTCACCGTGGCGCGATGGATCTTTCCGCGCAGAAGCTTCCGCATCATCGTTTCTTCTCTCCTCGAGTCACCGACCAGCCGCGAGCCGCGGCGCCACCGCGCGCTCGATGATGGCGTTGTCGACCAGACGAACGTCGCCCACCCACACCGCGACCGCGAACAGCGCCGGTTGCCGCAGGCGCGAAACCGCCTCGAGCGTCTCCGGATGGCGGAGCTCGGCGTACTCCACGTGCGCGCCAACCGCCTCCACCGCGCGGGCGAACTCCACGACGAGCGCGGCGGGATCGTCGACGCCCGCCGCCGCCGCCCGCCGCAAGCACTCGATGCCGCTGGGCACCGCCCGCGCCCGCTCGCGCTCGGCCGCGGACAAGCGCACGTTGCGCGAGCTCATCGCCAACCCGTCCGCTTCGCGCACGGTCTCGCCGGAGACGACCTCGACGTCGAAGCTCAGATCGCGCACCATCTGCCGCACGACCAGGAGCTGCTGGTAGTCCTTGGCGCCGAGCACCGCAACGTGCGGCTTGACCGCGAGGAGGAGCTTGGCGACCACCGTCGTGACGCCGGCGAAGTGCCCCGGGCGAAACGCGCCGCACAGCGGCTTGGTGAGCTCGGTCACCTCGACGCGTGTCTGGAAGCCCGCGGGATAGATTTCGTCCGCCTTCGGCAGAAACAGGACATCGACGCCTTCCTGCTCGAGCAGACGCGCGTCGCGCGCGTCGTCGCGCGGATACTTCTCGAGGTCGCTTTGCGAGTTGAACTGCATCGGGTTGACGAAGATCGACACCACGATCCTGTCGGCGAGCTTCTTCGCCTGGCGAACCAGCGAGAGGTGCCCGTCGTGCAGCGCGCCCATGGTCGGCACGAGACCGATGCGGCGCCCGGCCTGGCGCTCGCCGTCCGCGAAGCGCTGCATCTCGGCAATCGTGTCGATCGTACGCAGAGGAGCCTCCCCCTTATCCGGCGCTGCGCGCCGGCCTCTCACCCAGGGACTTCTCGACGACCTTCGGGGAGTGGAACGAGTGGGCGTCGGTGGGAAACGCGCCGTTCTCGACATCGCTCACGTACTGGCGGACGGCGCCGCCGACGATCTCCTTCAGGTCCACGTAACGCTTGGAGAACTTGGGCGCGAACTTGTCGAAGAGCCCGAGCAGGTCGTGCAGCACCAGCACCTGGCCGTCGCAGTGCGCGCCCGCGCCGATGCCGATCGTGGGGATCGACAGCCGCCCGGTGATCTCGGCGGCGAGCTCGAGCGGGATGCCCTCGAGCACGACCGCGAACGCCCCCGCCTCCTCGACCGCCGCGGCGTCCTCGATCAGCCGCTCGCGCCCGCCGGGCGTGCGTCCATGCTTCTTCCCCTGCACCTTGTGGCCACCCATCCGGTGCACCGACTGCGGCGTGAGACCAACGTGGCCCATCACGGGGATGTCGACGGCCGTCAGCGCGGCGATCGTCTCGGCGACGTTCACCCCGCCCTCGAGCTTCACCGCCTCGGCGCCGCCTTCCTTCATCATGCGGCCGGCATTGCGCAGCGCCTCCTCGGTCGACACCTGATAGGACAGGAACGGCATGTCGCCCACCACCAGCGCGCGGCCGCGCGCCCGCGAGACCATCTTCAGGTGGTAGATGATCTCATCGACCGTCACCGGCAGCGTGGTGTCGAGGCCCTGCACCACCATGCCGAGCGTGTCACCGACCAGCAGCACGTCGACACCCGCCTCGTCGAGAATCCGCGCGAACGGATAGTCGTAGGCGGTCAGCATCGAGATCTTCTTGCCGTCGCGCTTGCGCCTGAGGATTTCCGGTACCGTCACCTTCTGCGGGTTCATGGGTCCTCCCTCGAGCCGAAAAAAAGAGCCCCCCGGACTCAGTCCAGAGGGCTCTTGCGGTTCGCCTGCGATCGCTCTCGCTCGGGGCTCGATCGATTCTCACCGTCCTCGTCTCGAGGATCGGCGGATTCGCCCCGCGGGAGCCTTCAAAGCAACCGGGAAAAGCGCCACTCCGTCTCGGTCCAGTCGGATCCAAGCGGCTGAAGCACTCGAATTGGGCTCTAACAGACCTCCTTCAGCGACTTCGCGGCCCCTGTAACACAGCCCCTCTCCGGAGGGAAGCAAAAAAAACATCGACGCGCCGGGGATACCGCGCGCGCACCGAGTCGGAGAATACGTTCGCCAACGAGCCCCTCACCCATCGAGGAACGCGGCGCGCGCCTCGGCGTAGATCTGATCGGCCCGCCCGTCGTAGCGCGGCGAGAAGTGGAACACCTCGAGCCGGCGCACTCCGGCCGCGCGGCCGAGCAGCCCGGCCTGCCGCGCCGTCAGGTGATAGCGCTTGCTCGCCTGCTCGACGTCTTCGTCGAGAAATGGCGATTCGCAGTAGAAGAGGTCGGCCTGCTGCACGAGCTCGACGATCTTCCGCTCGTTGCCAGGCGAGTAGAGGGTGTCGACCACGTAGCCGATCTTCTGGCCGCCCGACTCGATCACCAGCTCCCGCAGCGAGCCGAGCGGGAAGCTCTCTTCGACGACGGATTCGTCCGTCCGCACGAGCACCGTGATCGGCCGATCGTCGGGCGCGCCGGTGCGGATCGCGTGCTTGAGCGCGTTGATCCATCGCCCCGGCTGCAGGCGCCGGCGCTCGAGCACGGCGGTATCGACGTTCAGGTGCGACTTCTCGGCGAGCGCGAACGCCAGGCACGGGATCTTGTGGTCGAGGATCGCCGCCGAGACTTGCAGCGCCGGCTCGTCGAGCAGCACGCCGTCGAACCGCCGCTCGCTCCTCTGCTCCGGCACGAAGCCGGTGGCGGCGCGAAACGTCGCGGTGATCACGGCCCCCGGCCGCACCTCGTGGCCGACGATCACCAGCGGATAGTCCTCGGTCAGGTTCCAGGTGTAGCCGGCGAGCCGCGCGCCGACGCGCGCGAGAAAGTCCTCGGGACCGTAGACGTTCAGCACGGCGGCACGCGGCAGGAACAGGCGCAGCAGATGGTCGAACCCCATGAAATGATCCATGTGCGCGTGCGACACGAACGCGTGCGAGATATTGAGGACGTCGCCCGGCTCCATGCGGCCGAGACGGCCGAGGTCGAACTGCAACGCCCGCCCCTGCCAGCGCAGGCCGACGAACAGGCCCGGATCGCCGAAGGGGCCGTTCACCAAACGGGGAAACAACGAGGTCTTCAGAGGAGTGCTCCCTTCGAACGGGGTCGGATTCTCGAGCGGCTCAATCTTCACGGAAGGCCAGGCGGGGTCAACAGCCGCGGAGCGCTTGCGTCCGTCGCCAAGAAAAGCCACCTTTTGCAGGATGAGACCATGGCCTGCGCGTTCGCAACGAACCGTTGAGCGGATCGCGAACTCTGCGTTCGCCTCTCGCGCGGGCCTTCGACTTCCAAGTAATAAGATGATCGGGTGAGCATGGCCAGCGAAGGACAGGAACTTCCCCCGCCGCAGAATCTGCCGTCGGAGCCGGCGGCGGGGGCCGGCGCGACGCCGCCATCGCCCACTTCCTCCGGGGCGGCCCCGCCCTCGCGCGCCTCCGCCGCCTCGCGCCTCGGCGAGCTGCTCGTCCGGCGCTCGGTCATCACCGTCGAACAGGCCGCCGCCGTGGCCACCCACCAACGCAAGCACGGCGGCCAATTCGCCGCGGCGCTCGTCAGCACGGGGATCCTCTCCGAGGACGACCTCGCCAGGTATCTCCACAAGGAGTACCACCTGCCGGTGATCGACCCGCTGACCCTGGAGCCGACCGCCGAGGTGCTGAGCCTGATCCCCGACACGCTGGCACGAAAGCACCAAGTGCTGCCCATCAGCCTGACCGGGTCCATGCTCACGCTGGCGATGGCCGATCCGTCGAACTTGACCGCGCTGAACGAGTGCAAGTTCCTGAGCGGCTGCGATATCCGCATCGTGCTCGCGCCGCCCCGCGGCCTCCAGAAAGCCATCGAGCGCCACTACAGCGAGCGCGCGAAGGCCTACTCCGACGCGCTCACCCGCCTCGACAGCGACGGCGTGCAGGTCATCCGGCAGGACGAGAAGGTCGATCTCGCCGCGCTGCAGAAGGCGACCGAGGAAGCGCCGCTCGTCAAGCTCGTCAACGCGCTGATGACCGATGCCGTCGAGCGGCGGGCGAGCGACATCCACATCGAGCCGTTCGAGAACGACCTGCGCATCCGCTTCCGCATCGACGGCATCCTCTACGACATCATGCAGCCGCCGCCGCGCTTCAAGGCGGCGCTCGCTTCGCGCATCAAGATCATGGCCTCGCTCGACATCTCCGAGCGCCGCCTGCCGCAGGACGGCGGCATCAAGATCCGGCTGCCGAACGGGCAGGAAGTGAGCTTCCGGGTCTCCTCGCTGCCGACGATCAACGGCGAGAAGCTGGTGCTGCGGCTGATGGACAAGGGCGCGCTCCAGCTCGACATGACGAAGCTCGGCTTCGAGCCGCAGGAGCACGAGCTGTTCCGGGCGGCGGTCCACCGCCCCTACGGCATGGTGCTGCTCACCGGCCCGACCGGCAGCGGCAAGACCACCACGCTCTATTCGCTGCTCGGCGAGATCAACAAGTCGGTGCGCAACATCTCGACCGCCGAGGACCCGGTCGAGCTCAACATGCACGGCATCAACCAGGTGCAGATCAACGAGGAGATCGGCTTCACGTTCGCCACCGCCCTGCGCGCGTTCCTGCGGCAGGACCCCGACGTGATCCTGGTCGGCGAGATCCGCGACTACGAGACCGCGGAGATCGCGGTGAAGGCCGCGCTCACCGGGCACCTCGTGCTGTCGACGCTGCACACCAACGACGCCCCTTCGTCGATCACCCGCCTGCTCGACATGGGCGTCGAGCCGTTCCTGGTGTCGTCGTCGATCGTGCTGGTGGCCGCGCAGCGCCTGGTGCGCCTCATCTGTCCGCACTGCAGGATGGAGCAGGAGATTCCCAGCAGGGACTCGCTGCTCGAGGTCGGCTTCTCTGCCGACGAGCTGAACGACTTGAAGCTTTATCGCGGCAAAGGGTGCGACGAATGCGCCGAGACCGGCTACCGCGGCCGCATCGCCCTCTACGAGGTGCTGCCGATCACCGACGAGATCCGGGATCTCATCGTCGCCCGGGCGCATGCCGGAGAAATACGCAAGAAATCGATCGAAATCGGCATGCGCACGCTTCTCGAGAGCGGCCTCGACAAGGCCCGGCGCGGGCAGACGACGATCGAGGAAGTGCTGCGGGTCACGGGCATCGCGTAACCACCCTCCCCCGCCGGAGTCCCTTTACGCGCGCGCCTCGAGCACCGAGCGCGTTTGCGGGCGGTCGCTCCGCTCTGCTACCCTTTTGTCGGGTGTCGAAGGGAAGCGGATCGAAACGGTGGCAAGAACAATGAGGTGGTCCGCATTCGCGCGCAGAGCGCCGGGCGGCTTCTCGCTGATCGAGATGCTGGTGATCATCGTGATCATCGGGGTCATCGCGGGGATCACCTGGCCAAGGCTTTCGGCGCTGGCGCCGCGCTACCGGCTTGAAGGCGCTGCTCGCGCGCTGGCGGCCGAGCTGCAAAAGACGCGCGGCCGGGCGATCGCCGAGGGCAGGTGCTTCGAGGTGACCTTCAACGTCGGTGCCAAGACCTACCAGGTGACCAAGGCTCCCACCTCCGCCTGCGCGAGCTTCGCCAACGACGGTCCGGCGCAGAAGGTCGAGGACAGCGGCTCGATCGGCATCGAGGACGCGAACAGTCCCGGCAACACACCCCCATCTCCCATGTTCGGCACTCGCGGAGGCAACTCTCAGGCCTCGAGTATTCGCCTCTTCAACGACCTGGGCGACGGACGCAACGTTTTGGTCAATGCGGCAGGACGGGTCCTTGTCCAATAAGGACGGCTTCACGCTCATCGAAGCCCTGGTCGCCATCGTCATCGGCGTGGCGGTCGTCCTCGGCGTCGGCGCGTTGTCCGAGCGGCTCGTCCATCACCGTGTGACCACCGACTCGAACTCGGCTGCCATGGCCCTCGCCGAGCGGCAGATGGAAGCGCTGCTCGCCGATCCGATCGCCAATCCCACCGCTGCTCAATGCCCGGCGGCGAATCTTTGCGGCGGCGCTCCGCCGAGCGGGCTCACGCATGGGCCGACGAGCGTCACCGAAAGCCTCGTAGTGTCGGCTTCGGGGCCTTATCGCGCTCAATGGGCCGTCATCGACGCCAACAGCACAGCGCCAACCACGTCTCCGCTGGCCCTCGCGGTGGGCTCAACTTCCCTCGTCAAGAAGATCACCGTAACCGTCTCCCATTTGAGGAACCCACAAGTCAGTGCGACCGTCGTACGCTACTATAAAGTATCGTAGTCACGGCTTCACGCTCGTCGAGCTGCTGGTCGTGATGGTCATCGCCGGCGTCCTGCTGGCGGCCTTCACGGCGTTCTACCTCTCGCAGCAGCGCACCGTGCGGCATCACCAGATCGAGGTCGAGACGTCCCAGGCGCTGCGTACGGCGCTGGAGCAGGTCTCGCGCGACCTACGGTCGGCGCGGAAGGACATCACCTACGATTTCAATGCCTCGCCGCCGCCTTCGACCGTGGGGCGACCGACTTTCGTCACTGCGGATGCCGGCAACGTGGAGTTCGAGCTCGACGCCAACGATGACGGCACAGTCACGGCCAGCGACCCCTCCGAGCACCGAGGCTACCGCCTGGCGGGCTCGACGATCGAGCAGTACGACGCGAGCACGACCACCTGGGTGACGATGGCCGACTACGTGTCCGCATTCGCGCTTACGTATCGGGACTGCAACCAGGCCACCCTGGGAGCGCCGGTTGCGACCCCGAACGGCATCAAGTCGATCGACATCTCGATCAGCGTCTCGAGGCCCGTGATCGGCGGGCTTCCCGTGACCCGCACTGAGACCGAAAGCATCCAGCTGAGAAACGTGAGGTGCCCATGAACGCGCGAGCGATGACGAGACAAGCCCGAGGACAGCGAGGGTTCATTCTCGCAACCGTGCTCATCTTTCTGGTCGTGTTGAGTCTCACCGCCTTTCTCGCCGCGAAGCTGACGCGGACCGACATTCAGGTCGTCAACAACCTGCAGAACGAGAAGGAGGCGCTCACCATCGCCGAAGCGGGCGTCCACGAGGCGCTGTATCGGATGAGCCTAGCGATCGGAAACGAGTCCACGGTCAACGGCCGGACCTTCAACGCATCTCTGGCGCCGATCGTCCCCGGGCGTCCCGCCCCTGCACCCCCGGGCACGTCCTATGGGCCCGATTCCGCAAACAGCCAGACCACCTCGCAGATCATCTTCACCACGAGCGCCCCTTCGCCGGGAACGAACAACGAGGTACCTACTCTCCAGCCGACGTCGCTTCAGGTACCCTACTCGTTCGGCACGGCGGACACCGCGCCCGTAGAGTCTGAGTTCGACCGCGAATCTAACCCTCGGGTGGGACGTTTGCGCGGGCTCGGCGCCCGCGATCGGATGCAACACGGCGAACAGCTTCTAGCGCATTCGCGGCCTGCCGATCAGCAGCCCGCGTCCCGTGGCGCAGATCGTATCGACTGGTCGGTCCGGTACGGCGGCGCGAAAGATCACCGCCTGGGCGGTCGACTGCATCCCCGACGATACCCCCGGTGATGGGAGCATCATCACGACCGGGAGGGGTTGCGGCGCGGGCACGGGCATTGCGATGAATGGCAACGCCTCCATCACCGCCGTCGGTATGGTTCAAGTCAACGCGGGAGCAGATTCGGTGCCGGCGTCTTCCTGCACGGACGCCGCCGAGACTAGTAACAACCCAGCGAGCTTCATTCACGCGAGCGATATCAACATCGTGGGGCTGGGCCAAGGTAATTTCGACCCCACTCCCGATACGGGCGTACTACCGGTAAGCGATCCATACGCCGGCCAGCTGCTGCCTCCCTGCTACACCGGAGGCCCCGCACCTTGCCAGGGTCCGCTGGTGCCCACCACGACGTGTCCTGCGAGCAGCAACCCCGTGGTCCCCGGACGATGCCTGGCCGGCAACAACGCGGTCTTGAATCCCGGCGTCTACTACGGCGGCATCAAGATCACGGGAACCAACGTCACGATGAATCCGGGGACTTACGTCATCGCGGGTGGCGGCTTCTCGGTAGGCACCGGCAACACGAGCGTCACTTCCGCTGCGGGCGGAGTATTCATCTACAATACGCAGGATCCCGATCTCACGGGCTTGGCAACGACGTGGGGCCCAGCCGCCAGCTTCGACATTACCCAAGGTAACTGCGATGCGGCTCTCGCCGCGCCGACCAGTGGGGCGTTTGCCGGCGTAGTGTTCTACCAGGACACCACCCTCGCGACTCAGCCCGACATCTTCATACAAGGCGGCAACCCCGGCGACCGCGTACTGAACGGCCTGGTGTACGCGCCTCTTGCGGACATGCACATACAGGGAAACGAGCCTACGACCGTCGGCGGAGCTCTGGTCGTCAATTCCCTGTTTTTCAACGGCGGGTCCGACCTGAGGGTAGAAAACTCGACCACTCCTGGACCCAACACCGTGTGCGGAGGTCTCGCCTACCAGATCATCGGCTGGCAAGACTTCTGATCTTGACCGCACGGCTCCGCCCGGTACCCTAGCGCGTGCGCTGCATCTACTGTGGGGCGGAGCAGGACCCGTCGCGGTCGGCCGCCGGCGGGCGCTGCGTGAAGTGCGCGCGGCCGCTGATGACCGCGAAAGTCGCCATGCCGCCGACGACGACGTCCGTGGCCCCTGTGCCGGTCGAGCGCTCACAGGCGCGCCTCCCCTCGTCGCCGCGCATGACCCAGGCGATGAACGATCTGCTCGCCGCCGGCCCGTCGAACGAGACCCCGGAGATCGTGAACGAGATCCTCGATGCGGAGAAGCGCGGCACCTCGTACCTCGCGCTGATTCCCTTATTCGGTCCATGGCTGCTGCGGCGAAGCGACGTCCACAGCGCCGCGGAGAAGCGCAAGCTCTCGGCAGTCTCGATTGCCATCACGCTGGTGCTGCTGGCGATCATCTGGATGCTGCTACCAACGCGCGCGGACCACCTCGCGGCTCTTCGGCTGCGGATCGGCAACGAGCTTCGGACGCTCGGCGAAGTGGCCGAGCAGCATCGCGCCACGCGCGGCGCTTACCCCGACGTCACCACCTGGAAGCGGTTCGCCGCACGCGCCGATCCTCGTTTCTTCGATCCCTGGGCCCGCCCCTACGTCTACGAGCCGGACGGCGACGGCGTCACCCTGCGCACCCTCGGCCGCGATGGGATCGCGGGCGGTAACGACGAAAACGCCGATGTTTCACGCTTCTTTCCGAAGAAGTAGGCTGCTCCGGTCTGATGAACGGCTCCTGAGTGCGGTCGCTCGACACCAACGTCCTCGTCTACACGGATTGCGAAGCGCAGTCCCGTGAATCGCCGCAACGCGGCCAAATCCAGCGCCGCACGTCGCTCAGCCGCGGCACCTCGCCAAGAGCGTGACCGTGAAGTGAGCCCCGGACCCGCCCGCCGACCGACAGGCGCTTGACGAACGCCTGCCCGCGAAGCATCTCCAGCGCCGAACGTCGAAGGACCCCCATCCCGGCCCTCGCCGTCGACAGGAGGTGAATCGCGATGACCAATCCGACCGCGGCCGACGAGCGGCTCTCGCCGATCGAGCTCGCCGATACCTGGCCCGTTCTGTCGCTTTCCGAGCGGCTCGAGGCGTTTATGCTGATCGACCGCGCGTCGGCGGCGGAGCTATTCCTCGGGCTCGACGCGGCGAGCCAGGCGGAGCTGCTCACCGCCATGCCGATCGAGGAGCGCAGGATCTGGCTGCGCCTCCTCGAGCCGGACGACGTCGCCGACGTGCTGCAGGCGGCGGGCGACGAGCCACGGCCGGGGCTCGTCGCGCTGCTCGACGAGGGCACGCGCAAGGAGGTGAGCGCGCTCCTCGCCTACGAGGAAGACGACGCGGGCGGCCTGATGAGCCCCCGCTACGCGCGGCTGCGCCCCGACCTGCGGGTCGACGAGGCGATCGCCTATCTGCGACGCCAGGCGCGCGAGCGGCTGGAGACGATCTACTACGTCTACGTGCTCGACGCCGACCAGCGCCTGCTCGGCGTGGTCTCGTTCCGCGAGCTGTTCGCCGCGCCGGCGACCAAGACCGTGCGCGAGATCATGCGCGAGGTCACCGTCTCCGCGCGCGAGGACACCGACCAGGAAGAGCTCGCCCGGCTGTTTCGCCAGCACGGCTTCCTCGCCGTTCCGGTGCTGGACGCCGAGGGCCGGATGAAGGGCATCGTCACCATCGACGACATCGTCGACGTCGTCGACGAGGAAGCGACCGAAGACATCCAGAAGATCGGCGGCGCCGAAGCGCTTGGCGAGCCCTACCTGCAGATCCGCCTCCCGAAGATGATCCGCAAGCGCGCCGGATGGCTCGCCGCGCTGTTTCTCGGCGAGATGCTGACCGCGACGGCAATGGGTTACTTCGAGGACGACATCTCCCGCGCCGTCATCCTCGCGCTATTCCTGCCGCTGATCATCTCGAGCGGCGGCAACTCCGGGTCGCAGGCGACCACGCTGGTGATCCGCGCGATGGCTCTCGGCGAGGTGCGCCTGCGCGACTGGTTTCGCGTGGTGCGCCGCGAGCTCACCACCGGCCTCGGCCTCGGGGCGATCCTCGGAGCGATCGGCTTCGCGCGGATTCTCCTCTGGCAGGCCATGTTCCATCTCTACGGAGCGCACGCGCTGGCGATCGGCCTGACGGTGGCGCTGAGCCTCATCGGCGTCGTCCTGTGGGGCACGCTGTCCGGATCGATGCTGCCGTTCCTGCTGCGGCGCTTGGGCTTCGATCCGGCAAGCGCGTCGGCGCCGTTCGTCGCCACGCTCGTCGACGTGACCGGGCTGGTGATCTACTTCAGCGTCGCGCGGCTGGTGCTCGCCGGCACGCTGCTCTGAGGAAGCCCCGAGGCTGGCCGCGCCAACAGTCTCGACGCCGAGACTTTTCGGTGGCTGTGCGAGGCGATCAAGCTCGGGCTCATCGGCCCCGAAGATGCTTGAGCAAAACACATGGGCGCCTTCGGGGATGATGAGCGCCTTGGGTGATCGGAGCGCGTCGTGGGGGCAGCTCCGGGCGCCCTCCGGGACCTTCTGGCCGACGCCAAGGAGCTGGACGTTAGCTTCCGCGTCGAAGCCGGGGTGCTTTTCATCGAGGGGGCACCAACCGACTCGCTCCGGGAGAAGATCGACCTTCACCGCGGCGAGCGCGTCGCCTGGCTCGGCAACTGCCCATGAACGACGCCGACCGCTTCACCGCACTCTCCGATAGGGTCGCCGCTCGGCTCGAAAAGGGCCGCGAGACTTACGGCGACCGGAGTTTCGACCGCCCGCCCGACGAGCTCGTCGACGAGGTCGAAGAGGAGCTCCTCGACGTGGCCGGCTGGGGCTTCATCCTTTGGTGTCGGATGGAGTCGCTTCGCGCGCGGATCGGAGCGCGTGCGACTTCCCTCTCTGCGACTTTTGCGGCCCGTCGAACGTCGTCGTCGCCTTCTACGTGATGGCGTTCACGCCCGGCAACCGGGCCTTTCCCCACCCGCGCTGATAGACGGACGCCTGCTCGCGAGAACTGGGCCGCTACCGAGCCTTCGGCACGAACTTCATCGAGAGGGAGTTGACGCAGTGACGCGTATTCTTCTGCGTGAAGCGCTCGCCCAGGAAGACGTGGCCGAGGTGGCCGTCGCAGTTGGCGCACTCGATCTCCGTGCGCGCGCCGTCAGGGTCGGGGAGGCGGCGCTTGACGTTCATGCTCACATTTCACGTCGATCGATGGCAATTCGCTAAGGCGTTCATGGCCAGTATCGAAATGGGGTCAGACAACTTTTCTGACGTGCCGGCGATCCAAAACAGCTTTAGTCGGATCGAAGGTTGTCTGACCCCATTTCGGCCACGACGCTGCTTTGGGTTGGAAATGGCGGTAGCGTCGTTCGATCGCTACGGAAGCAGCGCGGCACCGGTCTTGGTGTATCGGAAGACGAACGTCAGGTCCTCGTCCTCTCCGCTGCCGCCGGGCGTCCCGTCGGCTCCGTAGGTAGCGAGAGAAAAGGCCATCGACTCGAGCCGATAGAGATACGGCCGCCGCCACGGATCGAGGACCGGCGAAACAGCGGTCTTCGTCCAATCCTGCCACAGCGCGGCATCGGGGTAGAGGCCGGTCTTCAACCGCTGGCGCTCGATCTGCTCGGCGAGCTGGCGAACGTCGCCATCGATGCGGCCGTGGAGCGCGGCTCGCTCGGTCCAGCTCATTCCGGCCCGCCACGCCAGACCCGCCGCGAGCAGCGCCAGACCGACGCCTACCAAGCGAATGCTGGCCTTCCAGCTCTTCCTTTCCGGCTCGCGCGCAGACTGATCCTTCTTCAAGTCGGCCAAGAGCCTCGCGAGATGGTTGCCGACGTTCCGCGAGGAGGGGCCGGACCCGCCCGCGCGCGCCGGCGGAGCGGCGGATCTGCCCGGTGGGGGAGAATCGCCCGCGATGCCCGCCGTCGTTGGGTCGGCTCCGCAGATGATGCAGTTGGCCCCGCCAGGCAGCGGCTGATTCGTAGCGCATTTCCCATGATGTAGCCGCTTCATCACAGACTCTTTTCGGCGTCAGCGTGCGCAGAAATTGTCATTTTCAAACAATACCTGCATAGCGTCAAGAAATTAGCTCTATAGTGCTCATGTAGGTCGATTTTCAGCCTGATACACTGGGATTCCACGAGGATATCCCCCGCACGGACCAGGAAGCCAAGGCTTTCCGCTCAGGCTGGGGCCAGGACAGCCTGTTGAGGGCGGGAAAAGTTCCGCCACCTGGAGCAAGTTGCGAGGCCATGTCGGATCGCTGGAGCCACGAGCTTCAACGACTTCCCGCCTGGCACCCATGAATGAACGTCGAAGAGGCACAAAATTGGACCTTAATTTTCACAATGATAACGATACGGACCGGAACTTGCTATACAATTTTCTGCGTGATTATGGCTCGGTCGCGTCCAATGCGCAGCAAATACCGTGCTAGCGGCTTCTCGCTGATCGAGCTCGTGGTGGTCATCGCCATGATAGCCATCGCCGGTGCCATCGGCGTGTCGCGAATGGGGGTCGCCTTCGGTCGTCCCGCCACCGTGGACCGGGCAGCGAAGGAGATGATCGGCAATCTTCGCGTGGCTCGCATGCAGGCGATCAGTCGAGATGCTCATTATCGAGTGGCTGTCACCGGCACCTCCACGTATCAGATTCAGAGGCTTGTCCTCGATGGCGCAACCGGGCAGTGGAACCCCGGTACGGAGTTGCGCTCGGTGCAGCTCGCTCCTCCGCTGATCTTCTCGCCGATCAACTCGGCGGTGGAATTCGATGCCCGCGGCCTCCTGGTTCAGCCGACGGCCAACGCCACCTTCAATCTGCAGGACTCGACCGTAGGAGCCGCGAGCGCGGTGCAAGTCCGCCCCTCGGGGCAGATCCAGCAACTCGCCGGGGCTGTCTATTAGGGTTCCCGCGACACGCAGTAGCGGAGCGGAGATGCCACGGACGAGCGGACAAGATGGGCTGACGCTGATCGAGGTGCTGATTGCGGCGCTGCTGCTGGTGCTGGCCAGCACCGCGGTCTCCAGCTTGGTTGCCGGCGGCTTGATCCGCGCCGACACGAACAGCGCGCTGTCGCACGCCACCGACCTCGCCGCGGGCGAGATGGAGGATCTCCGCTCGCTCGACTACGGCACGCTGGCCAGCCGCACGGCTCCGAACAGCCCCGACGTCTGGAACGGAACGAGCTTCACGATTCAGAGCACCGTGACGCGCGATTCGCCGGCGGCGAACATGAGCACGATTGTCGCGCTCGTGAGCTGGGCGCAGCGCGCCAAGAGCTACAGCTACACGCTGCAGAGCATCTATGCGGACACCCGGAACTGAACCATCGCGATCATCCCGGAGCGAGCGCGGCTTCACGCTCATCGAGTTGCTGGTCGCGCTCGGGGTCATGGGGCTGATTGGCCTGGCCTTCGTTTCCTTCTTCACCGCCAGCTCGCGCGCGCGGGCGATCGCCGATACGCGCATCGAGACCCATCAAGCGGTGGTCGCAACCATGGACGCGATGGCGCGCGACCTCCGCTTGGCCGGGGGAATCTGCTTTCCGTCCAACGGAGAGTTCATATCGCTGGCGGGCGCCAACAATGGAGCGCAAGACCGGGTCACCATCCGCTTCGCCAACACGGTGAACCAGCTCTGCGTGCCGCCGACGACCCTGGTCGGCGCGGCAACGTCCGGCAGCAACACGCTGCGGGTCTCTTCCGCGGCCGGCTTCGCGGTCGACAGCATGGGGTACCTCACCGACGGGGGCACTGGCCAGTTCTTCCGGGTGGTCAGCGTCAGCATCAGCGGCCCGAACTCGACCCTGACGACGGACACCTCGTGGACGCGCACCTACCAGCCGAACTCGAGCAGCGTATACACCGTTCAAGAGCATGCCTATCGAGTAGACCCGACCGGCGATGCTCGCGGCTCGGTGCTCCGGCTGCAGCGCGATCGCGGGACCGACGACGTATTCGCCGACGGCATCACGGCGCTGAACGTGCGCTACCGCAAGGTCGATAACTCGATTGTCGACCTTCCCGCGGACGACGCGGAGTGGCGCTTGGTCAAGGAGGTCCTGCTGTCGGTCACCGCTCGCTCGCTGAGCACGCTTCCCGGAGGCGGCGTTCACCAAGAGACCGCAAACCTCACCATCAAGCCGCGAAATTTACAACCATGAGAAACTTCTCGATGATCCAACCGACGCCCCCGCGACCCCAACCTGCCGCCGGGTCCGAGTCCGGCACCGCCTTGCTCTTCGCCCTCATGGTCTCGAGCTTGCTCTTCTTGCTGGGAACCTCGCTGGCGATCCTGGCGCGCTATTCGACCATGGTCGAGGTCGGACATGCCGACACCACGCGGAGCTTCTACGCCGCCGAAGCCGGCGTCAACCGCGGCTTTGCAGAGTTCAAGAACATCTTCCAGGGATTCAACACCCCGCAGGGAAGCGACTTCAACCCGCGCACGATCACGGTGGGCGGCACGGCGGTGCGCTATCAGTTGACGCGGGTTTCCGGTCCGACCCCCATACGCATCCCGGCGGGAAAGCGCTACGCGGGCCTGAACAGCATCGACTACGTATACACCAACGTCGCCAGCGCCCTCGCCCCCGACGGGACGATCAAGAACCGGCTCGGCGCGCAGTCTCTGATCCACAACATTCCCTTGTTCCAGTTCATCGCGTTCTACACCAACGATCTCGAGGTCCAGCCGCTGCCGACCATGACGCTGCATGGGCGCGTTCACACCAACGACAGCCTGTACTTGAACTCCTCGGGCAACGTCTTGACGATCGAGGACGAGACCAGCAATACGTGGC
>CAVPWJ010000072.1:0-8357 GCA_963708955.1 uncultured delta proteobacterium
TGCCACGCATTGCTCACGCTCACCGTCAACGGTATTCTCATTGGCGACATCGGCGGCGCACGCGTCAGCGTCACGCGCGGCGAGGTCGAGGACATCTTCACCGAGCCCCGCGGCGCGCTTGAGGCGCATCTCAACGCTGCGGACATGATCGGCCTCGCCCGCTTCGTCGACCGCCTCATGCCCGACACGGCCCTGTCGCGGTGGCTCGGAACCGCGGCGCCGGCGCTGTCGCCGGCAGCGATCGACGCCAAGATCGAGGCGCCGGCGCGTGACGGGGGCGCCAATGTGCGCGTCGTCCTGCACGGTTCCGCCAACGCCACCACCTTCGACGCCAGCCTCGATCTCGCGGGGACACCGGCATCATGGCAGACGGGCAACGCGACCGTTACCGCGTCGCTCTCCTCCTACGACGCACTCAGCCTGGCGCGGCAGACCGGCCTCGACGCGGCGGACGTGGAGCAGGCCGGCAGCGCCAAGCTCGACATCTCGGCCAAGGGAGTTCCGGCGACCGGCCTTGCGACCAAGGTCGCAGGCAATTTCGCCGGACTCGAGTTCGGCGCCGAGGGCAACCTCGTGCTGCCGCCGGATCACCCGCCGGCATTCAAGGGTACGTTCAAGCTCAACGCGCCGGACATGGCTCCCCTGTTCACGATGAGCCGGCTCGCAATCCCGGGCGTGGCGGGAGCAACGGCGGTGGCTCTCCAGGGCAATCTAGCCACGCTCGGCGCAACCGCCGACCTTGACTGGACCAACGGCTCCATTGCCGGGCGCCTGCCTGGGTGGCCGGGTCAAGCTGATCGCCGGCGAGGCGGTGCCGAGGATCGACGGCAGAACTGTCGATCGACCGGGTCGACTTCGGCTGGCTTCGACGGCGCTCGGCCTCGGCAGCCCGCTCCTCGCCGTCCGGCGTCGCGCCCGACCTCTTCGAGGTCGTTGTGCTTGCCGCTGATGCGCAGGCATTTCTGCGAGTCGGCCACTCGGGAGTTCCGGCGCTTCTCGGCGCCGAGAAACACCTGCTTGAACTGCACCATGCCGGCGTTCGTGAACAGCAGCGTCGGGTCGCCGGCCGGAACGAGGGACGCGCTCGGCACGATCTCGTGCCCGCGCGCGCGGAAGAAGTCGAGAAAGCTCTGGCGGACTTCGCTTCCGGTCATCGAGCCGTTCTCATTCCCACAGATCGAACAGGCTGTCGATGACCTCGGCCGGGAAGCCCCGAGCGGCGAGAAAGCGTGCCGCACGCGCCACCCCGCGGCGATCGGCGAGGTCGCTCGCGCCGAAGTGCCGCGTGAGTGCGCGGCGCGCCAGCTCGCGCTCCTCGAGCGCGCCGGGCATCACACGCGCGGCGACCGTCTCCTCGACCCGCAGCCGGCGGAGCTGATCCTGGATGCGCAGCGAGCCAAAACCTCGGTCCTTCCATCGTTCGGCGCACTCGGCGGCAAATTTACGGTCGTCAATATAACCGAGGGCCCGAAGCCTCCCAAGCACCCCCGCCACGACCGTCTTCACGGCCCCGCGCTCGGCGAGCGCTCCGGCGACCTCGGCCCCGCTGCGCGCCCGGCGCGCGAGCATGCGCAGAGCCAGATCCATCGCTTCCTCGCGCGTGAAGGCAGCGGACCGTGCTCGCCGCGCTGAGCCCACGGTTGGCTAGAACCTGTCGATCTTGAGGCGATCCGGCTCTTCGATACCGGCTTCTTCCGGCGCCCGCTCGAAGTCCTCCCAGCGCCGGTCGCTGGTCGATGCCACGCCGCGCACCTTGAGGGCGAAGTCGTCCGGATTCGAGGACTGCGCGAGCGCTTCCTCGTAGGTGATGAGGCCTCGCCGGTAGAGCGCCATCAGCGACTGGTCGAACGTCTGCATGCCGTAGCTCGCGTGGCCGACGGAGATCGCGTCGCGGATCTCGCGCGTCTTTTCCTTGACCGCGATGCACTCGCGGATTCGCGACGTCGCCACCATGATCTCGGCGGCGGGCACCATTCCCTGGCCGTCGGCGCGCGGCATCAGCCGCTGGCTGATGATGCCGCGGATGATGTTGGCGAGAATCAGCCGGATCTGCTCGCGCTGGTGCTCCGGAAAGTTCGACACGATGCGCGTGACCGTCTCCGTGGCGTCGAGCGTGTGCAGCGTCGACAGCACGAGGTGGCCGGTCTCGGCGGCCAGGATCGCGGTCTCGATCGTTTCGAGGTCACGCATCTCGCCGACCAGGATCACGTCGGGATCCTGACGCAGCGCCGCCTTCAGCCCATCGGCGAAGCTCGTGACGTCGTAGCCGAGCTCGCGCTGCGAGATGATCGAGCGGATGTCCTGGTGGGTGTACTCGATCGGATCCTCGATGGTGATGATGTGGTTGGAGCAGTGCTCGTTGATGTGGCCGACCATGGCGGCGAGGGTCGTCGACTTGCCGCTGCCGGTGGTGCCGGTGACCAGGATCAGGCCGCGGTTCTCGAGAGCGAGCTTGTTGACGATGGACGGCAAGTGCAGCTCCTCGACCGGCCGAATCCGCGCCGGAATCGCGCGCATGGCCACCGACGGATCGCCGCGCTGCAGAAACACGTTCACGCGAAAGCGGGTCGATTCGACCGTTTGATAGGCGAGATCGACCTGCATGCGGTTGCGGAAGCGCTCGCGGTGATGCTCGTCGAGCAGCACGTCGAGGATCGAGGCCATCTCTTCCCGGGCGAGTGGGGACCAATCCTCCAAGGGATAGAGAATCCCGTGAATGCGCACCGTCGGCGGCAACCCGACTTTGAGATGGACGTCCGAGGCGTTGCGAACGATCGCTTCGTGTAGAATTTGATTCAGCTCCACGTTGTCCTCCCCGGCTGGCGCACCGCGCTCGTCAGCGCCCTTTCGATTCTCGCTTGGGTTTCGCGTCTTCTCCGCCGACCTCCGCCATCGCCGGCCTCGCCACCTCCGGGCCCGTGAGCCCGTTCTTCTCGCGGATCTTGGCCTCGATCTTCTGCGCGACGTCGGGGTGATCGCGCAGATACTCCTTGGTGTTCTCGCGGCCTTGGCCGATACGCTCTCCCTCGAACGAATACCAGGCGCCGCTCTTCTCCACCACGCCGCAATCCGCGCCGAGATCGACGATCTCGCCGTCGCGCGAGATGCCCTGGCCGTACATGATGTCGAACTCCGCCTCCTTGAACGGCGGCGCCACCTTGTTCTTCACCACCCGCACCCTGGTGCGGCTGCCGACCACGGTCTCGCCTTCCTTGATGTTGCCGATGCGGCGGATGTCGATGCGGACCGACGAGTAGAACTTGAGCGCATTGCCGCCGGTGGTGGTCTCGGGGTTGCCGAACATCACCCCGATCTTCATGCGAATCTGGTTGATGAAGACGACGATCGTCTGCGACTTGGCGATCGCCGCGGTGAGCTTGCGCAGCGCCTGCGACATGAGCCGCGCCTGCAGCCCCATCTGCGGGTCGCCCATCTCGCCCTCGATCTCGGCGCGCGGCACCAGCGCCGCCACCGAATCGACCACCAGCACGTCGATCGCCGCCGTGCGCACCAGCGTCTCGACGATCTCGAGGGCCTGCTCGCCGTGATCCGGCTGGGAGATGTAGAGGTCTTCGGTCTTCACGCCGAGCTTCCGTGCGTAGGTCACGTCGAGAGCGTGCTCGGCGTCGATATACGCGCAGACGCCGCCCTTCTTCTGCGCCTCGGCGACGAGCTGCAGCGCGAGCGTGGTCTTGCCCGACGCCTCCGGCCCGTAGATCTCCACCACCCGCCCGCGCGGCATACCGCCCACGCCGAGCGCGATGTCGAGCCCGAGGCTGCCGGTGGAGATCACCGAAACGTCGCGCAGCTGCGCGTCGGCACCCAGCCGCATGATCGAGCCCTTGCCGAAGGATTTCTCGATCTGACTCACCGCCAGATCCAGCGCCCGCTCGCGATTCGCATCCGTCGTCATATTTCTCTCCAATTTCCTCTGCGTTTGCTTCCCGTCCGCCTTCGGGGCGGTGTGCGTGGCCGATTATAGGGGAGAACGCGTCGCGGCCGAAAGGCCCCGCTTCCGCCCCGGCGACGGCGAAACGCCGCGTTTCAGCCGGCCGGGCCGAACGGGAACGTCACCAGCGGCGTATACACGGCTCCTTCGGGACGCAGTTGGCTGCGGTAGAGCGTGGCGTGATCGATCCGACTGGTGCCGAAGTTGCGGTCGCCGCTCGCCTTGACGATGCGCGCCAGGCTCTCCACGCCGCGCGCCGACCGCATGCGGCCGATCGTGACGTGCGGCGCGAAGTCGCGCTCCTCGGGAGGGAAGCCGAGCGGTGAGAGCACCGTCTCGGTGGCCTCGGCGAGCGACGACAATCCGTCGCCGTGCAGTCCCACCCAGAGTAGCCGCGGCCGCTTCTGGTTGGGAAACACACCGAGGCCGCGACAGTCGAGGTCGAAGGACGGCAGCGCCGCCAGTCCTGCGCGCAACCCGCGCTCGATCTCCGGCATCTCGGCCTCGCGCACGTCGCCGAGAAACTGCACCGTGAGGTGGAGCGCGTCGGCCGACACCCAGCGCGCATCGATCCCCGCTTGCCCGAGCTCTTCCTGGGCGGCCTTCAGGTTGCGCAGAACCTCATCGGCAGGTCGGATCGCGAGAAAGGCGCGGATCATGGAGCGAGTCGAGAAGTCTACCTGCGGATGAGCAGCGATTCTTCCGGGCGCTGGCCGAGGGCGTGGCGGCGAACCCAGTCGAGGGCGATCTGCGAGGCGAGCAAGCGAATCAAGTCGCGAGTCCCCGAGAGCTTGTAGCGGCGCGAAACCAACGCTCCGTCGGCGGCGAATCCCACGTAGACGGTACCGACCGGGTTCTCTTCCGTGCCTCCGTCGGGCCCGGCGACGCCCGTCACCGAGACCGCCACGTCGGCGCCGCAGGCTCGGAGCGCTCCGGCGGCCATTTCCTGGGCGACCTCGTCGCTGACCATGCCATGGCGCTCGAGCGTTGCGGCGCGCACGCCGAGCGTCGAACGCTTGGTCTGCGGGGTATACGCCACCAGGCCGCCGGCGAACACCTGCGAGCTTCCCGGCACGTTGGTCAGCCGCTCGGCGACGAGCCCGCCGGTGCAGGATTCGGCGGTGGCGAGCTTCCAGCCGCGCTGCCGCAAGAGATCGTTCGCCACGCCTTCCATCGTCGCGGCGCCCTCGCCGAACACGTAGTCGCCGATCCGCTCGCGCGCGCGCTCGGATAGTCGCGCGAGCGCAGCTTCGGCCTCACCCGGTCGGCCATGCACCGTGACGCGCACGCTGATCTGCGGAAACGCGGCGCGAAACGACACTCGACCTTCCTCCGGCGCGATCGCTCCCTTCATCATCTCGTCGAGCGCCGACTCGCTCGCGCCGAACGTTTGAAAGCTCCGGCTGAGATAGACCTGACCGGTCGCATCGAGGCCGCGCAGCCACGGCAGCACCTCATTCTCGGTCATCGGCTTCATCTCGCGAGGCACGCCCGGCAGGACGACCACGAACCGCCGCCGCCCCTTCCAGTCGACCTCGACCCGGTAGCCGGGCGCGGTGCCGAGCGGGTTGGCGAGAATGACGGCGTCCGCGGGAACGTTCGCTTGCCGCAGATTGCTCTCCGGCATCTGCCGTCCGAACGAGCGAAACAGCGCGCGCGCGTGCTCCGCCGAGGCCTCGTCGAAGACGATCTCGCGGCCGAGCGTCGCGGCCAGCACCTCGGTCGTCAGATCGTCGGCGGTAGGACCAAGGCCGCCAGTGGAAACCACCAGGTCGGCGCGGTCGAGGCCGCTTTCGAAGGCCCAGCGGATGCGCTCCGGGTCGTCGCCGACGGTGATCACCGCCACCAAGTCGACGCCGATCTCGAAGAGCTTGTCGGCGATCCAGTTGGAATTCGTGTCGACCGTCAGACCGGAAGTGAGCTCATCGCCCGTGGAGAGAATGACTGCACGCTCGATCACGCGTTCCTCGCCGGGTATCTTAGGGATCGCTGCCCGGCCAGGCAAGGGTATAGACGGTGATTCGACGGTCGACATGACGGGGGAGCGGCAGATCGAGCGCCTGCGCCGGCTGGTGGCGGAAGTCGCCGCCTCGCCGCGGCCCGAGGCGCGGCAAGCGTACGGGCGAGTGACCGCTCCACGCTCGGTGGCGGTGCTGCCCGGAGCGTTCAACCCGCCGACGCTCGCCCACCTCGCACTCGCCCGCGCCGCCCGCGGCTGCGGCTTCGACGCCGTGCTGCTCTCGGTCGGCACGCGGACGATCGACAAAGAGTCGGCCGGCGGCCTCGACGTGGAGGAGCGTTTGTTTCTGCTCGGGACGGTGACCGCCGCCGAAGATCGCCTCGGCGTGCTGGTACAGAACCGCGGCCTCTACGCCGAGCAGGCGGCGGCGGTGCGCGGCGCTCTGCCGAGCGCGGTCGACGTCGCGTTCGTCGTCGGCATGGACAAGGTCGCGCAGATCTTCGACCCGCGCTACTACGAAGACTTTCCGGCCGCGCTCGCCGCGCTCTTCGAGCGAGCGCGCCTCTTGGTAGCGGATCGAGGCGAGCTCGATCGGGGCGAGCTTTGCGCACTGCTCGAGCGCGCGCCTGCGCGCGACTACGCCGAGCGCGTCTCCTGGCTCGAGCTCGAGTCGAGCTGGCGGTTCCTCTCCGCCACGCGCGTTCGCGAGCGGCTGGCGCGCGGCGAAGTGCCGCGCGAGTGGCTGCCGCCCGAGGTCGTGACGTTCCTTGCCACGCGCGCCGGGCGCTTCACAGCGGAAGGCCGGTGAGCCGAAATAGAGCGCGCAGCACCAGGTTCGCGTAGAAGCCGGAGATCACGTCGTCGAGCACCACCCCGGCCCCGCCGTGGACCTCGCGATCGAAGTAGCTCGCCGGCCAGAGCTTCACCACGTCAAGCAGCCGGAACAAGAAGAAGCTCGTGACGACGGCGGCGAACGAAGGCGTGACGAATAGCGTGGCGGCGACGTAGCCCGCGACCTCGTCGATGGTGATCTTCCCGCTGTCCTTCTCGCCGAAGATCTCTTCCGCCTCACCGGCGATGACGACCGCGGCCGCCACCAGCGCGAAGAAACTCACCACGTAGAGCGGCGGCGAGAAGCGACGCAACCCCTCGAACACGGGGTAGAGCGCCACGCCGGCGAGTGTACCGAACGTGCCGGAAGCGATCGGCGCGTAGCCCAGGTACGCTCCCGAGGCGAGGAAAATGACCGTTCGCCGTCTCACCGCTGGCGCGTATAAACCAAAACGCCGCTCGGCGATATCCTCGCCCACTGTCCCCCGCCGCGCGCATTTGTTAAGTTTCGCCGATGAAGGAGAAGAGCCGCTACCTCGATCGACCGAAGATCGATCCTCGGCCCATCACCGCCGGCATGTCGCTCGTCGACCTGGTCGACGGCACGCTGCTCGCCTACAACGGCGCGCGTCTGCGCGAAGCCTGCCAGCTCTTCGCGCGCAAGATGCTCGACGACGACGTGACCGTGGGCATGAGCCTGACCGGAGCGCTCACACCGGCCGGCCTCGGCATGTCGGCGCTCATCCCGTTGATCGAGGCGGGCTTCGTCGACTGGATCGTCTCGACCGGCGCCAACGTCTATCACGACACGCACTTCGGCATCGGGCTCGAGCTCCATCAGGGAACCTGGCAGGCGGACGACGTCACCCTGCGCGAAGAGGGCGTGGTCCGCATCTACGACATCTTCTTCGACTACCGCGTGCTGCTCGAGACCGATGCCTTCTTCCGCGAGGTGATCGCTGCGCCGGAATTCCAGAAATCGATGGGCAGCGCCGAGTTCCACTACCGAATCGGCCGCTACGTGAGCGAGCGCGAGCGCGTGCTCGGGCAGCGGCGGAAGTCGCTGGTCTCCGCGGCCTACGAGCACCGCGTGCCGATCTACACGTCCTCGCCGGGCGACAGCTCGATCGGCATGAACATCGCCGCCATGGCGCTGACCGGCAACCGGCTCGTGCTCGACCCCAATGCCGACGTCAACGAGACGGCAGCCATCGTCTACGATGCCAAGCGTCGAGGTGGAAAGAGCGGTGTCTTGCTGCTCGGCGGCGGCTCGCCGAAGAACTTCGTGCTGCAGACGGAGCCGCAGATCCAAGAGGTGCTCGGCATCGCCGAGAAGGGCCACGACTACTTCCTGCAAGTCACCGACGCGCGCCCCGACACCGGGGGGCTCTCGGGCGCGACCCCGGGAGAGGCGGTGTCCTGGGGCAAGGTCGATCCCGACAAGCTCCCCGATTCCGTCGTCTGCTATGCCGACACCACGATCGTGCTGCCGATTCTCGCCGCGTACGCGCTGTCGACGCGCGCGCCACGACAGTCGAAGCGTCTCTACGATCGACGCGGCGAGCTCGTCGACTCGCTCGTCGCCGAGTATCGAAACGTGCGGAACGCCGCGTCGTG
>CAVPWJ010000073.1:0-12737 GCA_963708955.1 uncultured delta proteobacterium
CCTCCCACACGTAGTGCGGCAGCATGAAGCGATCACTCAACGCCGTGCCCCAACGTACCAGCCGCTGGCGATAAGGTTCTTTCCAGAAGCGCACCACGAGCGCACGCAGCAACAGCATCTGAGCGAGACTCATGCGCGCGTGCGGCGGCATCTCGAAGCCGCGGAACTCGAGCAGGCCTTGACGGCCGCTGGCGCCGTCGGGCGACCACAGCTTATCGATGGAGAATTCGCTGCGATGCGTGTTGCCGGTGAGATCGGCGAGAAAGCTGCGCAGCGCCCGGTCCACCACCGACGGTGCCGCGGCCTGCTCGATCTCCTCGAGGCTGACCTCGAGCTCATCGAGCAGACCGATACCGCGCTCATCGACGCGCGGAGCCTGCGAGGTCGGACCGATGAACAGCCCCGAGAACAGGTACGACAGCGACGGATGATGCTGCCAGTACGTCAGCAGCGAGCGCAGCAGGTCCGGGCGGCGCAGGAACGGGCTGTCACCGACCGTGGGCCCGCCGAGCGTCACGTGATTGCCGCCGCCGGTGCCGGTGTGGCGGCCATCGAGCATGAACTTCTCTATGCCGAGGCGCGCCAGGCGCGCCTCGGCATAGAGCGTGACGGTGTTGTGCTCCAGCTCGTCCCAGGTCTTGGCGGGATGGATGTTGACCTCGATCACCCCCGGGTCGGGCGTGACCTTGAGCGAGCGCAGCCACGGCGCCGGCGGTGGCTCGTAGCCCTCGACCAGCACCGGCATGCCGAGCTCGGCGGCGGTCTGTTCGACCGCGGCGAGGAGCTCGGCGTAGTGCATGAGCCCGTCGAGCAACGGCATGAACACGTACAGCCTCCCGCCGCGCGCCTCGATGCACAGCGCCGTGTGCGGCACTTCGCTCCAGCTTTGGTAGCGACGGCGGCTCACCTTGGGACGCTCATCGGCAGCGAGCGGCGCCGGCTTCTGCGCGCGCGGGGGGTCCGCCGCGACCGTCAGCGGTGTATCGGCTGGCGCCGGCGTGGGCGAGACCTCCACGAGCTCCTCGCGCTCGATCTCAGCTGCCCACGGCAGCGCATCGATCGGCAGCCGCAGGCCCATGGGCGAGCCGCCGGGCGTGAGATACAGCGCACCGCGCGCCAGCGGCCACGGCACCGAGTACCAGCCGGCGCGCGCCCAATTCCACGCGAGCGGCAGCACGTAGCCCACCGGCTGATCAAGCCCGCGCGCCAGTGCCAAGCTCATGTCGTCGCGAACCTGTGGCGCCCACGGGATCGCGACACTGCTGAGGTTCGGCGGTTCGCGCGCCTCACGCCACAGATAGAAGAGCCAGTCTTCGTAGCCGGGCGTCAGGCCGGCGGGGTTGACGCCGAGGCGCTGGGCCAGGCGCGCGCCAAAGCGCCGGGCGTGCGCGGCACGGAAGCCGTAGTCTCGTGCCTCGTCCGCCACCAGCGTGTCGTTGCGCCACAGCGGCTCGCCATCGGTGCGCCAGTAGCAGCCGAGCGCCCAGCGCGGCAGCGGCTCACCCGGATACCACTTGCCCTGGCCGAAGTGCAGCAGCCCCCCCGGCGCGAACGATTGCTTCAGCCGCCGCAGCAGTACACCAGCGCGCTCACGCTTGTCCTGGCCGAGTGCCTCGGTGTTCCACTGCGCACCATCCATGTCGTCGATCGACACGAAAGTCGGCTCGCCCCCCATGGTGAGCCGCACGTCGAGTGACGCGAGCTCGGCATCGAGCGCATGCCCGAGCGTACGGATCTCGGCCCACTGAGCCTCGCCGTACGGCTTGGTGACGCGCGGGTCCTCCAGCACGCGCCGCACCTCGTTGCGGTAGGCGAACGTGACTTCGCACTTTTCCGTGCTGCCGGTGATGGGCGCGGCGCTCACCGCATCGGGCGTGCACGCGAGCGGGATGTGACCCTCGCCGGCGAACAGCCCCGAGGTCGGATCGAGCCCGACCCAGCCGGCACCGGGCAGGTACACCTCGGCCCAGGCGTGCAGGTCGGTGAAGTCGCGCTCCGACCCAGACGGCCCGTCGAGCGATTTCTCATCGGCGGTGAGCTGCACGAGGTAGCCGGAGACGAAGCGCGCGGCGAGCCCGAGATGACGCAGGATCTGCGCCAGCAACCAGCCGCTGTCGCGGCACGAGCCGAGAGCCCTCTCCAAGGTCTGCTCACAGGTCTGGATGCCCGGATCGAGGCGAACGGTGTAACCGATGTCCTGCTGCAGGCGCTGGTTGAGGCCAACCAGAAAATCGTTGATCGGCGTCTTTGTGCGCGCCACCCGTTGTAGCCACGCCCCGAGGCGCGGGCCGTGCTCGCGCACCTCGAGATACGGCGCCAGCTCCTGGCGAAGCCGCGTGTCGTAGTGGAACGGGTAGTGCTCGGCGGAGCTCTCGACGAAGAAGTCGAACGGATTGATCACCGTCATCTCGGCGGTGATGTGCACGGCCACCTCGAACTCGGCCGTGCGCTCGGGCATCACCACGCGCGCGAGGTGATTACCGAACGGATCCTGCTGCCAATAGATCCGGTGGTTCGCCGGGCGGATTTCCAGCCGGTAGTCGTGGATCGGCGTGCGCGTGTGCGGCGCCGGGCGTAGCCGGACGAGGTGCGGGGCATGCAGCACCGGCCGGTCGTACCGGTAGGCGGTGACGTGCTCGATGCCGACGTAGATGGCCATGACCGATCTCGTTTCGTCTCGCCGGCAGGATAGCGCTCGATGCCGGCGGCCGCACTACGCGGTTTGCTGCGATAATTGCGCCTGGCTTGCCACCGGCACCGCCGGCGTCTGGTCGAGCCGGAACCAAGCTCCCCAGATCTGTTCGTGCACGTCGTTGAAGCCGGCCTGCAGCTCGTCGATGAACGCGTGCAGCTCATCGAGGCTCATCTTGTGGGTCTCCGCCTCGTTGATGCGGCGTTGCAGGCGGCCGAGCGCGCGCAGCGGCGCATCTCTGCGCGGCAGGGTGTTCACCGCCGCCTCGGCCTCGGCGATGGTGTGGGCGACCGAGCGCGGGAAAGCGCGGTCCCTGAGCAGGAACTGGATCACGGCATCGCCGACCACGCGGTTACGCACATGCTGGCGGTACATCTGGAAGGCGCTCAGGCTCTTCAGCACGTTGACCCACAGGATGTTGTCGTAGGCGCTCGGTTGGTCCTTGCGCGGCATCAGGATGAACACCGCGCTGTCGACGATGCGCGTAGTCATGTCAGCGCGCTCGAGGTTGCGCCCGGCGCACACGAAGTCGTAGGCCGCATCGTGGCTCATGGTGCCGGACAGCAGGCCGGTGATCTGTTGACAGCGCAGAATGACGTTCTTGAGGAAGTAGAAGCGGCCCTTGCGCGTGATGCCCTGCTGCACGTTGTCCCTGGCGTACAGGTACAGCTCGTTGGTGTGCTCCCAGGCCTCGGTCGGCAGCACGTCGCGCGTGGTGCGCACGTTCTCGCGCGCCATGGCGAGCGCGCTCATGATCGAGCTCGTATCGTCGGTGTCGGCGAGCAGGAACTTGATGGTGTTGCGCTCGTCGTAGTTCTTGTAGTGCGCCTCGAATGCGCCGTTGGTGCCCATGATGTTGATGATCTGTTTCCAGCCGGGCTCCACTCCCTTGGGCAGATCCATGACCTGAGTGGTGTAGGCGTTGATCAGGCGCGCGGTGCTCTCGGCGCGCTCGACGTAGCGACCCATCCAGTACACCCGCTCCGCCACGCGCGACAGCATCACGGCTCCCCGGATTCGAGCACCCAAGTGTCCTTGCTGCCCCCGCCCTGCGAGGAGTTGACCACAGTCGAGCCACGGCGCAGCGCCACGCGCGTAAGCCCGCCGGCCGTGACGCACAGCTTGTCGCCCTGCAGGATGAACGGCCGCAGGTCGACGTGGCGCGGCTCGACATGGTCCTCGACGATGGTCGGCACGGTGGACAGCTTGATGAGTGGCTGGGCGATGTAGTTGCGCGGATCCTGCCCGATGCGCGCGGCAAACTCGGCGCGCTCGCTCTTGCTCGCGGCCGGGCCGATCAGCATGCCGTAGCCGCCCGACTCGTTGGCAGGCTTGACCACCAGCTTGTCGAGATTGGCCAGCACGTAGTCGCGGTCCTGGTCGTAAAGGCACACATAGGTCTGCACGTTCGGAATGATGGCCTCCTCGCCCAGGTAGAACTGGATCATCTCGGGCACGAAGGCGTACGCCACCTTATCGTCGGCCACTCCCGCGCCCGGGGCGTTCGCCAGCCCAACGTTGCCCTTGCGCCAAGCGCGCATGAGACCCGGCACGCCGAGCATGGAATCCTTGTTGAACACCTCCGGGTCGAGAAACAGGTCGTCGACGCGTCGGTAGATCACATCCACGCGCTGCAGGCCGTCGATGGTGCGCATGTACACGAAATCGTCGTCGCCCACTGCCAGATCCGCGCCCTCGACCAGCTCGGCGCCCATCTTCTGGGCGAGAAACGAGTGCTCGAAGTAGGCGGAGTTGTAGATGCCGGGCGTCAGCACCACCACCTCCGGATAGTCCATGGGGCGCGGCGAGATCGACGCCAGCATATCGAACAGCTGCGATGGGTAATCGGCCACCGGCAGGATGCTCGAGTTCTCGAACAGCTCGCCGAACACGCGCTGGGTCAGCACGCGGTTCTCCAGCATGTACGACACTCCCGACGGCACGCGCAGGTTGTCCTCCAGCACCAGGAGCGTGCCGTGATCGTCGCGGATCAGGTCGGAGCCGCAGATGTGCGCCCACACCCCGTGGGGCGGCTTGATGCCGACACACTCTTGGCGGAAGTTCTTGGAGTTGACCAGCAGCTCGGCGGGAAACACCCCGTCCTTGACGATCCGCTGCGGGCCGTAGATGTCGTTGATGAACAAGTTGAGCGCGCGCACGCGTTGCTCGAGGCCGGCCTCGGTACGGGCCCATTCCTTGGCCGAGACGATGCGCGGGATGATGTCGAACGGCCAGGCGCGATCGATGTTGGATCCCTCGCTGTAGACCGTGAAAGTGATGCCCATCTCCACGATCGCCGCCTCGGCCGCCTGCTGACGCGACTTGATCTCCTCGGTGCTCAGCGACTGGAGGTAGTCGGCGAGCTGGCGCGCGACCGCGCGCGGCTGGCCCGGTGCGCGCAGCATCTCATCGAAGAATCCGTTCGGCTCGTACGACTTCCACTCGATCGTCATAGCGCGGCGACACTGTATAGGCACCGTCCATGAAAAACGCCATGCAATCCACGTACCGCCACGGCGCACGTGGCGCGAAGGCGCGAATTTGCCTGGAAATTCGCGGCGGCGCGCCTTCGCGTGTCGCGCTCACCGCCGCGGCGCTGCACTAGCACGAGGCAGCGGCGCTCGATGCTGGTGCACACGAACTGGTCGCCTACTTCTGCGCCGAGTTCGGCTTTCACGAGAGTCTGCCATAAATCGGTCAACCGCCCGCGGGAGATGGACTCGCTGGCCGCGGCCGGCGTGGACGGCATCTTCACCGACTTCCCGGAGCGGCTGCTGCGCATCACCGCCCCACGTCCATCGTTCGACTGAGTTGCCGCCACGCCGGGAAAACGCCCTGCCGGGAAAACGTCCTTGACTCGGCCACCGATTTCTCTGAAACTACACAATTCCTCTCGGGGGTCCGGAAGGGATCGGACGATTGTGCGGGAGGGGGTGAATTCACCGATGCCCGGAGTACGGGTCAAAGAAAACGAGCCCATCGAAAGCGCGATTCGGCGGTTCAAGAAGCAGTGCGAGAAGGCAGGAATTCTCGCCGAACTGCGCAAGCGCGAGCACTACGAGAAGCCCAGCGTTCGCCGCAAGAAGAAGGCGCTCGCCGCGAAAAAGCGCGCGTTGCGTCGGGCCAGCCGCAGCTTCCACTGAGCCAACCCTGATGGGTCCAGAACGGTGAACCTACTCGACTTCGCCGTTCTGGGCATCATCCTCCTCCTCGCCATCCGCGGTTATTTTCGCGGCTTTTTCCGCGAGCTGTTCGGCCTCGCCGGGTGGGTCGGCGCGGGGCTCGCGGGCTACCTGTTCGGCCCGACCTACGGGCCCGCCGTGAGCGCCCGCTTCGGCGTACCGAGCGCGATCGGCCAAGGGCTGGCGGCGTTCGGCATCTTCGTCGGGCTCTACCTCGCCTGCCAGCTCGTCGGCTTCGTCCTCCATCATCTCGCGCGGGTGTTGTTCCTCGGTCCGATCGACCGCGCCGGCGGGCTGCTGTTCGGCGCCGCCAAGGCGGTGGCCATCGGCGCACTCTTCTGCATGGTGGTGACCTCTCATCGGGGCTTGCCGGACTTCAGCGAGCGGGTGCACGATTCAGCGATGCTCTCGGCCCTGGTCGAAGAAGGCTGGAACGTGTTCGCGATTGCCCGCGAGTCGACGGGCATGCGGCCGATCTGGCAGCACCCATACTCCGAGGCCGAGCACGGGGCGCGCCAGGCACTGAACCGCTTTTTCACGCCGAAGCCGTTGGCGACTCCGCCGCCGCGCCCCCGCGGCTCCGCCGCCGGAGGCCCCCCGTGAGCGGGCGCGTGGCCGAGGACAAGATCGGCGAGGTGCGCGATCGCACCAGCCTTGTCGAGATCGTCTCGCGCTACACGGCGCTCAAGCGCACCGGGCGGAACCACACCGGCCTCTGCCCGTTCCACTCCGAGAAGACGCCGTCGTTCAGTGTCAGCGAAGAGCGCGGTCTCTTCTACTGCTTCGGCTGCCAGGCGAGCGGGGACGTCTTCAAGTTCGTCATGCTGAAGGAGAACCTGACGTTTCCCGAGGCGCTGGAGCGGCTGGCGCACGAGGTCGGCGTCGATCTACCGAGACGGCCGGCCGACGAGCGCCGCGAGCAGAGCCGAGAGCGCCTGCTGCGGGTCACGGCGTTCGCCGCGAAGTTCTTCCAGCGCTCGCTCTGGGAGTCGGCGGCGGGAGCCACCGCGCGCGAGTACCTCGTGCAGCGAAAGATCAGCGAGACGACCGCGCGCAGCTTCTCTCTCGGTTACGCGCCGCCAGAAGGCCTGGCACTCGCGCTGGAGAAGGCCGGCGCGCCGCTCGGCGACGCCGACTCGATCGGCCTGATCGGCCGATCGAGTCGCGGCGGCGGATGGTTCGATCGCTTCCGCCATCGCCTGATGTTCCCGATCACCGATCTCGCCAGCAAGGTGATCGCCTTCGGCGGCCGGCTGCTGCCGCCGACCGAAGATCAAGCCAAGTATCTGAACTCCTCCGATTCGCCGCTGTTTCACAAGGGACGCTCGGTGTTCGGCCTCGCCGCCGCGCGCAACGCGATCCACCAGCGGAGCCGCGTGGTGCTGGTCGAGGGCTACATCGACGTGATCGCGCTGGCGCAGGCGGGTCTATGCAACGTCGTCGCCCCGCTCGGCACGTCGCTCACGGCCGATCAGGTCCGTCTGCTCAAGCGCTTTACCGACAATTTCGTCGTGCTCTTCGACGCCGACCGCGCCGGCCTCGCCGCCGCCGCGCGAAGCTTCGAGGTGTTCGCCGCGGTGGGCATCTTCGCCGAGGTGGCGTTTCTGCCGGAGAAACACGACCCCGACACTTTCGTCCAGCAGTCGGGCGTCGATGCACTCGAGCATCTGCTCGAGCGCTCGTCTCCGCTCGTTGATCACTACCTACGCTCGCTCGCCGCCCCGGATGCAGCGCTCGCTGAGCGACGGCGCGCTGCGAACAAAGTCGCTGACCTACTTGCTGCCGTCGAGGACTCTGCCTTCGTAGGGATGCTACGCCATCATGCCGCTGAGTACCTGGCGCTCTCGGAAGAGGACTTGAAGCCGGAGAGATCGATTCAGCGGCGTGTCGCATCGCAGGAACCTGCGCGGGACGACTCGACTCCAAGGTCCGTCGTCACTTTGTCGAGCCAGGAAGCGCAGATCTTCGAATTGCTGCTCGCGCACCCCGAGCTCGTGAAGAATCTACCCGATGACATTGACGCCCTGCTGCCCAGCGAAGTTGCGCGAGGATTGCTCGAGCGCATCCGGACTGGCGACGAATCGATTGCGCCATCGGGACTCGTCGACGCTCTGCCGCGCGAGTCCGCCGACCGGGTAGCGCGCACCCGACTCGGCGAGGAGGATCCGTATCCAGCGGCTGACCGGATGTTCGAGGGCTGTGTCACCACGCTACGCAAGCGCGCTCGATACGCTCGCCGGCGTGCGCTTACGCAGGAAATTCGTGACGCTCAGGCTCGCGGGGACACCGACGCGCTCAACGCTCTACTGGCTCGCAAGAACGAGCTCGACGCGGAGAAGCCCTTGACGGAGCCCGAGGAGCCGCGGTGAGCACTAGGACTCTCTGAAAGAGCGTGCTAGAAGAACCCGTTACGGCGAACCCCGCACAAATACCCCCAGGGCTTCCCCGGGCCCATAGCTCAGTTGGTCAGAGCGGCCGGCTCATAACCGGTTGGTCCCAGGTTCGAATCCTGGTGGGCCCACTCGCCACGGTAATTCTGAGGAAGAAGGTTGGCTAGCCCGATCGAGCAGCTCTACGCCCTGCAACATATAGATACCGAGCTTCGCGCCTTGCGGCTCGAGCTCGGCGCACTCGAGGGGGCGGCCGCGGAAGTGAAGACCGCGGTCGGCACCAAGCGCTCCGTGGCTCAAGCCAAGCGCCAGGAGGTCGCCGAGCTAGAGCGCCAGCGCCGCGACGCCGAGAACAAGCTCGCCGACGAAGAAGAGAAGACCAAGGACCGGCGCATGCGGATGCAGCGCATCCGCAACGAGAAGGAGTTAGCGGCTCTCCGCCGCGAGGTCGAGATGAGCCGTGAGCTCTCCACGCAGATCGAGGAAAGCCTGCTGCGGATTCTCGACGGCGGCGATGGTAAGATCAGCGAGTTGAAGGTGCTCGAAGACGACCTCGCGGTCGTCGAGCAACGGCTCGCCGAGCGTGAGCGGCAACTCGCCGAGCGGAGGCAGGCGCTGGCGGCCGACCTCCAGCGCTTGACCGACCAGCGAGACGGTGCGGCGGCCGCGCTCGAGGAGGGCCCACGCAAGCGTTACGAGCTGCTGTTCGAGCGCAAGGGCGGGCTCGCGGTCGTCGAGGTGCGGAAAGAAGGAGACTGCGGTGGCTGCCGCATGCGCGTTCCCCCGCAGCTCATCACCCAGATCCACCGCAACGCCGACATCGTCTTCTGCCCGAGCTGCCAGCGAATCCTCTGCGTCCCGGCCTCCACGCTGGCCGCGCGAGGCGCCAAGGAAGAGGACAAGGCCGAGGCGTAGGCCGGTGCGCCCGAGCCCGTCGCAAAGTAGAGCGCCGGCCCGCCGCACGCAGATCTCGCGTTTTGCCCGTACCGGCAGGCGCTACGCGGCGATCTTTTTCAGCAGGTAGGCTTGGATGAAGCGGTCGATGTCGCCGTCGAGGACCGCGTCGGTGTTGCCGACCTCGACGCCGGTGCGGAGATCCTTGACCAGACGATAGGGGTGCAGCACGTACGAGCGGATCTGGCTGCCGAAGCTGATGTCCTTCTTGCTTTTGGTCAGCTCGGCCATCCTCTCGCGCTGCTTGTCCATCTCCCGCTCGTAGACCTTCGCGCGCAGGATCTTCATCGCCATCGCCCGGTTCTTGTGCTGCGAGCGCTCGTTCTGGCACGCCACCACGATTCCCGTCGGCAAATGCGTGAGCCGCACCGCCGAGTCCGTCTTGTTGACGTGCTGCCCGCCCGCGCCGCTTGATCGGTAGGTATCGACCCGCAGGTCTTCGTCGCGGATCTCGACCACGATCTCGTCTTCGATCTCGGGATAGACGAACATGGAAGCGAACGACGTGTGCCGGCGGGCGTTGGCGTCGAACGGCGAGATGCGCACTAAGCGGTGGATGCCCGCCTCGGCCTGAAGGTACCCGTAGGCATACGGGCCCTCCACCGTGAACGTCGCGTTCTTGATGCCGCCACCCTCGCCGGGCTGCAGGTCGACGGTCTCGGTCTTGAAGCCGCGCCGCTCGGCCCAGCGCAGGTACATGCGCAGCAGCATCTCCGCCCAGTCCTGTGCCTCGGTGCCGCCCGCTCCGGGATGCACGGTGACGATCGCGTTGCCCGCGTCGTGCTCGCCGCCGAGCATCTGCTGGAGCTCCATCTCGCCGAGGACGCGATCGATCTCGAGCGCTTTGGCTTCCGCCTCGGTACGCCCCTCCTCATCCCCTTCCACCGCCATCTCCAGGAAGACCCGGCCGTCGCCGAGCCCGCCGGACAGGCGCCTCCACGAGTCGAGCGCCGTCTGGATCTGCGAGCGCTCCTTTAGCAGCTTCTGCGCGGCTTCTTGATTGTTCCAAAAGTCGGGTACGGCGCTCTTTTCTGCGAGATCCGCCGCCCGTTGCTCGAGCTTCGCGACGTCAAAGATGCCTCCCAAGCGCACCGATGCGCTTCTCGATGTCGTCCAGCTTGTCGCGAATCTCACCGACGGAAAGCATGCGAGGTTCCGTCTCCTTTCTCTGCCGATCCACCCCGTCGAGGCGACCGCCGGGGAGCGATCCAGCCTGCATACAATACCATGAGAACGGCCGCGAGTACCGCCGCCTCGGCGAACACGTCGCCGTGGCGGGTATAGAACGTCCTCTCCACTCGCCCCACCGCCACCCCTACGACGCGAACGCCCCGCGCGCCGAGGGGAATTTGCTCGGCCATCTCGCCCCGCGGCGTCACCACGGCCGAGATGCCGGTGTTGGCGACACGCACCAGCGGCACGCGGTTCTCGATCGCGCGGACGACCGCCATCGCCAGATGCTGGCGCGGGGCGCCGCCGTCGCCGAACCAGGCATCGTTGGTCTGGTTGATCAACAGCTCCGCGCCGCGATCGACGAACCGGCGCGCGAGGTCGGGAAACGTCGCTTCGTAGCAGATCAGCACCGCGAAGCGCGTCTCGCCGAGCGCGAACAGCGTCGGCTCCACGCCCGGCAAGAAGTCGCCGACGCCGGGAACGACCTTGTGGACGAAGAAGAAAAGACGCGGCCACGGGACGTACTCGCCGAACGGGACGAGCATCATCTTGTCGTAGCGTCCCGCCACGCGCCCATCCGCCGCGAGGAGCCACGAGCGGTTGAGCGAGGTCCAGACCTCCCCTCGGCCGAGCGGTCGAGACACGAGCGCAGTGCTGCCGAACAGCAGCGGAACCCGCAGCTCACGGACGAACTCGATCATGCGGTCGGTGAGCGCGCGATCGCCGTCGAAGACATAGGGGGTAGAAGCCTCCGGCCAGACGACGAGGTCGGCCGCGTTCGCCGCCGCCTCGCGGGAGAGCGCCTCCTGACGGGCCACCACCTCCACGCGCCGCGCTGGATCCCACTTCTGGTTCGGATCGATCGCCGGCTGCACGAGCCCGACGCGCAATTGGCGCTCGGCCGACGGCGCCGCCCGCCGGAAGTGGCCGTAGGCGAACACGGCGACGCAGAGCGCGGCAACGACCGCCAATCGCACTGGCGACGCACGGCGCGCCAAAGCGGAGTACAGCACGGAGTTGACCGCCACGACGAGCGCGCTGACTCCGTAGATGCCCGTGAGGTCGGCGATCTGCACGAGCTGTAGGTGCGGGATCTGGCTGTAGCCGAGGAGATTCCACGGACAAGGGAGCGGCCCGCGCGCGCGCAGCCACTCGAGCGCGACCCACAGCACGACCGCCGCGATGGGGCCGTCGCCCTCCATCCTCGACTCGAAAAGCCGCAGCGATGCCGCAAACACCGCCACGTACAGGGCGAGCAGGGCGGAGATCGCCAACAGCGCGAGCACCGCGATTGGCGGGCCGGCCGCGCCGGCGCGGCCGATCGTTCCAGGGATCCAGGCGAACGCGACGAGGAAGAACGAGAGTCCCGCGAGCCAGCCGAGCGCACACGCTCGCCGGGGTCGCTCGCCGTCGATCGCCCACAAGAGCGGAACCAGCGCCACCCACGCGAGCGAGCTCCAGCCGGGCCACGGCGATGAGGACGCCAGCAGCGCACCACTCACAGTCGCCGCCGCTCTCCGCCCGCCGAGCGCCCGCCTCACGGCGACCGGCGCCGGCGCAAGAGGCCGCGCATCTCCCTCTCCTTCCGCTTCATGCGCCGCTCCTCGCGGGGAGAGACCTCGTGGTCGTAGCCCGCGAGGTGGAGGATGCCGTGGACGAGCAGGCGATCCACCTCTTCGGCGAGCGTGAAGCCGAGCTCGGCAGCCTGGCGCGCGGCGGTGTCGAGCGAGATCACCACGTCGCCGAGCGCCGGCGATACGTCGGCGAACTCGCCTTCCCGCAGCGAAAAGGACAGCACGTCGGTAGAACGGTCCCTGCCGCGGTAGTCGCGGTTCAGCGCGTGGATCTCGCCGTCACGGACCAGCCGCAGGCTGAGCTCGTTCGCGCCGAGCCCGAGCGCGTCAAGAACGATCTTCGCCTTCTGGGCGATCCGCCGCCGGCTGACCCCCTTCGCGGAAACCGTTCCTGACACGAGGACTGCCATTCATCGTCTCCCCGCGGCTCTCTGCCTCGGCGGCTCCGGCGCGCTCGTAGGCGGTGATGATGTCTTGCACCAGGCGGTGGCGCACCACGTCCTTCTCGTTGAAGGTGATGAAGCGGATGCCCGGGATGTCGGAAAGGATCGCCACGGCGCGCTTCAGGCCCGACGACTTGCCGGCGGGGAGGTCGATCTGCGTGACGTCCCCGGTCACCACCGCTTTCGAGCCGTAGCCAAGGCGCGTCAAGAACACTCCCACCGCCGTAGTCATCGGTTGTCGAGGATCGAAGGTCGTTCCAGGTCGCGGTCGGCGACGACCGTAGCCCGGCCACCTCGAGCAGAGCCAGGAGTTGGAAACGAGCAGACAG
>CAVPWJ010000074.1:0-6401 GCA_963708955.1 uncultured delta proteobacterium
TCCCTCTTCAAAAGCAACGATCTCACCGTTCGGATTTTCAGGAAATACAACCTGTGGCCGATCGTCCTTGCGGACAAGTTCGATCCCACGACCGGAAAGGTGATCCCTGCGTGGACGGATCGCCTATTTGGTAACGAGAAGGGACCGAGGCCCCCCGGCGACTGGGACGCCATCCGCTCCGCGAAAGATCACCTGAAGGTTTCCCTCAATAAAAGATCCGGGACGGTTTCCGTTTCCTTTGAATCTCCCTCCGCAGAAGGTTCCGCGAATATCGTGAAATATTTCCTCGAAGAAGGGAAAAACCGCCTTCAGGAAGAGGCGCTGGATCGCGCAATCAGGAATAAGAAGTTCATCCAGGAACAGATCGGGAAGACGGTCGACGCCCTGAATCGCGACCGGCTCTACTCCCTGCTGGGCCAGGAAGTCGAACGGGAGATGATGGCAAGGAACCGGGAGCAATTCGGTTTCAGGGTGATCGATTCCCCCCGGATTCCGGACAGGAAATCAAAACCGGAAAAATGGCTGGGTGCTCTCATGGCCACCCTGATTTCAGGATTTGCATTCTCCATATATTTTTTCGCAAGGGATCGACGCAGGCGGACAGAGGATGACGGTGTTTCCGCCACCCTCCCGATGGAAGGGCGGTAACGGTACGGAACGTATTCCGATCGATGGAGGGATTGCGGATCTTTAGAACATTTGCCGCTTGCGTAATCGGCTGCGTTCTCCTCGTCCTGCCGATGGTTGCCTCGCCCGCAGGACCGGAGATCTTCCTCCGGGACGATCCGGAGGCGTACGTCCTGATCGACAAGCTCCAGGGCCTAGGGCTCCTTCCCGGCCTCATGACGGGAACGCGCGGACTCGAAGCGCGCGAAGTGGCCCTCGAGGCGGGGAAGGAGGCGCACGTCGGGGACCCGTTCGTCGACGGGATGCTCCGGTTTCTCCAGCTCGAAGGCGCAAGGGACCTCGATTTCCGGATCGGGGGCGGGCTTGGATACTCGAACGCAGGGTACATTCCTCCCAACGCGCAAGGCGTCCCGGTTCCGGACGGCACGGGATACCGGGTGAACGGCTTCTTCCGCGCGGCCCCCTACAGTTGGCTCGGCCTCCAGGGGCGGGCCGAGGCCGTGGCCGGGAACGACGGCGAGCGGACGGGGCGGATCGAGGAAACGTCCCTGCGCCTGGGATGGCCCCAGGCGACCCTCGAGGCAGGACGATTTGCCGTGTGGTACGGACCGGGGCGGCACGGCGCCCTTCTCTTCACGACGAACGCCGAGCCCCTGATCGGGGTCCGGATCCGCAACCCCCGCCCGATCGCCTTCCCGAAACCGATCGGCTTCCTGGGGGTGTTTCAGTACGACTTCTTCATGGCCCGGATCGACACCGGGGGTCCCCATCCAGACTCCCTGGTCTCCGGGATGCGATTCGCCCTCCGGCCGAACCGGTACCTCGAGTTCGGGGCTTCCCGCGCGATGCACTTCGGTGGGAAGGGGCGGGACCAAAACGTTTCCACCTTCTGGGATATCTTTACGGGTCAGCGGGAGAGCGCCGGGAACACGCCGAAGGGGAACTCGCTGGCCTCCGTTGACGCGAAGGTCCATCTGCCGTTCCGCGTCCAGCCGGTGGTCCTGTACGGGGAATGGGGCGGCGAGGACGTGGCGCGGAGTTTCGTCTTCACCCGCCACGCCTGGTTGGGGGGCGTTTTCCTGCCGTCGATCGGCCCGTTCCGGAAGGCCGACCTGCGGGCCGAGTACGGCACCACCCTCACGAATGAACCCGGCGTCTGGTACCGACACCCGCAATACCCGCACCAGTACAACGGGCGGATCCTGGGTCATCCCATGGGCACCGACGCGCGGGACCTCTTCCTTGAAGCCCGCCTCTTTTTGCTTCCCTCCTCTTACGTCGAAATGAGTTACGATCGGACGGAACGTTCCTTCCCCGGCCCCGCCAAGGAAGAGCGGAAACGGATCACGGGCGGGCTCGTCGCCTGGCTCACGAGGAACGTCCGTGCCGAGGGGAAGGTCGCTTACGATCGGATCTCGGACGAGGGGGGCGTGCCCGGCCGGGACGGGAGCAACAAGACCGTCGAGCTTTCGGCCGCCTGGCAGTATCGATAAACCGGATCGTCGTTTCGTGTTTCCGCCGGTGCCGTCACGTTTATTTTTCCCAAGGGAGAGGCCATGATTCGGCGCACGTTTCGGGTAACGTTCCTGCTCGTCGTTTTCTCCCTGATCGCCGCGCATTCCGTTCGGGCGGCCGACCCGTACGGTTCCGCCGGCGGGAGCCAGGAGCAAACCTCATCCCCCTATCAAGGAACGACAGGGTATCCGGGAGCTACGGGTTCCTTCCCCGGCGCTCAAGGGGATGGTTCCTCCCGCGAGGGTTCTGCCGCATCGATGGAAACGGGGGTGTCGCCGCCGCTGCCTCCACTGCCTCCACTGCCCCCGGAAGGCCAGTCCGCGTTCGAGCAGATGGTTTCAGGGAAGGTGGAGATCACGAGGCCGCAGTTCGATGGGATCCGGAAGGATCCGAACATCCGCTTCATGAATTCCGTGGGGGTGACCCCTCCGGGCACCATCCTCGTGCCCGTCAAGATCGTTCCCGATATGGAGGCGGGGTACCTGGTCGGTCCCCCCGACAGGATCGGCGAAATATTCCGCCTCCTCGGGATCAGCAGCCCCTATTCGATCTCGATGGACCTCAAGCACTTCGGCCTTGATCTGTTCCTCCAGGGGCGGACCGGTTTCCTCACGACGAACCGATTGCCGGTGGGGCCCGATTATGTGCTCGGTCCCGGCGACGAGGTGAAGATCCGGGTCTGGGGGAAATTCGAGGGCGCATGGAACCCGGTGATCGAGCGGGACGGGACGGTGAGGATTCCGAAAGTCGGGGTCGTCGCGCTGGGGGGCCTGACCTTCGAGCAGGCCCAGGGGGTGCTGCAGAAGGAGTTTTCGAGGTACTACACAGGATTTGAGATGAACGTCACCCTCGGGGCGCTGCGGACGATGACCGTTTACGTCGTGGGCAGTGCGCGGCAGCCCGGGGCCTACACGGTTTCCTCCCTCTCGACGCTGGTCCCCGTCCTGATCCAGGCCGGGGGACCGACCAAGTCGGGATCGATGAGGGACATCCAGATCCGCCGGGGTGGGGAGGCGGTCGCGCACTTCGACCTGTACGACCTCCTGCGTCGGGGGGACAAATCGGCGGACCAGCGCCTCCTGCCGGAGGACGTCATCTTCATCCCGCCGGTCGGACAGGTCGCCGCGATCGCGGGAAGCGTGAACTCGCCGGGGTTGTACGAACTGAATGGCGAACGGACCGTTTCCCAGTTGGTCGAGCTGGCGGGGGGGTTGAACATGGTGGCGTTCAAGGGACGCCTCCAGATCGAACGGATCGTGGACAGCAACCGGCAGGTGGTCTTCGAATCCGACCTCGAGGAGTCGAAGGGGAAGGAGGTCGACCTGCGCTCCGGGGATGTCCTCAAGGTCTTCCAGATCGTTCGGGATCGTCGGACGGTCCGCATCACGGGGGCCGTGCTGCGGGAAGGCGAGTTCGGGTTCACGCCCGGCATGACGGTCAAGGACCTGGTCGCATTGTCCGGCGGCACGAAATATTTCGCGTACCTGAAAGAGGCGGAGTTGACCCGTCTGCACGTCAGCGATGCGGGCCCGAAGGTCGAGAAGAGGAACATCGACCTGGAGAAGGCGATCGCCGGGGATCCCTTGGCGAACCCGCCCCTGCAGAAGGACGACCAGGTTTTCGTCCGAACCATCCCCGAGTGGAGGATGTACAGCCAGGTCGCGATCCTGGGCGAATTCCGCTTTCCGGGTACCTATACAGTCCGGAAAGGGGAGAAACTCTCTTCCCTGATCGAGCGCGCCGGCGGGTTCACGGGGAAAGCCTATCCGAGGGGCGCCGTGTTCACGAGGGAAAGCGTGCGGGAGCTTCAGCAGAAAAGGCTCATGGAATCGATCGAGCGGCTGGAGCGGGACCTGCTGACCCGCGGGTCGGCCAGCCTCTCCGCCGCCGCGTCTCCCGAGGAGCTGAAGGCGAAGGAGGGGGAGATCCTGCAGAGCAAGGAACTGATCGCGAAGCTGAAGACCGTGCAGGCGACCGGGAGGATGGTGCTCGATATCGGTTCGCTCGAGGCTCTGCGGAACTCCATTTACGACATCGAGCTCGAAAATGGGGATGCCCTGTCCATACCGGAAAATCCCCGCAGCCTCCAGACGCTTGGCGCCGTGTTCAACCAGACGTCGTTCGTATTCGATCCCGCGAAGGCCCTTCCGGACTATATCGAGCTGGCGGGGGGCTTCACGGAATCCGCCGACAAATCCCGTATATTCGTGCTGAAAGTGAACGGGTCGGCGGTCCAGCCGCGGGAGAGCGGCCTCTTCCTCTTTTCCAAAACGGCGTATACGACAAGGGACGGGAATCCGCTCCTCGAGCCCGGGGACAGCATCGTGGTGCCGGAAAAACTGGAACGCATCGCATGGCTCCGGGAAACCAAGGACATCACCCAGATTCTCTTCCAGATCGCCGTGGCTGCCGGCGTCGTCATTGCGCTCTTTTAAGGACCCCCAGCCATGAGTCAAGAAATGGAGCCCCGCTCAGTACCTCCCGAGGATGAAATCGACCTGACGGAACTGTTCCGCGCACTGTCCCGGAGGCGGCGGCTGATTCTCGGGATTACCGCCGCTTCTGCTGTCGTGGCGGTGGTCGTCTCCCTGTTGCTCCCCGTCTATTACAAAGCGGAAACAAGGGTCCTTCCTCCCCAGGATAAAGGGAACAATCTTGCCGCCCAGTTGCTGGGGCAGGCAGGAGGACTGATCGGGCTGGCGGGCGGAGCCGCAGGCGTCAAGTCCCAAGGCGAGCTGTTCGTGGGGATGATGAAGTCCCGGACGGTCCTGGACCGCATGGTCGACCGGTTCGACCTGGTGAAACTCTACAAGAAAAAATATCGGGAAGATGCCCGAAATGCCCTCCTTGGATCCCTCACGATCCGGGAAGACAGGAAGAGCGGGATCATTTCTCTTATGGTGGAAGATCGGGATCCGAAACGTGCTGCCGAAATGGCCAATTCTTTCGTCGAGGAACTGAAATCCCTTGCCGGCGGGCTTGCGATCTCGGAAGCGGGGCAGCGGCGCATGTTCTTCGAGGAGCAGATCGGTCAAACGAAGGTGGCGCTTGCCCGCGCCGAGGAGGAGGTCAAGGGGTTCCAGCAGCGGACGGGGGCGTTCCAGGTCGACGCCCAGGCGAAAGCCATCATCGAGGGGATCGCCAATCTCCGTGCGAGGATCGCAGTGAAGGAGGTCGAGGCCAAGGTCCTTCGGTCTTTCGCCACCGCCCAGAATCCCGACTTGCAGAGGACCGAGGAGGAGGTCCGGGCACTTCGGATCGAATTGGATAAAGTCGAGTCTGGGAAGGGACGGGGATTCGACCCTCTCATGTCCTCGGAGCGGGTCCCCGCGATAGGCATGGAATATCTCCGGAAACTGAGGCAACTGAAATACAACGAGACACTTTACGAACTCCTCGTAAAACAATATGAACTTGCGAAACTCGACGAAGCGAGGGACGCGGTCGTCATCCAGGTGGTCGACCGGGCGATTCCTCCGGAGCGGAAGTCCAGACCAAAAAGGGCATTGATCGTCTTACTTGCGACCGGCATGGCGCTCTTCATGTCTGCCTTGATCGGATTGTTTCTCGAACGGTCCGGGAAAAGGGCGGAAATGCGGCCGGGAGACGCCCTTTCCCGAAACGGTTTCGACTAGACTTCCGGTTCGCGGGCCCCTCCCTGTTACCTCATTACCTCGGTCGGACGCCAACCGCACCCGCAGAAGCGACGACAGCCGCTCTGAGGCAGGAAGTCTATTCGGCGCGTCGGCTGTTGAATGATGAACGCGCCCAACTGGCGCCGACGATCGGCGCGGCTGCCCCGCCGCAAGGGACAGCTGCTGTCGCCACCGCGCCCAATGCCAGCCCCAGGCGGATACTCGAACCGGTGATCGGAACTGGCGCTCCGTCCAGTGACAGCGGCTTGCCTGAGGGCCCGGCAGTTCCGATTGGCGACGACATGCTGGACCGGTTGAATGAGGTAAAGGGACAATCGGAGATCGCGGCTGGCGTCGCGAAGGCGGCCGCGACGCGCGCCGCGAAAAATGACGCCACGAAACTCGGCGCGCTTGTCGATGCGTTAAGCGTTCAAGCCGAGCTGTTCATGGATACGCCGACGCCCGGCGATCTGACGGCGCTGACCAGGGCTGTGGAAGCGGAGACCGCTGAGCAATAATCGAATGATCTACGCCTGCGAGCGCCGCCGCGTTGTCATTCCGCCGATTGTCGATTCGGCGCCCTATGGGCGCTCTCCGACCAGGTATGTCAGATAATTCGCGGCC
>CAVPWJ010000075.1:0-10806 GCA_963708955.1 uncultured delta proteobacterium
GCAGGCCGGCGGTTTCGGCCGCGAGCAAGGTGTACAGCGTTTGTGTCGGGAAGGCCTGAACGGGATAATCCTGTTCCTCGTCGCCAGCAGGGGATTCCTGGGCCGAGCCGGGGTCGTCGCCTGCGGCGTCCGTCGGGTGCGAGTTCAGGTTTCCGGCGCACGCAGACACCAGGACGACACAAAGACCGACCAGCAGGCTAATCGCGCGAATCACGGTGGATGGAAGTCCTCACAAACGATCGCTATTGTAGCAACAACCCTTATGACAAATTTCCGGTGGCAATGGTTTCACGGTGCAGTGTGCCGACGTTCCGTGCGATCTGGCCTGTGCTTTCACGCAGTCGCTAGCATTGCCAACGCTTAGCCGGCGGACATGACGATTCTGGCGTTTGGCCTGAACCACGACACTGCACCGGTGGTATTGCGCGAGCGCGTGGCATTTGCGCCCGAGGCCGTCGCGGACCATCTCCACCGCGCGCGACGGGAGCTGGGGCTGGGGGAAGTGGCCATTCTCGACCTGCAATCGCACCGAAATCTATGCCGCCGGGCTCCGGCCGCCAGCTCGTGCCATCGTCGTCCTCGATCACGCGCGCGGGCTCGTGGCCGGGAACGCTGCTGGATGCCCACACACGGCAAGGCCGCGGCGTGCCGGCGGCAGGCTCCCGCGGCTCGATGCGCAGGTCCTCGATCCACAGCGTGCCCGACCCACCCTGGCCCGCCGCAACCGCGACCTCGACCGCGCCGACGTGCCCGGGGACGCCGCCGCTGGCCGGACCCCACGCGAACTCGAGCCCCGCGAGGCGCAGCACGATTTGCGACGCCGTGCGCGGGAACACCTGCTCGCGCCGCCGCCACCACCAGACGTTAGCGCCATCGGGGTCGACGAGCTTCACCTGCAGGTGGTTGGGCGGCGCCACGCCTCGCAGTCGCAGCGTGGCGACGAAGTTGCTGGGGAGCGCCGCCGAGACCTCCCGCCGCGCGATGACCCAGGCGCCGGGCCCAACCAGCTCGAAGTCGAATCGCAGCGCTGGAACGCTTCGCCCGCTCTCGACCGCCAGGCGGCCGCTACTTCCCGGGGCGGCGCTGGTGCTCCAGCCCTGGAGCTCGACGGCATCACTGCTCCAGAGGACGAGATCGGTGTCGGCGGGAGCCATCATGCCGCCTGGAGGGAGGCCCTTCCCTCCGCGTTCGGCGCGATCGTCCAGTGCCGAGTGTGGTACGCGGCCACCTCGGGCCGGTGCGCGACCGAGATCACCGTCGCGTGCGGCAGGCGCTCGGCGAGCAGCGCGTAGACTCGCTTCTCCATCTCCTCGTCGAGCGCGGAAGTCGCCTTGTCCAGGAACACCCAATCGGGCTCGTTGAGCAGCACACGTGCCATCGCCAGGCGCTGCTGCTCGTGAGGCGAGAGCTGCTGATCCCACGGCGCCGTTTCGTCCAGGCGCGTCGTGAGATGATCGAGCCCGAGCAGCCGAAGCACTTCGTGGATCCGCGTGTCGGGAAAGGCGCCCCCGGGCGCCGGATACGAGACCGCGGTGCGCAGCGACCCGAGCGGGAGGTAGGGCCGTTGCGGAACGAAGAGCATGCGGGCCCGCGCCGGCACGTCGATGCGCCCCCTGCCGAACGGCCAGATCCCGGCGATGGCGCGCAGCAGGATGGTCTTGCCCGAACCCGAGGGGCCCGTGATGGCCACGCGTTCCCCCGCGCTCACCGTGGCGCTGGCCGCGTCGATCAACGTGCTGCCATCCGGAGCCTGGAGGCTCAGGTCGACGATCCGGAGTGCGGGCGCGTCGACCGGCACGACGCGGATGTTCGAGCGATCGAGTTCCCTCGCCGTCGCGTCCATCGCCTCGGTGAAGGTCGAGAGCCGCTCGACGTTCGCGCGCCAGCGCGCGATCTCCTGGTAGGCGTAGACGAACCAGCCGAGGGCTCCCGACACCTGGCCGTAGGCGAATCGAATCTGCACGATCGTGCCGAGCGTGAGCAGGCCGGCGAAGAAACCGGGCGCGGCCACGAGGAGCGGCACGACTCCGTTCGCCTGGCCGACGAGGCCGGAAAAGACCGTCAACCTCCGCTGCGCGGCGATGAGCTGCCACCAGTTCCGGATCACGTTCTCGAAGCGCTCGAGTGCGCTGCGCCGCTCCAGAGCCTCGCCCCGCGACAGCGCCACCGCCTCGACGTTGTCGCGAAAGCGCATGAGCTGGTAGCGGAAGTCGGCCTCGTAACGCAGCCGGTCGAAGTTGAGGGGCACGAGCCGGCGGCCGACGACGTGCGTGAGCCAGGTCGAGAGCGCGGCATAGAGGAGTGCCACCCAGAGCAAGAAGCCTGGAACGTGAAGGCGCCCGTCGAGCGGGAGCACCCAATCGCCCGAGAGCGTCCAGAGGAGCCCTCCGAACGAGACGAGCGTCGCTACCGAGGTGAGCAGCGAGAGAGACAGGCCGAGCACGCTCGCCGCGAAGTCACGGATGTCCTCGGCGATGCGCTGATCCGGGTTGTCGACTCCGTTGCGGTGAAGCTGCATCTGGCAGTAGGCACGCTCGTTCATCCAGTGATCCAAGTAGTGAGTGGTCACGCCGCGGCGCCAGCGGATCTCGAGGATTTGTCGGAGGTAGACCCGATAAGCGGAAACCAGGACGAAACCGGCCGACAGGGCCGCGAAGAGGCCCAGGGCCGCGAGAAAGACCGTCGCCTGCTTGTCCTGGACCGCGTCCATCATCCGGCGCTCCGCGTCGGAGAGGAGCAGATTGCCGTAGACCGTGCCGAGCTCGAGGAAGACTATACCCGCTAGCAGCAGGGCGCCCCATCGAGCATCTGGCGACGTCCAATAGATGCGGATCAGCTCGCAGAGATGGCGGATGAACCGCCGACCAAATACGGCCTGTCTGCTTGGCTCGGGCATGCGGGACTCCTTCGCGTACGATCATCGCAGCGATCACGGGGGCGCGGTCAAGCCATCGGCTGCAATCTGTCGGCTGCAATCTGCGCGGTCAGAAGAACGAATGCGAGCCGAGGAGTGAACGGGCTGGCCAAGAACGGCGCATAGTCAGCGTCTGACGGCGTCTACGCTTGGCGAAGCACGATCTCCACTTCGAATCCGCCCTCGGGGAGGTTCCGCCCGGAGACGCGCGCGCCCATCTCGTCGGCCAGGCCGCGCACCAGTGCGAGGCCGAGGCCGGTTCCCTTCTGCCGGCGCGTGAGCTCGTCCTCGGCGCGGTAGAAGGGCTCGAAGATCCGCCGCAGGTTGCTCGCCGGCACGCCGGGTCCGTGGTCGCGGACCGTGAGGCGCACGCCGTCGCCGTCGCGCCGGCAGCCGAGCGCGATTTCCTTCGTGGCGGCGCCGTCGGCGTACTTGACGGCATTGTCGACGAGGTTGAAGAGCACATGCATTGATCTCGTCGACCGCCGCGCGCGCCCGTGGCGACAGCTCGCGCTCGCGCGGAACGGGCGCATCCTCCTTCCCTTGCGGCAGTAGCGGAAAGCGTAGGCTGCCGTCGGGGTCGATCTGGAAGTAGCCGATCACGAACGGCAGCGCGGGCGGCTCGGCGAGCGGCGAGCGCACCGGGGTGCCGGGCGCCTGGCCGTGCGGGCTGTACTCGTGGCCGTAGTGTCCGAACGGGCGTTCTTCCTCGGCGGCGAGGAAGCCCGACAGCGCGCGCTCCATCTCGTCGAACACGCGCTCGGCGCTCGACCTCCACGCCGTCCAGCGCGCGCAGCGCGAGCAGTGCTGTCGGCACGAGCAACGCCGCGGCGATGGCGGCGAACAGCAAGCGGAAGCGGCGCATCGGCTCAACCCTCGAAGCGGTAACCTTCGCCGCGCACGGTCTCGAGCGGACCGCTCTCCGACAGGCCCATCTTCTTCCGCAGCTTGGCGACGTGCACGTCGACGGCGCGCGTCTGTAGGTTTTCCACGTGGCTCATGCCCCACACCTCGACCAGCAGCATGCGGCGGCTGACGATGCGGCCACGGTCGCGGGCGAAGAGCGCCAGCATGTCGACCTCGCGCGGCGAGAGCTCGACCTCGCGCTTGCCGTCGCTGGCCGCGCGCGCCACCGGATCGACGCGCCAGCGTCCGAGCTCGAACGGCTTACGCTCGGCGGGGTTCAGCCGGCCCGACCGGCGCAGCAGCGCCTCGACTCGCGCCATCAGCTCGGCGATCGAGAAGGGCTTGGTCACGTAGTCGTCGGCGCCGCAGCGAAAGCCCTCGAGCACGTCAGTCTCCGCGCCGCGCACGGTGAGCAGCAGGATCGGCTGCTCACCGCGCTGCGCCCGCAGCTCGCGGCAGACGTCGAAGCCCGAGAGGCCGGGCAGCATGACGTCGAGCAGCACCAAGGCGTAGCGCTCGGCGAGCGCGCGGCGAAGCCCCTCGTCGCCCGAGGCGACCGCGCTCGGCGCGTAGCCGCGAAACGCCAGCACGTCGCAGAGCCCGGTGGCGAGCCTCACCGCCGACTTCAACGAGTATTTGATGACGGCGCTGGCCGACGCCGGTACGGGGAACTACTACTACCTGCGGAGCTCCGAGAACCTCGCGAGCGTGTTCGCCGCGGAGTTCGACTCGGCGCGGGCGACGGTCGCCCCGGGCCTCGATGTGCGAATCGATCCGGGTGAGGGTGTCGCGGTTCTCGACGCGGCCGGCTATCCGCTCGAGTAGCGCGGCGGCGCGTCTGGGTGACGCTGTCGATACCCAATCAGGCGGCCGGCGATCATGAGCTGGGCAGCTTCTCGCTCGCCTACACGCGGGGCGGCGAGCGCTCGACGCTGCGCTTCGACGGCGTGCCGCGAGTGGCGAGCGTCGGGCGCGAGGAGGACTTTTACGCCTCCGTCGACGTGGCCGCGTGGACCCGCTCGGTGCTGGTCGACGGCTACAACAAGATGCAGGAGGAGGTAGCTCGCGAGGTGAAGGCGGGCCGGCGCGTCGTCGTGTCGGCGGTCACCGCGATGGCCGGCACCGCTGCCGGTCGGACCCGGCCCGGGCAGATGGCCGTCGCGAAGGCTCTCGTTTCCTGCTTTTCTGGATCACTCATGGCCGGACCGCTTTCACGCCGAGGGCAATGCTGTACGAGGCCGACACCCCGCTGACCCCGCAAGCCCGCGCGGTCGTCGACGAAGAGGAGGCGCTGCTCGAGCGTGTAGGCCGCTCCCTCGTCGAGGCGCGGCGGCGTGCGGCCGAGCGCGTAGCCGCGCGCGCGGGCGTCGCCTCGGGCGGCTCGGTCGAAGCGCTGCGCTCGCTGCGTGACGAGGCGGCCCGAGCTTCGGCCGATGATCTTCCCGCCCTGCTGCACGAGCTGGGCGTGCGGCAGCGCCTGGCCGAGCGCCGAGCGCCCGCCCGGTTGCCCGAGGCGTCTTCGCCCTACATCGCTCACCTCCGCGTCGACGAAGGAAAGGGTCCGGAGGACTATCTGCTTGGCCACGTCACTTACTTCGACGCCGCCGCCGAGATCCGTATCGTCGACTGGCGCGTGGCGCCGGTGGCGCGGATCTTCTACCGCTACCGCGAGGGTGACCGCTTCGAGGAGACGTTTCCAGGCCGGGTGGCCGAAGGCGTGGTCGTCGCCCGCCGCATCGTGGTGATCGAGCACGGCGAGATCACGCGCATTGTCGGCGACGCCGTCCTGCTCGAGCGCGACGCCGCCCGCGGTTGGCGAAGTGCGCAGCGCTCGGCGCTCGCATTGCAGACCGGCGGCGCCGAGACCGCGGCGCGCCCGGGTATTCTCGGGGTCGGCATCGGCGGGGCGGATCGCGTCAAGCCGGCAGACATCACGGCGCTGCTCGACCCCGAGCAGTACGCCGCCGTCTCGGCGCCGCCCGAGCGCCCGCTGCTCGTGCTTGGCAGCGCCGGCAGCGGCAAGACCACCGTGGCGCTCCACCGCTTGGCGCTGATCGCGGCGACCGAGCCCGCCCTCTACCCGCTGTCGGCTTCGCGGGTGGTGGTGCCCGAAGAGGGGCTCGCGCGCCTCTCGCGCCGGCTGCTCGAGCCGCTCGGCGTCGGCCCGGCGGGCGTCCAGACCGCCGAGGCCTGGGCCACGGACCTCGCCCGCCGGGTGTTCGCGCGCTCGATCAAGATCTGCCTCGACGCGCCCCCGCTGGTGTCGACGCTGAAGCGCCACCCCGCGGTCTACCGAGCGCTCGGCGAGCGCTTCGGCGCGGTTCAGCCGGCCGCCAAGCTCGCGAGTCTGCGCCGCCGCCTCGCCGAGCCGTTCACCGACCGCGGCTTTCTCGACGGCGTGGTCGCGGCCGCCGGCGGCGACCTGCCGCGCACCGCCGTCGAGGAGACGGTGCGGCACACGATGCTGCAGCTCGCCGATCCGCTCGGGCGGGAGCTCGCTTCGATCACCGATCCCGAGCGGAGGCGAGCGCTCGACGGGCGCGACGTCGCCGAAGGGACGCCCGACGAGCTGGCCGGCACGGTGGACGTGGAGGACCTGGCGATCCTTCTCTCCTTGCGCGCGCAGGGCGCACCGCTCGATGCGCCGCCGATCTCGCTGCTCGTCCTCGACGAAGCGGAAGATCTGTCGCTGTTCGAGCTCTATGTGCTCGGACGGTTGCTGCGCGAGCCGGGCAGCGTGACGCTCGCCGGCGACGAGGCGCAGCAGACGGCGTCGAGCTTCGCCGGCTGGCAGGCGTCGCTCGAGACGCTCGGCTCGAGCAGCGCGGCGACGATCCGCCTGCCGACTTCCTATCGCTGCCCGCGGCCGGTCGCGGAGCTCGCGCGGCGGCTGCTCGGCGCGATGGCGCCCGAATCGCCCGAGCACGCCGCATGTGAGGGCGCGCCGATCGGCATCTTCCGGCTGCCGAGCGAATCGCAGGCGCACCTGTTCCTGGCGGGGGCGCTCCGCGACCTCGTCGACCGCGAGCCGCGGGCCTCGGTCGGCGTGATCGCGGCAAGCCCGGACGCCGCGCGCCGCTTCCACTCGCTGGTGGCGGAGCTGCCGGAGGCGCGTCTGGTGCTCGCCGGCGAATTCAGCTTCGAGCCCGGCATCGACGTCACCGACGTCGGCAACGTCAAGGGGCTGGAGTTCGACTACGTGGTCGTGCCCGACGCCACCGCCGGTGCCTACCCGATGAGCGACGAGGCGCGGCGGCGCCTCCACGTCGCGGTCACGCGCACGGCCCACCAACTGTGGATCGTCGCCGGCGGTGCGCCGTCGCCGCTGCTCGCCGGCGAGTGACGAGCGCCGGCCGCGCGCGGGCACGTCGCGTCGTCGAACGGCACCGGCGCCGCGGGGGAAATCCGATTCGCGGGCGCGATGCGAATCGAGGCGAATTCTTCATGGCTTCTCGAAGAGCAGCTCGCCGCGGATCCAGTCGATGACTCGGTCGAGGCCCTCGATCGTCTTCAGGTTGGTGAACACGAACGGGCGATCGCCGCGCATCTTCCGTGCATCGCGGTCCATCATGCCGAGATCGGCGCCGACCATGGGAGCGAGATCGGTCTTGTTGATGACGAGGAGATCGGAGCGCGTGATCCCCGGCCCGCCCTTGCGCGGGATCTTGTCGCCGGCCGCCACGTCGATCACGTAGATGCAAGCGTCGGCGAGATCGGGGCTGAACGTCGCGGCCAGGTTGTCGCCGCCCGACTCGATGAACACGATGTCGAGCTCGCCGAGACGCTCCTCGAGCTCGCGCACCGCGGCGAGGTTCATCGTCGCGTCCTCGCGGATCGCGGTGTGCGGACACCCCCCGGTCTCGACCCCCAAGATCCGCTCCGCCGCGAGTGCTCCCGAACGGATCAGGAACTGCTGGTCCTCGCGCGTGTAGATGTCGTTGGTCACGACCGCGATACGATGACGATCGCGCATCGCCTTGCAAAGACGATCGACGAGCGCCGTCTTCCCCGACCCCACCGGTCCGCCGACGCCGATCCGGACAGCCGCCACGTCTGTGTCTCCTCCTTCCCGGCTACGAGCGGAACAGCCGGCTGTACTGCCGTTCGTGGCGCATGCTGGCGATCTCGAGGAGCGGTGCGAAGCCCGAGCCGTCGTCGCCGGGCGCAGCCGCGAGGATCTCTTCCACTCCGCATTCGATCGGCTCACGCATCGCCGCGAGCAGATTCTGTCCGCGGCGATGTCCGACGAGTCCCACGCGCAGCAACGCCGCCACCCACTGCGCCGTAACCTGGTAGGCGTAGGCGGTCGCCGCGTCACGCTCGCCGACCCCGTTCTGCGCCGCTACGACGTGAAAGACGATCGCCTGGTTGCCGGGCGTATCGCGACCCTCGACCCGCTCCCGGAGCTCGCCGAGAAGCGGGCTTGGCGAAAGCGCCGACGCTTCCTGTAGGAAGCTCCGCCCGACCGCGAGCGATGCCTCGCGAAGCTCGCGCACGGGCTTTCGCGCCGCGAGCTCGCGATCGAGAGCGCAGATCGCTTCGAGATCGCCGCCGCGCGCGGCGCGGTGCGCCCGCAGACCGAAGAGGCAGTCCGAGCGAAGCAGCTGAAGCTCCAGTAGCGCGCCGAGCGTCCCCCGGAGCTCCGCCTGCGCGACCTCTCTCCTGCCGTCGAAGAGCCCCTCGAGCCCCGCGGAGTGGGCGAACGCTCCCGAGGGAAACTGCGAATCGGTCAGTTGGAGCAGCGAGAAGAGAGCGGCGCTCATCTTTGGTTCGGCAACTCAGTCGTGATGGTGCGGTCGCATCTCGGCGAGAAACGGACGGCGCGTCCGCACCGCTTCTACGTCCAGGCGGCGCCAGAGCTCTTCCAACGTGTGGTCGTAGAGCACGGCGATCTCGTCTTCGTCGAACTCGACCGGAAAATGACGATTACCGATCTCCCAGGCGGCTCGCAACAGTGAACGGCGATCGTGTGCACACACCACCCAGACGTCTTCCTCGGCGGCTTCCACCGCGACGTGCCAGCCGTCGCCGAGGACGACCACCGTGCCCGGCGAGAGCCGCGTGCCGGTCGGCAGCTTGATGCCGACCTCGCGGCCGGAGCGCGTCACGACTCGCTGGCGCGTGCGCACCCGATCCTCCCAGCGAAGCGACAGCGGGTCCAGGATCGATCCGGCGGGCGGTGGCCGGGAAGGCAAGCCATCGACGACGATCACGAGGGCAGCACCAGGGCCACGAGCATCAGAAGAGAAAGTACCGCTGCGCGAGCGGCAGCGATTTCATGGGCTCGCAGCGCAGCAGCATGCCATCGGCGCGAACCTCGTAGGACTCGGGATCAACCTCGATGCGAGGCGTGAGATCGTTCAGCACCATGTCCCGCTTGCCGATCGACCGGCACCCGCGCACCGCTTCGATCCGCCGCGTGAGCCCGAGCCGCTCGCCGATCCCCGCCGCGGCGGCCGCCCGCGAGACGAACGTGATCGTCGTCGAGCCGCGCGCCCGCCCGAAGTCGGCGAACATCGGCCGCATGAAGACCGGCTGTGGCGTCGGGATCGAAGCGTTGGGGTCGCCCATCTGCGCCCACGAGATGAGCCCGCCCTTCAGCACGAGATCGGGCTTCACGCCGAAGAAGGCAGGTGACCAGAGCACGAGATCGGCGAGTTTTCCCTTCTCGACCGAGCCGACGACGCGGCTCATGCCGTGGGCGATCGCCGGGTTGATCGTGTACTTGGCGACGTAGCGGCGCGCCCGGAAGTTGTCGTTCTCGCCGCGCTCCTCGGAGAGCCGCCCGCGCTGCACGCGCATCTTGTGCGCCGTCTGCCACGTGCGCACGATCACCTCGCCGACCCGGCCCATCGCCTGCGAATCGGACGAGATCATGCTGAATGCCCCGAGGTCGTGCAGGATGTCCTCGGCGGCGATCGTCTCGGCCCGGATCCGCGACTCCGCGAAGGCCACGTCCTCGGGGACCCGCGGATCGAGATGGTGGCAGACCATCAGCATGTCGAGATGCTCGTCGATCGTGTTGATCGTGAATGGACGCGTCGGATTGGTCGACGAGGGCAGCACGTTTCCCTCGCCGCAGACGCGGATGATGTCGGGCGCGTGGCCACCGCCGGCCCCCTCGGTGTGATAGGTGTGGATCGTGCGGCCGCGAAACGCCGCGATCGAGTCCTCCACGAAGCCCGACTCGTTCAGCGTGTCGGTGTGGATCGCCACCTGCACGTCGTGCTCCTCGGCCACGCCGAGCGCGCAGTCGATTGCCGCCGGCGTCGTGCCCCAATCCTCGTGGAGCTTGAGTCCGACCGCGCCCGCCTCGATCTGCTCGCGCAGGCCTTCGGGGCGGGCCGAATTTCCCTTGCCGAGGAACCCAATGTTCACCGGTAGGCCCTCCGCGGCCTCGAGCATGCGCGCGAGGTTCCACGGCCCCGGCGTGCACGTGGTGGCGTTGGTGCCGGTCGCCGGTCCCGTGCCGCCGCCGATCATCGTCGTCACGCCCGAGGCGATGGCCTCGGCACACTGCTGCGGGCAGACGAAGTGGACGTGGCTGTCGATGCCGCCCGCGGTCAGGATCTTGCCCTCGCCCGCGAGGATCTCGGTCGCCGGGCCGATCCACATGCCCGGCGTGACGCCGTCCTGGACGAGGGGATTCCCCGCCTTGCCGGACCGAGCAATCCGCTGATGCCGATTTTTCGCGAGCGCGAGCTGTCGTTCATGCTGGAGTTCGCGCAGGCCAAGCTGCTGGTGGTGCCGCAGCGGTTCCGCGGCTTCGACTACCCGGCCATGCTGGCCGGCCTGCGCGGCAAGCTGCCGCAATTGCAACGCGTGCTTTCGGTCGGCGACGACGGCCCGGATGGCTTCGATCGGGTGCTGCTCGAAACCCGCTGGGAAGACCAGTTCGACGCCGACGCCGAATTCGCCCGCCGCCGGCCGGACCCCAACGCCGTCATCCAGCTGCTCTACACGTCGGGTACCACCGGCGATACGTC
>CAVPWJ010000076.1:0-19797 GCA_963708955.1 uncultured delta proteobacterium
CTCGTGCGCGCCGAGATCCGTCACATGCTTCCTTACCGGCTCGACTGGGATCTTCACGAGCTACTGATCGCGCGGCGCGTGCAGCTAAAAGCTTTCGTTGACGCGGGTCGTGTCGAGGGATCGACCCGGAAGCTCTATGATCCTTCGGGGTTTGCCGTCGGGGTCGGCATCGGCCTCAATGTTTTCTACGATTTCATGGGATTCTTCCCGACGACCATCTATCTCGACGTGGCGACCCGGGCCGACAAGCGGGGCGGGACGCAGGTGCTTTTCGGCGTCGGCCAACCCTTCTGAGCCAAAAGACGGGAGTGCACCCCCACCCCTCGCGTCAGGCGCTGAGGGACATCGGGCAGCTTACATCCCGCCAGTCAGGCACCCTCCACGACTTCCACAGGCCGGTCAATTGATCAGGAAGGCCACCGACGTCGGTAAGAAGACCGTAGGCAAACCGGGTTCATCGAATCAAGCTCGAGACCCTCGTCGGCACCTTGGCCAACGCCTTACGCATCCAAAGCTGGGTGGCGCTGATCGCGATCCTGCTGGTTCGCTCTTTCAGCTCCCCTCCTACGAGAAACCTCCACTGTCACGAGGCTGGCTCCGAGATCCGCCGCGATGATTTCGTTCGGCTCCCCGGCAATGACGAGATCCATCATCTCTCGCTCCGTAGGCATGGAGTTAGCGAGCATGGTGGGCAAGCTGAATACAGTCCGTTCGCGCTTGCCGGGTCTCCAACGCTCGATATCGAGCGCCTGGCCAATCCGCTCCACCAATTCAGTATAACTGTAGATCCGCTGCTCTAGATACGGGAGTGCCCGTCAGCACAGCGTCCTCCCGGATCAAACATCACCACCCTCGGTTCTCTTCATGTAGGGAGATTCCCCCATGGATATGCTGGGCAGATCTGGGGCGTACTCTAAAAGGTCGAGGCGAAACCAACGTGGAATACGACCGGTCTACTGCACCGTCGTCGGCGGCACCTTCGCGCCCTGAGCCGTCGGATGCGCTGCGCCGCCTCAAATGCCAAGCCGGACTACATCGAAGCAACCCATCCACAGGAGAAAGACCATGAGGACATATCAACTGCCTGAGCTGCCATACGGATACTCGGCGCTGGAACCACATTACTCCGCGCGGCTGCTCGAGCTGCATCATCGCAAACATCACGCCGCCTATGTCGCCGGCGCGAACGCGACCCTCGAGAAGCTCGCTGCGGCACGCGAGCAACGGAACTTTGAAGCGATCAACCAGCTGCAAAAGAACCTTGCCTTTCATGTTTCTGGGCACGTACTGCACTCGCTCTTCTGGCGCAACCTGAGCCCGCACGGAGGCGGGCAACCGGCGGGCGAGCTGACCACGGTCATCCAAGAGTCGTTCGGCTCGTTCGATGCCCTCAAGAGTCAGCTGACGGAAGCAGCGCTCAATGTGCAGGGCTCAGGCTGGGGGGCCATGGCGTGGGAGCCCGTCGGCCAGCGCTTGGTCGTGGAGCAGGTCTACGACCACCAAGGCAACATCGGTAATGGCACGGTACCGCTGCTGGTTCTCGACATGTGGGAACATGCTTACTATCTGCAGTATCAAAACGTGAAGCGCGACTGGGTCATAGCGTTCTGGCAGGTAGTCAATTGGGAGGATGTAGCGCAACGCTTTCAGAAGGTGCGCACATTGGACCTCGGGCTGTAGGCGATCTAAGCGATTTGGATTGAAGAGTTTCGATGCGCCAGTCTCGGCGCGTCGGTAAGCGCCTAAGACGGACACAGAGGGAGAGATAAATGGCCAGTGACGCGTATCATGAATCGCTCGATCTCCTGACAGAGGAGACGCGCAATATGCACCGTGCGATCGTCAGCCTGATGGAAGAGCTGGAGGCAATCGACTGGTACCAACAGCGCGCGGACGCGTGTTCCGATCCGCAGTTGCAGGATATACTGCTGCACAACAAAAACGAAGAGATCGAGCACGCGGCGATGGTCGTGGAATGGATCCGCCGCCACAATGACCACTTCAGCCAGATGATGCGGAAGTACCTGTTCACCGAGCAACCGATCACCGGCATCGAGAAGGGTGCTGAGATAGACGGCCCGGCTCCTTCGGCCGCCGCGACACTCGAAATCGGCAGTATGAAAAGGGAGGTGAGCCATGGATGATCTGTTGAAGCGCAATCACGCGCCGATTACGCCTGCTGCCTGGAAGCAAATCGACGACGAGGCCAAGCGGCTGCTCCGGCTCAACCTGGCCGGACGCAAGCTGGTTGATTTCGACGGTCCGTACGGATGGCAGTATGCTGCGGTCAACACGGGTCACCTGACCCTGCGGACCGACGGCGATCTCGGCGTACCTTGGGGTATGCGCGAGGTCATACCATTGATCGAGGTTAGGGTTGCGTTCGAGCTATCAATCATGGATCTCGATAACGCATCGCGCGGCGCGGTGCTGGATCTGCCGGCAGTGGTCAGTGCTGCGGAGAAGACGGCGCACGCCGAAGATAATGCTATCTTCAACGGTTTCAAAGCTGGAGGTATCGAGGGTATCATACCTACCGCTGCACACCCGGCACTTAGCCTTCCGGACGATTACGCAGACTATCCGTCCGTCGTGGCGGACGCAGCTGAAACATTGCGGCGCGCGGGCATCAATGGACCCTATGCGTTGGCACTTGGACCGAACTGCTACGCGGGTTTGGCGCAAGCGGCGCAGGACGGCTATCCGATCCGCGAGCGCGTCGAACACTTCCTTGACGGGCCGATGGTGTTGGCACCAAAGGTCAACGGTGCAGTGCTGCTGTCACACCGCGGCGGCGACTATCAGCTCAGCGTTGGACAGGATCTGTCCATTGGATACTCGGGACACGACCAGGACAAGGTCTACCTCTATCTGACCGAGTCGTTCGCCTTCCGCGTGCTGGAGCGCGGCGCCTCGGTCTACCTAAGGCCGAAATACGCCAAAAACTAGCGCTCGCCGGCATCCGCAATGAGTGGTTCATCGAACGCAAGAAGTCACTCTAGTGGGCGGACTGTCCCGACTGCCCGTCGGGTAGCTTTTTCTTCTCGCTGCCGTGCTGTTCGGGGGGTTGTTGTGGCTGTTCGGCTTGCTTGCCCGCCTTGCGTTGCTTGTTGTGATCCTGGCGCTCGACGCGAGGAGTGCTCTCTCGCGTCTGGGGGTTCCGTTCGATCCGCGGCGGAGCCGCTTGCCGCGATGCCTCCGGCCGCCGCTCGTTCTGGCGGATGTCGTTGTCGCGCCGGTGCGCTTTTTCGGGGGCGGACGGCCGGGCCGCGGGCTCGATGTGCCTGTCCTGTCTCTCCTCGATCCGCGGCGGAGCCGCTTGCCGCGATGCCTCCGGCCGCCGCTCGTTCTGGCGGATGTCGTTGTCGCGCCCGTGAGCTTTTTCAGGTGCGGGCTGCGGCGGCGGAGCCACCTCCCGCACGCGCTCGGTCGCGGCCGGCATTTCCTTTTCGAGCTTGCGAGCGCGGAGGTGAAGCTTCGGCCGCGCCCGCTCCAACTCGTCGACGTGCCGTGGCTCGATGCGCCTGCCCACTACTGTCTCGATCTCTGCTTTGTTGAGGGAATGATTGGCGACTCGGTTGTTGATGATCGTGTAGTCGGTCACGTTCTTCGTAACATTGACGATCGTCACGTTACGCGAGGGGACGACGACGTATTCGCGCACACGCGGATCCACGAAGTGGCGCGTTTCGACGAAGGAATACCAGGAGGGATCGACCCTCTGCTCGCGATAGTCTCCTCTCCCGGGTCGCCAGCGCAGATCGGGCGAGAGCGGCGCCCAGCCGACATAATCGTCGCTCCTTCGCCAGGAGACCCACGCAGGCGCCCACTGCCGGCCTGGAACCCACGACCATCCGTAACGGGAGCTTTGGAACCAGCGGCCGTAGTGAAATGGTGCCCAGCCCCATTCCTCCTCCGGAACCCAAGCCCACCCGTAATCGGTGAGCACCCATTGACCGTCGGTGTAGGGTCGCCACCCGGACCGAACCCTGGTGGGCCTCCAGACGTAGCCGTAGCGCTCGTCGCGGAACCATTCTCCGAAGGGTGCCAGATCATCGCGGAACAGGTACGCAGCGTTGTGTTCTTCATCGAACCGATCGTAATCATCGCGGTCCGCACCATAATCGTAATCATCGTTATCCGCAGCATAATAGTCGTCGTCAGCATGCGCCGAGCCCGCCAGCCCGAGCGGGGAGAAAAGTCCGACCCAGGCGCTCATCGAAATGCCGGCAAGCGATGCGAGGAACCGGAGTTTGAATTTCATGCTTTGACCTCTTAAACAGCTTTTCGTGATTTTCCGGATGCACGTCGTTGAGGGGACGGAGGGAGGTGTAGTCGCGCAGCCACTTGCCTATCTCCCAAACGGCCACCAGTACCGGCTTCCGTCGTAGCTCCGCTCGCGATCCTGACGTCGCTCTTCGTCCAGGTGACGCTGCTCTTCTTCTTGGTGCCTTCTCCGTTGATCGCTATATTCGTCTCCATAATAGCCCGACGAACGGGAATAGCGACGCGGCTGGTCGCAGCCAAGGAGCGGCGTAAGCAGCAGCGCTGCGAGCGGCAAGACGGCGAACATCACAGAGCATTTTTGGCCATTCGTCATGGGAGCCTCCTGGCGCAAGTTACAGCATTTCTAACACCTGAGTAACACCCGGAACGGCATTCAATTGCTATAAGGGGAGTCACCTATGTGACGAGGGTTCCGAAAAGCGTAGTTCAAAGTGAGCAGACGCGCGAAGTCGCACGGGTAAACAGCTCTTAAACGGCGGGACTCATGTTACGGGTAGAGTGTGTCGTAGCGTTCCCGTCTGCCCTATCTCGTAAACGGCCACCACCAGTAGTAGCGAGTGGCGTCGTCGTTCCGCTCACGAGAATCCTGACGCTTCCTGTCGATCTGCCCCTGCTTCTCTTCCTCGTCTCTTGTCTGTTGATAGGCGGTGAGTTCTCGGCTGAAATCCCAGTCCCCACGCTGCTCCGCGTACAATGGACGGTGACCGTCCGTGTGCCGTGTGTTCAGTTGGTCGTGAGCATCTCCGTGCTCATCGTTGCTAGCGTCGAGCGAGCCAAGCTCGTCATGGGCTGAGGCCGGCGTAGCGAGCAGAAACCAGGCGATGAGTAAGGCCGCGAGAAGCGACAGATTTTATCGAATTTTCATCGGGGAGCTTCCTCAGTCCGATTGATGCTCCCGAAGCACGCATAGCGCTATGAGAGATGCTCCCTATGGGTGGAGACGATCGCGAAAGAGCGCGGTATTTAGGCAGCGCCTCATGACCTGATGACCGGCTATCGAAAAATCCGGAGCGGCCTCTTCTCGATGACTCTCTGGTGGGGGCTATTCGCCACGGTTACCTTCGACTGATGTGAGGGAAATCCTCTATATGAAAGGAGAGAAAGCTGTGATGTTTGAGCGCTGGAAAGCGGATATATCTCACGACTGTGATCCCAGCGTCGGCAATCGAAACCAACAAGGAGGATTCAGCCATGTTCCAGTTCACCTTTCCCGGCGCCCGCGCAATTGCAGCGGCGACCCTGCTCGGCACGATCGCTCTCGCCATGCCCTCGCTGGCAGCCTCGGAAGAGTTCGCTGCAGCGCCTGCGGCCGACCGTGTCGAGGCACGCATCAAGGAGCTGCATGTCAAGCTCCACGTCACGGCCGCTCAGGAGACCCAATGGAGCAACGTCGCACAAATGATGCGGGATAACGCGAAGGCGATGGTCGGTCTTCAAAAGGAAAGGGCCGAGGACGTAAAGTCCATGGACGTGAACGCCGTCGACGTGCTCAAATCCTATTCAGGGGTCATCGATGCCCACGCGGAGGGAATCCATAAATTCATTCCAGTCTTCCAGGCCTTCTATGACACCATGTCAGACGAGCAGAAGAAGATCGCGGATGTTTTATTCCGAAGCCGAGCACGCACCGCGGCGCAACACAGCCAAGCGAGCAAAAAATAGCAAGCTCCGGGTGCGATACAACAGGAGCCCTCATTCAGAAGGTAGCTGCAGGAGACGGGGAATCACTATGGAAACCTTGGCCACGCTTCGCGAGGAGTCGCGTTCTAAGATCAGCAAAATCGTTATTGCGATTGCCGTAGCCTTCACGATCTGCAGTGTTACCAAGGGGCCGACGCTGGCCGAGGCCGACGATGGTCATCAGCGCGGTCGTGGTTGGCGCCACGGCAATCGTTGGCGCCACGATGAGCGCCGCTGGCGTGGCCCTGATGTCTATTATGCGCCTGCGCCAAACTACTATTATGCGCCTCGGCGTTACTACTATGCGCCGCCGCCGGTAGTGTACTACCCGCGCCCGCCGTCTGGTATCGAGCTCTTTTTTGGGCTTCGCTAGTAAGCTGGATTGGGGCATATCAGACGGCCCCAGGGTATGTGCGCAAGCGCCAGGGAAGTTTGGCGGCCCCCGTCCGCTGACGATGCTCCCTCGCACAACAGGGGAACGGACGTAGCGGCGATGATAGAATCAGCGCTTGGCGACCGCAGACAGCAAGAGCGGCCGGCAAGTATTGACGCGCCTTCGCTGATGCGGCGCACCACCCCGATCGAGCGGGGTGGTGCGTCCTACCTATTCCGAAAGCTAATGGACCGTGGTGGTCGTGGTTCGCTCTTGCTCGACCACCTCGGGCTCAGGAGCCGGTGCCGAATACGTGCTGGTGGTCGTTGTCGTTGTCTTCTGCTGCGTTATCCCGGGGCCATCCGAACACGCCGCCAACAATGGCAGCATCGAGGCAAGGGCAACAATAGAGTTTTTCATGAGTTTCTCCTCCTCTGGCGATCAGCCTCTTATTACTGAGCGCAGGGGGCACTGGGCGCCATGAGAGAAGTCCCCTATAGGAGAGCGCCCTTGGCACGAAGCTGTACGGGAAGGCCCCTATATGAAGGAAGGAAGCGTGCGGCAACATCAGGGAACCCCAAAGATGTTAGACACTGTCTGGGTTCGCCTTTGGTGGAATGAGGATCGCTCAAAACAGGAGAACAACAGGATGCGAAATCCCTATCGGCTCGTAGTCGTCTCGCTCGTTGCCGGATTGCTGCCGCTTGCCGCGGCGGCTGCCGAGGTGCCGTCAGACGCATGGCTAACGACCAAGGCCAAGATCGCCATCTTCACGTCGATTGGAACGAAAGGAATGTCGGTGCATGTCGATACCGTGAAAGGCAGGATGACCTTGCACGGGAAGGTCATCGCGCTTGCGGACAGGGAGAACGCGGAAAAGACGGCGCGCGGTATCGATGGCGTCAAGGAGGTCCGCAACCTTCTTCAGGTGGTTTCTGCCGCCGAGGAGGACAGGGTCGAGACGTCGGACTCGATCATCCAGAAAGATATCGAGGCTGAGTTGAGCAAGGACGCCGCGCTCAAGCAGAGCAGCGTGTCCGTGCAATCGGTGAACAAGGGTACGGTACTGCTTGGGGGCAAGGCGGAGAGTCTTTCCGCGCATCTTCGCGCCATCGAGATCGCGCAAAGCGTCGCTGGGGTCCGTTCGGTCCGAAGCGAGATCGAGAGTCCTGACGCCAAGGCGGACACCGAGATCTGGCGGAACATCGAGGGGATGACCGAGAGAACGGCTTCCAACGTGAAGTCAGCCGCGGGCAGCGTGAAGACGGCTATGAGCGACGTGTACATCACCGCCGCCACGAAGATGCGCCTGCTCGCCGACAAGGCGACGCCAGGTCTCGATATCAATGTCGACACGGACGACGGGGCAGTGACCCTCTTCGGGTCGGTGCCTACGGTGGCGGCCAAGGCAACGGCCGAAGCGGAAGCTCGCAAGGTGAGCGGCGTGAAGCAGGTGATGAACGAGCTCCAGGTCGTGTCGATTGGGCAGCAAGTTCAGATCTCCAAGCGGGACTCCGAGCTCGAGACGCAGGCTCAGAAGTCGGTGGATGACGACCGCAACCTCCGGAACGCCAAAATTAACGTCGAGGTCCGAAACGGAGTGGCACGCCTGACTGGCACCGTGCCGAGCGAATCGGCGAAGCTCGCCGCGGTGACCGCCGTTCGGCGCGTCGACGGAATCCGTTCCGTGCAGGATGACGTCAAGGTAGCCCCGAATTGAACCGAGCCGCGGGTGAGCGTGCCCGCTCATTCTCGACTGTGTGGCTTCCATCGCGGTCGTCGTGGCCCGGATCTGTCGCTGCGGTGGTGATCGCGACCTTGGTCGTCGCTGCTCCGGTAAGGGCCGACGAGGTCACGACCAAGGGAACCAAGGTGCGTGGCAAGGTGAAGCGCCTGAGCAGCAGCGGTGTGTCGCTCGAGCCGGAGTATGGCGAAGGCGTGATCCTGATGAAGTGGAAGGACGTGGAGGAGGTGAGCACCGATAACGCAATCTATGTCCAGTACGGCGAAAACGAAGAGGTCGTCGCCCCGGTGCGCGGCAAGCTCGGGGGCTTGATCCGCGCGGGCGACAAAGAGATCGACGTCTCCACCATCTACGCCGGCACCCCGGTCGGTCCCGAGGGCCCTACATGGAAACAGCGGTTACGCGGCCAGTGGCGCTATTGGCACGGCAACGTGGACCTCGGCTTCAACTACCAGCAGAGCACGATAGATACGTCTGGTCTGACGATCGGCTTCGACACCACGCGGTCGAAGCCGCCGACCCGCCTCATTCTCGGCGCGAGCTACCGGTACTTCGCGACGAAGAAGCAGGACCAGCCGAGCTCGACGCTCGAGGACGAGATCAAGGGCCTGATCCGCGGTGAGTACGACTTCACCGAACGACTCTACGGCTTCGCCTCCGACGACGTGAAATACGACACCATCGAGCGTTTGAGGATCCGCTCCGCGCCCAAGGCCGGTGCCGGCTACACGATCTATCGCGAAGACATCAACGAGAAGCGGCAGAATTTTCTCAGCGCCGAGGCTGGCGGCGGCTGGGTGTACCAGAAGTTCTTCGGCGGTGCCGAAGACAACTACTTCGCCGTCGCCTTCGGTGTGGTGGCGGCCTTCACCCTGCCGCACGACTCGAAGTTCGACTTGCGCTCCGACTACCTGCCCGCGGTCGACGACTGGGCCAACCGATATCTCCTGCGCCACACGGCGTCGCTCAGCGTGCCGATGTTCGACGTGGTCAGCGCTAAACTCTCGCTGGTAGACGAGTACAACAACAAACCCGCCCCGGACGCGGCGCGTAACAGCCTGTACCTGACCATCGGTCTGTCGGTCGGCTGGTAGTGAGAGGATGACCCCTCCGCGGTAGCCGTGAGCAGCCTCCTATTGTAACCAACACTGAAGGCGGAATTTCTAGACGCAGTCCTCGGCTCAGCGAGGAAGAAGGAGGCCGGAAGGCGCTTCGGCCTTCCGGCCGGGGAATCGGTCGGAAGGTTTCCGACAAAAGACGATTAGCGGCCTTTCACCAGATCCTTCGCTTTGTCGACCACCTTCTCGGCGGCGCTCTTGACCTTTCCGACGAACTGATCGGCTTGGCCCTCGCTCTTCAGTTTCTCGTCGTCGAGAAGCGCGCCCGCGGCTTCCTTGATCCGACCCTTCATCTTGTCTGTCGTCCCGCTGCTCATCCTTAACCTCCACTTTCTCTGTCGCATTTACGAATCTACAGACATGAATGCCGCGGAGCGCGCTACAAGCCTATTTATAGTAGCGTCCGTAATCATGAAACGCCGCCGCTCTCTCGATCCGTTCGCCTTGCTCCGACTGTGCTCCCAACTTCTCTGCCTTGCGGCCGGTTGCCTGCGCGACGAGCGCTCCTGCGCTTGCGTCCGAGGCCTGGTGACCCAGCCCTCCATGTTCTGGCTTTAGGAACCCAAACGCACACCCGGCCAAGAGAGGGACCGTGAAACACAGGACAGTAGCGAGCCCCAATCGGGGTTGCATGGAAGTGGCCTCCTTTATCCATATGGTCCCATGCCGCCCCGTCGTTCTATAAGGGGCTTCCCCAATTGGAGTGTGACTGGGGGCAGGGGCCGTCCGTCGTCGACACGATCTCCGGAGCTCAGCCGCCCGCGCGCTTGGGCGGCTTCAGAAGTACACGTGGGCCCCGAAGCCTAAATAGCGGATCGTCCGTTCGAAGAACTGTCCGTTCGGAGAGTGACCGTCGAAGTACTCGCCGAGAAGCTGTAGCTTCGTACTCTTGAAACTCGGGCTCTCGAGCTGGAAGCCACCGCGTATTGAAACGTCTGAGTCCCAGTCCGTCTCTTCGTGGTTCTGGACGTCGACAGCCGCCAGCGGACGGAGCACCTCGCCGACAAACGCCCACGGGCTTTCGAGCTCCACACCGACTTGGGTCGACCAGCGCTTCAAGTCCGACGGATCCTGATCGAACAGGTACCCCCCGCCGCCATAGACTCGCAGCCACCGGCCGAACTCCTGCGAAAGCTTCAACTCGAGTTGCTCGTAGCTCAGGTTGATGCGCGTCGTACGGTTCCGCAGCAGGAACTCATCGCCCAGATGCGAGCTCTGGTGAAAGAGCCGGCCGAGCACCGAAAACCCGTCGAGCCGATAGACGAGCGGAATACCCACCCAGTAGTCGGCGTTGATCAGATCCTTCGAAGGGGAGTCGAGGTCGAAGATCGCGAACACCGCGGCCTGGAGGCCGACCTCCCACTGCCCGGCGGGAAGATCGCCGCGCAGGATCGGAAAGGTCTCGCCGAAGCTCGTCGCACCGACGCTCTTCAGCTCGGGGTCGTCAATGTAGTGGTGGTACGCGACCGAGAAATGCGGCCACCGCGGATCCGCGAGAAGGGGCCGGAAGAGCATCTCCTTGTGGGAGAGAAACACGAACTGCGGACGCCCGACCCGCGCCGACGTCGTCCCGCCCTCGCGGCTGGCGGTCGCTGGCTGAGAGGCCGCACCGACTTTGGCTTGGTTTGCGATCTCGACGTGCACCACACCTCGGATCGCCGAAAGTGAGCTCACGATCTTATCCCGTGAATCGCCCGGAAGCTCATCGGCGACGAGTGTCACGACGCCATCCTTCACCGTGATCGTGGCCGACTTGACGTCGAACTCGCGATCGAGCACTGCCGAGGCGTAGCCGGATATGTAGGAATCCTCCACGGGGCTCGCAAAAGCGAGACCGACAGTGAGAAGCAGCATCAACAGCGTCCCCATCACCAGCTTTCTCCGGAATACCACCAATACGACCATAACGACCTCCTTCTCCTCGTTGTCGAACAAGCCAGAAACGCAGACGGCAGCGTCAGCGATGAGCGACGGCGCGGTAGGCGACGAGCAACAAGATGCTACCGACAACGGCGCCAATGAAGCCTGCCCCCTCGCCGGGTTGATAGAATCCGAAGAAGTGTCCGAGGTACGTGGCGACGATCGCGCCGACGATACCGATCAGCGCCGTCACGACGATGCCACCCGGATCATCGCCCGGCAACAAGAACTTTGCCACGGCACCGACCAAGAGGCCAATGAGAATCACCCATACAAGTACCATGTGCCTCTACCTCCTCGTGGTGTGCTGTCGATCGGCTCAGTCCTGGCCCGACCAGAGGAAATCCCAGGGAGCACGGTACGTCTGCTCGCGGTTGGGCGTGGCGAGCGTTTCGGCGGTGAGCTGCCGGATCCAGATCGGATCGCCGTTCGCGCTGCGCACGGTGAGCGTCGAGCCGGGCGGAACGCGCACGTCGAGCGACGTGCCGTCGTCGTCCCAGTCCTTGGCGACGTCGGTGCGCCAGACCAGTTGGTCGTTCACGTAGATCTCCGCGTTGGCGCCGCGGCCGAAGTCACGCCACTCACCGTCGAGGCGGTTGATGACCGCGACGTCGCGCGGGATCCTGAACGTCAGGGAATCGCGCGGCATGGCGCAGGGCCTATCGGAGCGCCCGGTCCCGACACAGGTTTCTTCGTCGATGAAGGAGATGCGCCCGTTGGAGCCTACCGTGCCTTCGCTCGGCGGATGTGCGGGTGCGGTTGCATACGGCCCGACGAGCAAGTCTGCCTCGGCGAGATCCTCTTGGAGATGCGAGACCAGGAAGGTGGTGCGCGGGTCGTCCTGCCGCGCGCTTCGGCGAGCCGCCTCGAAGGAGCTGCGGACCTCGCGCCAGTCGTCGCCCAGGTGGTCGCGTCCCCGTCCGAGGGACTCTTCGAAGTGATGCGCACGATCGTGGAAGGCCTGCGCCGGGCCGCTCGAGGCGAGGTTCACGAGGAGCGATGCGCCGCCGGTGATCTGTGCGACGAGCTCGCGGAGGTCGCGCCGCGTATGCCCCGGGGGGCTGTCGTCAGGGTCATGGGCGACGACGGCCGAGGAAAGACCGAGCAGCAGCAGAACGAGAACTGAGAGGATTGGGAGAACGGGTCTCATGAGGGCTCCTGCCAAAAAGTGTATCGATTCATTTCGTGAAGAGTCTCCTCCGCGTGCCCTGACGCGAAGGAGACTCTCCCGGTGTGGTCGATCTGCCCGTTACTTGTTGGTGATGATCAACACCGCGACTTGCCGATCTTTCGCAAGCCCCGTGTCACCGAACGCTCCCGTCTCGATCCTGGAAGCCGGCACTCCGGCGTGGATCAGCGCGTTACGAACGGCGTCGACACGACGGTCGCTCAGATTCTGATTGTGCGGGTCGGTGCCGCGCGGATCCATGGAGCCGTCGATTCCGACCTGGAGGGACGGATTCTGTTTCATGTAAGCCGCGATGTCGGAGACCTTGGTGGCGTCCGAAGATTGAATGTCGGCTCTGTCGTATTTGAACATGAAGTCCCTGTAGGGGGTCCAGCGGTCGACCACGCCGGCCGGGCCTTGATTGCCGATCGATCCGACCGAGCCTTGAACACCCGCGGGGCCGGAACGGCCAATTGCGCCGGAGGCACCCGCCATGGTGCTCCCCTGTTCGCCCGTTTTGCCGGCTATGCCTTGCACGCCTGCGACACCGGAGCGACCCGCCGGTCCGGTAGGACCGACCAGGGTGGGGCCTTGAACGCCCGTCTCTCCGACTGGGCCCTGTGCGCCTGCGGGGCCGGAACGGCCGACTGGGCCCGCAGGACCGGCCAGGCTAGCGCCCCGGGCGCCCGACTGTCCAGCTGAACCCTGGACGCCGGCTGGACCGACGGGCCCTACTGCGCCGGCACGACCTGCCACGACGGTGCCCGCGGTGCCCGTCGCGCCGACTTTACCTTGTATCCCTGCGGGGCCGGCAGGGCCTTCTGGGCCGGCAGGGCCGGCAATGATTGCGCCTGGTGAACCCGCGGCTCCGACCGGGCCTTGCGCGCCTGCGGGGCCGGCTGGGCCCTCGGGGCCGCGCGGGCCCATTAGCGAGAAGGATTTCGGCTCCGTTGGCTTGGGTGGCGTTACGGTACTGCAACCCGCGACGAATAGCGCGACAGCTGAAAACAGCAGTGCTCGTCTCATTGATATTACCTCCTATGGTGACTGCATCCAGAACTGATTTGTTCTGGGAGATGCGTATCAGCAACTCAAGTAACGCCCGGGATGGCACGCTAGTGCTATAGGGACAGTCCCGTACGAAGTAGAATGTGTAGTGGCAGCGTGGTCGGAACGGAACTGCTCAGCAGGGGCTTCGTGCACGAAGGCGCAACCGCGAGCGCATCAGGGAAACCCCTTATAACCATCCCGCTGTCATCGGGTGTAGTTTAAACTGAGTCCGGATAGACTCAGGGATGCCGGGCACAATCATGAATTCTAGACGCGTTCTCGGCAGCAAACGACCGACCGGCGGCGCTGCCGGCTCCGAACTCTCTATCGCTGCCCTTTTCACGCTTCTCTGGGAGGCGCTTGCTGACGTCCTCGGCACCGCCGCCACGGCTACGCTCCTGCGTCGCGCGGCGCGGCGTGCGGCGCACCGCTACCCGGAGCTCGCCGAGCTCGCCATTTCGCGGGAGAAACTGGAATACCGTTACACGCTCCCGCCTGCGTGGGCGGGCGGGAGCGTGGGCACACCGCTCGCTCTTCGCCAGCTCGTCGCCGAGCTCCGGCCGCTGCTCGTGGAATTGACGGGCATGGTCGTCGTCCGCCGTCTCGAGCGAATTCCCGAGCTTCGGGAGCGGGGGGTCATCTCTCCACAGGAGGAACAACCGTGAACGCGACTCGACCACCTCCGGAGAGACTCACGACGGGCAGCGACGTCTTCGATCGCATCCTCGGCGGCGGGCTCCCGCTCCGCTCCGTCAACGTGATCGCCGGAGAGCCTGGCGCGGGCAAGACCTTGTTCGCGCTCCAGGTGCTTTTTCATCTGGCGCGGCAAGGCAAGAAGGGCCTCTATTTCACGACGCTCTCCGAGCCGTCGCTGAAGCTCATCGGAAATATGCAGCAGTTCTCCTTCTTTGACGAGCGCTTGGTTGATGGCATGGTCGTCTTTGCCGACCTCGGTTCGGTGCTCCGGACCAAGGGCGCGGAGGCGGCGATCGCCGAGATCACGCTGCGCGTGGAGCGCGAGGAGCCAGCGATCGTTATCATCGACAGCTTCAAGGCGATCCGGGACATTCTCGGCGATTCTGCTGCGGTCCGGAGCTTCGTGTATGATCTCGCCGTCCACATGACGGGCTGGGGAGCGACGACCTTTCTCGTCGGCGAGTACACGGAGGCGGAGATTTCGACCAACGCCGAGTTCACGGTCGCCGATGGCATCATCCGCTTCATCAATCGGCGTCACGAGCTGACCGCAGTCCGCGAGGTCGAGATCCTGAAGCTCCGCGGCACGGGCTACGTCACCGGCCGCCATTTCTTCGAGATCGGTTCCGACGGGCTGGCGTTCTTCCCGCGAGTGCGCAGTCCGGATGCCGTCGTCACCGCAGCAGTCTCGACCCCCGAGCGCATCTCGACGGGGGTCGGCGGGCTCGATGCGATCCTCGGCGGCGGGCTACCTCGCGCCAGCGCGACCGTCGTTCAGGGCGGGACGGGGACGGGAAAGACCCTCATCGGCCTGCAGTTTCTCCTCGAGGGGGCACGGCGCGACGAAGCGGGGATCCACTTTTCGATGGAGGAGACGCCGGACCAGCTTCGCGGGATCGCCCATGGCTTCGGGTGGGATCTCCTCGCGCTCGAGAGCCGCGGGCTCCTCACGCTCTGCTACGTCTCGCCCGTCGAGCTCTCGACCGATACCTTCCTCGATCGGGCGCGGCAGCAAGTGGAGCAGCTCGGGGCGCGGCGAGCCGTGCTCGACAGCTTGACGAGCATGGCGCTCGGCGTCCCCTCCGAGCGGCGTTTCAAGGAGCTCGTCTACGCGGTCACAAAGCACTTCCGTGCCCTGGGCGCTACGCTCTACATGAGCATGGATATCGCCGAGCTGCTGGGCTCTGCCCAGCTCTCCGGCTACGGGATCTCGTTTGCCGCCGACAACGTGATCCAGCTCAGGTACGTGGAGGTGGAAGGGCGCCTCGAGCGCGGTATCTCGGTGCTGAAGGCGCGCGGCGTGCGACACGCGACCGACGTGCGCAGGATGACCTTCGAAGCAGTCGGGATCGCCGTCGGACCGCGCTTCGCCAGTGTTCGCGGGGTCCTGACCGGACTGCCCACTGGGTTCGCAGAGGAGGAACCGTGAGGACGCGACGACGCGCGCCCGGCGGCGGCCGGGAGTGTTTCAGCCGGACGCTCTCCGACATCGCGCAGGTCTTCGAGTCCGGGGAGGGATCGGCGGAGCGCGTGCTCCACGTCCTCGATCTCTTCCGGCAACTCGTGCCCTACGACCAGTGCGCGTTGCTCGAGGCCGAGCCCGGCCGCGAGCCGCGCCTCGTCCTGACGCCGCCGGCGCCGTCGGACGAGCGGGACCAGCTCATGGAGACGCTCATGAAGCTCTTCGGGCTCTTCATCGAGGAGCACACGCGCGCGCTGCCAGCGCCCATGAGACCGTCGGGGATGCACCTCGCCGTTCCGCTCCTCGGGCTCGATGAGGTGATCGGGGTCTTCTTCGTCCGCCGTGCCAAAGGCGCGTACGCAGAGGAGCATCTCTGTGCGCTCTCGGTGATCGGTGCGAAGCTCGCCGCTTATTTGACGATGCTGCGCGCTCGTGATGAGGCGGCCGAGCGAACCCGCCAGCTCGAGGAGGCAAGGCGCGGCGCCGAGGCGGCGAACCGGGCGAAGGATGAGTTCCTAGCTCTGGTGTCCCACGAGCTGAAAACTCCGCTCTCCTCGACGCTCACCTGGGCTCACGTCCTGCGCTCGAAGGACACTGGCGAGGCCGAGCGTGTCCGCGCAGTCGAGGCGATCGAGCGCAATGTCCGCGCGCAGGCGAAGCTCATCGACGACCTGCTCGATCTCTCGTGCATCGCGACCGCTGATCTGCGCCTCGATCTGCGGGCCGTCGAGCCGGCGAAATTGATCAAGGCAGCGATCGAGGGCCTGCGGCCGCAGGCGGAGCGGAGGTCAATCCGCCTCGACGCCGTCCTCGATCGGTCCGTCAAACTGTTCGCCGCCGATCCGGATCGGCTCGAACAGGTGGTCGCGACCCTGCTCGCCAACGCGATCAAGTTCACGCCGAACGGCGGCCACATCGAGGTCCATCTCGATCGTGCCGGCAGAGATGCTCGGATCGAGGTGATCGACAGCGGGAAGGGGATCAGTCGCGAGTTTCTGCCGCATGTCTTCGAGCGCTTCCGCCAGGCGGAAGGCTCGAGCGCCGGTATCTCCGGGGGCCTCGGGATCGGGCTGGCGATCGTCAAGCATTTGGTCGAGCTCCATGGCGGCCGCGTCCGCGCGGAGAGCCCGGGTGAAGCAAAGGGCACCACCTTTACGGTCGATCTGCCGCTCTACGAAGAGGCATCCGTGCGGCCGGAGGTGGCGAATCCCGGCGAGCGCTCCTCGCCCGGCGTGCTCGCCGGGATTCGCATTCTCATCGTTGATGACGATCGGGATATGTGCGATGCCCTGCAATACCTTCTCGAGAGCTACGGCGCCGAGGTGATGGCCGCGGCCTCGGCTGCCGAGGCACTCGCAGCGATCGAGCGCTCGAGGCCGGACGTACTCCTCAGTGATGTCGCCATGCCAGGTGAGAGTGGCTACGATCTCATGCGCAAGATCACGGCCCGCGAGGGCGCAGCCGCGCCGCCCGCGGCCGCGCTCTCTTCGTATGCGAAGGAAACGGACCGCGAGCAGGCCGTCGCGGCGGGCTTCCGGACGCTCGTCGCAAAGCCAATCGAGCCTGCAGCGCTCATCGCGGTGGTTGCAGACCTCGCCGGGCGAAGGATCACGAAGAGATCGCGGGTTTGGCCATGAAAACACAATAGCATGCTCTCTTTTTCCTCGATCGAAGAACCCCTCAGAGGTGTGGTCGGCCAGCTTGCCCATGCCCGCGCCGCGGGTCAGGGGGAGCTCCTAATAACGCCCGCGACTTGATTCGGGGCACGCTTTCGAACTGAGGCTGGAGAAGAGGCGCAATTTACCGAATGCCTCGCATGATGGAACAAGACGGTCCGTTGAAGCGCGAAAAGGCGGCGCGTAGAGAAGCAGAAGAGGCGCGTAGAGAAGCAGAGGCGGCGCACTCTCGACTCTCGTTTCTCTCCGAGGCGAGTCGGGTTCTCGGTAGCTCGCTCGACTACGAAGCGACACTCGGAAACCTGGCGCGTCTGGTCGTGCCGCAGTTCGGGGACTTTTGCGTGGTCGATCTGGCCGAGGACGGGGAGAGGATCCGTCGCGTCGCGGTCGCAGACATCGACCCGAAGCGAGAGGAGCTTGTGTGGAGAATCGCTCGCCAGCATCCGCTGAGCGTCCATTCTCCGCCCAGCTACGCCCGGGTGTTCTCCACCGGCGAATCGGAGTGGCTGCCAGAGGTCACCGATGAGATGTGTCTCGCCCTGCCGCAGGACGTAGCCCCGGACGTCATGCGTAGCTTGAAGTTCCGCTCGTTCATGTGTGTTCCGCTTCCGATCCACGGGCAGATCCTCGGGTCGATCAGCATCGCTCGCTCGACGCCGGGGAGCAGTTATAGCTCGGTGGATCTGACGCTTGCCGAGGATCTCGCACGGCGGGCAGGACTAGCGGTCGATCACGCGCGCCTCTACCGAGCTTCGCAGGAGACGAACCGCGTCAAGGACGAGTTCCTAGCTACCTTGTCTCATGAGCTGCGCTCGCCGCTCAGCTCTGCCTTGCTGTGCGCTCAGATGTTGCGTCGGGGCATCCTCGATCAAGAAAAGACCGCACGCGCCCTGGAGACGATCGAGCGAAAGATCAATCTGGAGGTGCGCCTGGTCGACGACCTCATTGACATCGCGCGCATCAACGCCGGGAAGATCTCCCTCGAAATGAAGAGGGTGCCTCTCGCCGCGGTCGTCGATGCCGCGGTAGAGGGCGCTTTCCCGGCCGCGGGGGTGCAGGGAGTGCGCCTGCGGTTCACGCCCCACGAGATCGGCGCATCCGTACACGGCGACGAGGCTCGCCTGCAGCAGGTGATGGACAACCTTCTCTCGAACGCGATCAAATTCACCCCGAAGGGAGGCTCGATCGACGTTGAGCTCCAGCAGGTCGGCGCGGATGCACGAATCACCGTCCGCGATACGGGCATTGGGATCTCTGCAAAAGTGCTCCCAGAGGTGTTCGATCGCTTCCGGCAGGCCGACACGTCTTCGACGAGGAAGTACGGCGGTCTCGGTCTCGGACTGGCCATCGTTCGCAACCTCGTCGAGCTTCACGGCGGCAAAATCGCCGTCGAGAGCGCTGGAGAAGGCCGCGGCTCGACATTTACAGTCACGTTGCCCCTCCTGCCTTCGAGCACCTATGTTGCTTCGCCTCCATTCGCCGCCGATCGAGACCGCTTCGGCGAGATGGAGGACTTGAGTGGGGTTTGTGTGCTGGTGGTCGACGACGATGAGGACGCACGGGAGTCCATGGCCACCCTGCTGACGACATGTGGGGCGACGGTCACGACGGCGGCATCGAGTCGCGAGGCTCTCGAAGTCCTTCAACGAGCAGGGAAGCAGCAAGATGTTCTAGTCAGCGACATCAGCATGCCCGACGTCGATGGCTATGCGCTCCTACGTGCGATACAAGCCCGCAGCTCGGGCGATGCCGCGATCGTGCCGGCCATCGCGGTGACGGCACGTGCCGGCCGCATGGATCGGTATCTGGCTCTCGCCGCCGGATATCGCTTACACCTGTCAAAGCCGGTCGACCAACGCGAACTGATTGCGGCAGTGTTTGAGCTTGCCGGAAGACGTCCGCCCGGCGCAGTGAAGAGTCGGAGTCCGGGATCATGAAGGAAGCGGAGTCGACTGTTTTCGTCGTAGACGACGATGCGGACCTGCGGGAATCCCTGGGCTGGCTCTTCGAATCCGCCGGGCTTCGCTTCAAGGGCTACTCGACGGCACAAGAGTTCCTGACCGAATACAAGTTCGACGAGCCCGGCTGTCTGCTGCTCGACGTACGGATGCCGGGCCTATCCGGTCTCGATTTGCAGGAAGAGCTCAGGCGGCGGGGCGTGCCGCCGCCGATCATCATCATGACGGGACACGCCAGGGTGCCGATGGCCGTCCGCGCCCTCAGGGGCGGAGCGATCGACTTCATCCAAAAGCCGTTCAGCGATCAGTCGTTGTTGGAGCGGGTTCGCCAGGCGATCGACCTCGATCGCCGGACCCGGCAAGCGAGGATGGAGTGTGCGAGGTTTGCCGATCTGCTCACCCACCTCACGCCGAGGGAGCGAGAGGTGATGGGCCTCGTCATCGCTGGGAAGCCGAACAAGATCATCGCGGATGATCTCGGCATCAGCGCCAAGACGGTCGAGATTCATCGCGGGCGCGTCATGGAGAAGCTGCAAGTGGAGTCCGTCGCGGCGCTGGTGCGCCTGGACCTACTTTGGAAGGCCAACGGTGTAGTGGGCGTCGACTCAGAGTAGCTGCTCCGCCTCATTCCCTCTCACCACCCGTCGATTGTCCGTAGCGATGCA
>CAVPWJ010000077.1:0-8137 GCA_963708955.1 uncultured delta proteobacterium
GATGCGGTCTTTGATCTTCTCGAGATCGTAGTGGTCTTCGTCGAGCACGCCGCGCGCGTGGGGAATCTCCAGGTTGTCCTCGGTCGATTTCGACCACGGCAGGCTGACGAGCCACTCGAGGTAGGTGCGTACGACCGAGTGCTCGGCCGATTCCGGCGGGATGATCTTCAGGCGCGCCATCTCGTTGTCGGCGGCCTTGCGAGGCTCCTCCGGCATCCCCGCCTCTTCGATCTTGCGGTGTAGCTCCTCGATCTCGCCGGAGCGGGGGTCGCCCTCGCCGAGCTCTTTCTGGATCGCTTTCATCTGCTGGCGCAGGTAGAATTCTTTCTGGTTCTTGTTCAGATCGGTCTGCACCTGCGACTGAATCTTGTGACCGAGCTCGAGCAGCTCGATCTCGCGGTTCAAGATAGCCGACAACTTCTCGAGCCGAGAGCGGACGTCGGTGGTGTTCAGCAGATCCTGCTTCTCCTCGAGAGAGATGTTGAGGTTCGAGGAGACCAGGTCGGTGACTTTGGCCGGATCCTTGATGTTCATCACCACCACCTGCAGCTCGTCGGGCAGGTAGGGGATCATGGAGACGAACTTGGCGAACTGGTTCACCATGTTCGCCTGCACGGCCTCGATGTCCTTGGACGGCTGGACCTGATCGGGAAGTTGGCGAATGCGCGCGTGGAAGTACGGCTCGTGCTCGACGTACTCGACGACCTCGATGCGGCGGAGGCCCTGGACCAGGATCCGCACGCTGCCGTCCGGGTACTTGAGCATCTTCAGGATGCGCCCGGCCGTGCCGCGCGCGTACAGCCCGCTTGCCTCGGGGGTCTCCTCTTCGGGATTCTTCTGGGCGATCAGCGCCAGCATGCGCTCGCCGGCCAGGCACTCCTCGACCAGCTTGAGGGATCTCCCGCGGGAGATCAGCAGTGGCATGACGGCGGACGGGAAAATGACCACGCCGCGAAGCGGAAGTAGCGGCAGCGTCTCGGGAATCACGATTCCGCTGACGTCTTCCTCGAAGCCGTAGAACTTCTGCTCTTTGATCTCCTCGGGGGAGGGATCTTTGGGGTCTCGTGTGCCCGCCATCGTGTGTTGGCCGCGCGTTGTGCAGCGCGCGCGAATCAAAAGCGCCACGCGGTTCCAGCTCAAGCTAATACGCCCCCCCCAAGGTGACAAGGGCAGGGATCGAAAAAAGCATCGAAAAGTTCGCGGCCTCGGCTGTGCCCGCGACGCTCAGCCCGGGGCCAGCCGTCGAGCGATGGTGAGGAAGCCGGTGTGCGCGACCATGCGGTGCTCCGGGCGAATCGACAGCTCGCGCACGTGCCAAAAGCGCTGCAGAGTCTCGAACGTCTCGACCGCGCCGAAGTCGGGATGCTGGTGGAGATGGTCGACCAGCGATTTCACCTGCAGCACGGTGGGCACGTATCCGACGAGCACGCCTCCTGGCAGCAGCGCGCGCGCGGCGACGTCGAGCGCCCGCCAAGGCTCCGGAACGTCGAAGATCACCCGATCGACGTCGCTCTCGTCGATCGCGGCGTAGACGTCACCCGACTTGACGGTCCACTGCGGGGCATCGCCGAAGAAGCGCGCGATGTTCTTGCGCGCCATCTCGATGTGGTCGTCGCGGCAGTCGTAGGAGACCACCCGCCCGCGCGCGCCTACCGCCCGCAGCAGCGCGATCGTCAGCGCTCCGGGGCCGACCCCTGCCTCGACGACCGTGGCGCCCGGAAACACGTCGCCCCAGACCAGGATCGAGGCGACGTCCTTGGGGTAGATGACTTGCGCCTGGCGGGGCAGGTGCAGCACCAGGTCCGCGTACGTGGGGCGCAGCACGAGGAACGTCTCGTTCGCCGAGTTCGCCACCCGCCGGCCGTCGTACTCGCCGATCAGGGCGTCGCATTCGACGTTGCCGTCGCGCAGCGGGACGCGGGTGCCGGCGCGCAGCGTGCGCAGGTAGCGCCGGTGCTTGCGGTCGATGAACAGAACGGCGTCGCCCGAGCGCAGCAGGCCGTCGCGGGAGGTCTCCATGGCGAGACTTCTAGCAGAAGATCGGCCAGACGCAGCGGGGGGGAGGGCGTGGCTGGTCTTGGCCGGACGAGGCCGCTACACTCGCCGGGGAGATGCGCCGCCTCTACGCCTACATGCACCGCTACCGGTGGCGGTACGTGTTCGGCTTGGTGTGCCTGCTGGTGACCGCCAGCCTGGCGATGGCCATTCCCTACTTTCTCAAGCGCGCGGTCGAGGTGATCGAGCACGACCGGGCGCTCCACGGGCTCGTCTTCTACGTGGCGATCATCATCGGCATGGCGATCGTGCAGGGCCTGGCGCGCGCCTTCTCCCGCTTCGTCATCTTCAACATCGGCCGCGACATCGAATACGACCTGCGCAACGACCTCTTCCGACAGCTCCAGGCGCTGCCCCAGAGCTTCTACCAGCGCAGCCAGACCGGCGACCTGATGTCCCGCCTGGTGAACGACATCGGCGCGGTGCGGATGATGATCGGACCCGGCATCCTGAACTTCATCAATACCCCCATCTACTACGTCTATGCCGTGTCGATCATGGTGACGATCAGCGTGCCGCTGACGTTCTTCTCGCTCGCCGCCTATCCCTTGGTGCTGTGGATCGTGAAGCGGTTGTCGCGCCAACTGATGGAGCGGACGGTGAAGGTGCAGGAGGGATTGGCGGCGCTGTCCGCGCGCGCCCAGGAGAATCTCGCCGGGATGACGGTGGTCAAGGCGTACGCGCTGGAGCGCGAGGAGATCGCCAACTTCGAGAAGATGAACGGCGAATTCCAGGAGCAGAGCCTAGCGTTGGCGCGTGTGCGCGGCTTCATCGCGCCGATCATGAAGCTGGTGTCGAGCGCCGGCATCCTGGTGGTGCTGTGGTTCGGCGGATGGCAGGTGATCCGCGGCCGGATCGGCATCGGCGACCTGGTCGCTTTCATTGCCTACCTGCACCTGCTGGCCTGGCCGACCATGGCGCTCGGCTGGATGCTGTCGATCCTGCAGCGCGGGCGGGCGTCGATGAAGCGCCTCGATCACGTTTTCGCCGCCGAGCCGGAAATCGTCGGTCCGCGCTCGAACGGCGAGGCGCCGGTCGAGCGCGGCGAGATCGAGCTCGAGGACGTGCGCTTCGCGTATCCCGGAGCCCGCAAGTCGGCCAACGTGCTCGACGGCGTTCGGCTGCGGATCCCCCCTGGCGGGACGCTGGCGATCGTCGGCCGCACCGGGGCCGGCAAGACGACGCTCGTGCAGCTGATCCCGCGCCTTTTCGATCCGCAATCAGGGGTGGTGCGTATCGACGGACGCGACGTGCGATCGATGTCGCTCGCCACCCTCCGCCGCGCGCTCGGGGTCGTCCCCCAGGATCCGTTTCTATTCTCCAAGACCATTCGCGAGAACATCGCTTTCGGCATCGACGGCAACGGCGAAGCCGACGAGCGGGTTCGCTGGGCGGCGAGGGTGGCGGGCCTGGAGCAGGATCTCGCCGCGTTGCCCCGGGGCCTGGAGACGCCGGTCGGCGAGCGCGGCATCACCCTGTCCGGTGGGCAGAAGCAGCGGGTCTCGCTCGCCCGCGCGCTGGCAATCGACCCCAAGATCCTGATCTTCGACGACGCGTTGTCGAGCGTGGATAGCGAGACGGAGCGGCGCATCCTGCACCATCTCCGCGAGTCGTTCCCCGGCCGCACCCGCATCGTGATCTCGCACCGGCTGTCGACCGTCCGTGGCGCCGACACGATCGTGGTGCTCGACGACGGCGCCATCGTCGAGAGTGGCAAGCACGAGGAGCTGATGCGCCGGGGCGGCGTCTACGCCGAGATGTTCGAGCAGCAGAGGGTCGAGAACGAGCTGGGGGCGTTGTGACGACGGTGAGCGGCGCCCAGGCCCAGATGGATCACGACGAGATCAGCGGCAAGGCCTACGACTTGCGCTTGATGCGTCGGCTGTTGGGGTACGTCGGGCCCTATCGCGGCACGTTCGCGTCGTCGATCGTCTGTCTGCTGGCGAGCTCGCTCGCCCTGCTCGCGCAGCCCTATCTGCTGAAGATCGCCATCGACCGCTCGATGGCCGCCAAGAACCTCGCGGAGCTGTCGGGCATGGCCGCGCTGTTCGTGGCGGCGGCGATCGCCGAGATCGCGTTCTTCTACGGAAACTACTACCTGACGATGCTCGTCGCGCAGCGGGCGCTGTCCGACCTGCGGGTCGAGGTCTTCGCCCACCTCCAGCGTCTGCCGCTCGCCTACTTCGACCGCAATCCGGTCGGCCGGCTGGTCACCCGCATGACCACCGACGTCGACGTGATCAACGAGATGTTCGCGGCCGGCGCGCTGACGATCGCGATGGACGGCCTCACCCTGCTCGGCATCGTCGCGATCCTCTTCCATCTGCACGTGAGGCTCGCGCTGGTCACGTTGTCGCTCCTGCCGGTCATGGTGCTTGCCATCAACTTCTTCCGCATCAAGGCGCGCCAGTCCTATCGGCTGATCCGCGAGCGCATCGCCCGCATCAACGCGTTTCTTCAGGAGCACATCTCCGGCATGGCGGTCGTGCAACTGTTCGTCCGCGAGGCGCGGACGTTCCGTGAGTTCGACCAGTTGAACGACGCGCACCGCGAGGCGAACCACCTATCGAACGTCTATGAAGCCGCGCTGTTCTCGATGGTGGAGGCGGTGAGCTCGATCTCGATCGCGCTCACGGTGTGGTACGCGAGCGGGCAGATCGTCGCCGGGGCGATCGCCCTCGGCACGCTCGTGGCGTTCGTCGAGTACATTCAGAAATTCTTCATCCCGATTCGCGACCTCTCCACCAAGTACGCGGTGATGCAGTCGGCGATGGCGGCCGCCGAACGGGTGTTCCAGCTTCTCGATACGCCGCTGCCCGACGAACACGATCGCCGGCATGCCCCCGCGCGGGTGGCGGGCCGCGTCGATTTCGAAGCGGTGTGGTTCTCGTACAAGAGGCGAGGGCCGGAGGTGTCCCCGTTTTCGCAGCCGCTCGTCGACGCCGACTGGGTGCTGCGCGACGTCTCGTTCTCGGTCGCTCCCGGAGAGACCGTGGCGATCGTCGGGACCACGGGCTCGGGAAAAACCACCTTGATCAAGCTGCTCGCCGGCTTTTACGATGCGCAGAAGGGCGCGGTGAAGATCGACGGCGTCGACGTTCGGGATTGGCAGCTCGAGCGATTGCGGCGTAGCGTCGGAATCGTGTTGCAGGACGCGATGCTGTTCTCCGGAGACGTCGCGTACAACATCACGCTGGGCCGGGCGGAAATCGGCGCCGAGCGCATGGAGGCGGCGGCGCGCGTGGTGCACGCCCACCCGTTCGTCTCGCGACTTCCCGCGGGCTACTCCGAGCCGGTGCGCGAGCGCGGCAACAACTTCTCGACGGGGCAGCGCCAACTGCTCTCCTTCGCCCGCGCGCTGGCCTACGACCCGGCGATTCTCGTGCTCGACGAGGCGACCTCGAGCGTCGATCCGGAGACCGAAGCGCTGATCCAGGACGCGCTCGACCGGCTGCTCGAGAACCGCACCGCGATCCTCATCGCTCATCGCCTGTCGACCATCGAACGCGCGGACCGCATCGTCGTTCTCCGCCACGGCGTGGTGCGGGAGATCGGGACCCATGCGGAGCTGCTCGCCCGCGGCGGCCTCTACGCCAAGCTCCATCGCTTGCAGTTCGCCGCGCACCCGGCCCGCGAGGGAGACGTGCCGGAGATCCGGGAGTGACGGCGCGGCGGCTGCGTTGGATGCTGCGCGTGCTCGCGCTCGCCGCTCCCGTCTGGCTGGCGTGCGGCTGCTCCGCCGGCTACGTGGCGCGGGCCGCCTACGAAGAGGCGCGCATCCTGTGGCGCCGCCAGCCGATCGAGCAGGTGCTCGCGCAGCCGAGCCTCTCGGCCGGGGAGGAGCACAAGCTCCGGCTCGTGCTCGACGTTCGCCGCTACGCCGAGGAGACCATCGGGCTGCGCGTCGGCGGCAGCTTCCAATCGATCTCTCGCATCGACGGCAGCGCCGTCGTGCATCTGTTGGTCGCGGCGCGCCGGGATCGGCTCGAGCCTCGCACCTGGTGGTTTCCGATCGTCGGCCGGGTTCCGTACAAGGGGTTCTTCTCGAAGAAGACGGCGGCGGCGGCCGCCGCCGCACTCGAGCGCGATGGGTACGACGCCTACGTGCGGCCGGCGATCGCGTTTTCGACGCTCGGCTGGTTCGACGACCCGCTGCCCTCGCTGCTGCTGCAGCGCGACGAGGTGACGCTCGCGGAAGTGATCTTTCACGAGCTGTTCCACGCCACGCTGTTCCTGCCCGGGGAGGTGACGTTCGACGAATCCGCGGCCACCTTCACGGGCTATCGGGCTGCCGTGGAGTTCTTCTGCGTCGGCGATCGCGCGGCGAGCCAGCAGTGCCTGCAGGCGGCGGAGGACTGGCGGGATACGCTGAAGATCGCCGCCTTCCTCGCCGATAGCATCTCCCGGCTGGAGCGATTCTACGCCACTCGTCCGACGGGAGCGGCGCTCGAGGACGGCAGACGGCATGCCTTCCTGGAGATCCGCGAGGGCATGAGCAGTCTGAAGCTGCGCCCCGGCCGTTACGCGGACTTCGCCGCCGGGCCGATCAACAACGCGAGCTTGCTGGAGCAACGCGTATACCTGCGCGACCTCGATCTCTTCGAGGCGCTCTACGAACGTGAGGGAAGCCTCCAGGCCACGGTGAAGCTCATGCGCGCGGCGGTCGCCAAGGGCGGAGACCCGTTCGACCGGCTGCGCGAGGCCCTGGTCGAGACGGCGCCTCCGCGGGTGGCCTCCGACACGACGAGCTGACGCCGCCCGTCATTGAATGCAAGCGCAAATCGAATCGCCGCAGGCGGAGTGCCTGGTCCGTGTCGGCGTCGAGGCGCGTGCGTACCGATTGCGCCGCGCCCATCAGCCGAAGCTCGATCGACGAGTCGGCCGTGACGGCCGCCCACGAGCCGAGCACGATGCCCCGCGGCAGCGCGCGATGGTCCTTGGGCTTTCAGAAAAAATCCTCGGAGGCTTGAAGGGCAGAGGAAATGTTACTAGAAGGCGCGCCGACGCTGCAACTCGACTCGAAAGGGCACGGCGATGGCGAATCGACGTGTCGGCAGCGCGGGAGAAAGGAGGATGTCCGGTGGCATATGCAGCGACGTCGCTCGGCGAGCGCCGCTTCGGTGAGACGACACGACGCGACGCCTGGTGGCTCCAGCCGCTCGCGGTCTTCCTCGGGCTAGGCACGTTCCTGAGCTACACCACGTGGGCATCGCTCCAGGGGAATCACTATTTTTTCGGACCGTATCTCTCCCCATTTTACTCGCCGGAGCTGTTCGGCGATTCGCCGCATAGCTGGTTCGGCCTCAAGCCCGGATGGTGGCCGGGCTGGCTCCCCTGGTCGCCGGCGATCTTCATTCTCTGGGCTCCGGCCGGTTTCCGGTTTACCTGCTATTACTACCGCGGAGCCTACTACAAGGCGTTCTGGGCGGATCCGCCCTCGTGCACGGTGGGCGAGCCTCGGCGGAGCTACTGGGGCGAGCGCTCGTTCCCGCTGATCCTGCAGAACGCACACCGCTTTTTCCTCTACTTCGCGCTGCTGTTCCTGGTCGTGCTCGCTCACGACGCGTGGAAGGCCCTGTGGTTCACCGACTCGGCCGGTCAGGTCTCGTTCGGCGTAGGGGTCGGCACGCTGGTGCTGGCGGCCAATACCTGCCTGCTCGCCGGCTACACGTTCGGCTGCCACTCGCTGCGCCACCTGGTGGGCGGCCGGCTCGACCTGCTGTCGCGCGCGCGGCTGCGCGAGAAGTGCTATGGCTGCGTCGGCGCGTTCAACCGCAAGCACATGTTGTGGGCGTGGATGAGTCTCTTCTCCGTCGGCTTCTCGGACCTGTACGTGAGGCTCTGCTCGATGGGGATCTGGACCGATCTGAGGATCTTCTGATGACCGAGTATGAACGGCACGAGCACGACGTGCTGGTGATCGGCGCGGGCGGCGCCGGCCTGCGGGCCGCCATCGCCGCCGCGGCCGAAGGCGTGTCGGTCGGGCTTGTCTGCAAGTCCTTGCTCGGCAAGGCGCACACGGTGATGGCCGAGGGCGGCGTCGCCGCCTCGCTCGCCAACGTCGACGAGCGCGACAACTGGC
>CAVPWJ010000078.1:0-3930 GCA_963708955.1 uncultured delta proteobacterium
TGGCGCGCAGCGTGCCGCCGATGGCCGCGCTCAGCGCGTTCTTGTCGGCGATCGCGTTGATCGCGTCGAGGTCGGCCTTGGCCGGGGCGATTCCGGCGCGGTCGATCGCGTCGGTGTTGAGATAGGCCTTGTAATAATTGGCGATCAGCGCGTCATTGCCGCTGGTCGGATTGGCCTTGATGATCCCGTCGAACAGCTCGCGGGTGTTCTTCTCGCGCTCCAGGTCGGCAATCCAGAAGGCGCCGATGCGCGAACGGTCTTCCGGCATCGCGGTGTTCTTGACCCAGCTGCCGTTGGCATATTGGAAGAAATCGTCGCCGGGCTTGACCGACGTGTCCATCCACGATTTCGAAACTCCAACGCCGGCCCCCGGCTTTTGCGCCTCGATCGAATTGCCCGCTTGCGTGTTGCAGCCGGCAATGGCCAACGCGAGCGAGGAAGCGAGGAGGAGGTGGATGCGTCGTTTCATGGTTCGGAGCCCTCTTTTACCAAGCGGTGGTCACTGCTCTCCAGAAGCCCGCTTTGCAATGCCCGCAAGTCACCGCTAGGCGAACGGCAGCGCTAACTAGACGAACGAACGGCTGGAGGGGCATGAGCGCACCGCGCATCGACAGCAGGATCGACCTTTCGGGCGACGAGGCGACGGCCCGCGCCGCGCACAATCGCGCGCTCGCCGCAAAGCTGCGCGCCGATGTCGCGGAGGCTGCGAAAGGCGGGTCCGAAAAGCACCGCGAGCGCCACGTTTCGCGCGGCAAATTGCTGCCCCGGGACCGCGTCGAGCGGCTGCTCGATCCCGGCTCGCCGTTGCTCGAGATCGGCCAGCTCGCCGCCTGCGACATGTATGACGGCGAACCCGGCTCGATCTCCAAGCGCAGCCCCTCGCGCCGCAGCTCGCGCGCGAGCCGGAACGCCCGGGCTTCGGCCGTCTCGCCGAGCGGAGCCACGAACAGATCGAAAGGTGCCGCCGCCTCGGGCGCGCGGAGAGCGAGCACCAGCCGCTCGACCCCCAGCGCGAAGCCGACCCCCGGAACGGAGGGTCCACCGAGGCTCGCCACCAGCCCGTCGTAGCGCCCGCCACCGCCAATCGCGTTCTGTGCCCCCAGTCCCTCGGCGACGATCTCGAACGCCGTTCGGCAGTAATAGTCGAGGCCGCGAACCATGCGCGGGTTGAGCGTCACCGCCACCGACTCGGCGGTGAGCAGCGCCTGCACCGAGCGGAAGTGCTCGGTGCAGGCGGCGCACAGGTGCTCGACCATCAGGGGCGCGTCGCGCGTGTTTTCCGCATCCTCCTTGCAATCGAGGATGCGCAGCGGGTTTCGCTCCAGCCGCCGGTTGCAGTCGGCGCACAGCAACTGCGTGCGCGCGTCGGCCCAACGGCGAAGCTCCTCTCGGTAGGCCGGCCGGCAGGCCGAACAGCCGAGCGAATTGATCTCGATCCGAGCCGTGGCCAGGCCGAGCGCGGCGAAGTACTCGGCGAGCAGCACGAGCAACTCCGCGTCAACCAGTGGATCCTCCCGGCCAAGCACCTCGGCGCCGATCTGATGGAACTGCCGGAAGCGCCCCTTCTGTGGCCGCTCGCGGCGAAACATCGCTCCGAGATAGAAGATCTTCGAGACCGGCTCTCGGCCATGGATGCCGTTCTCGATGTAGGCGCGGACCACCGGCGCGGTGCCTTCGGGGCGCAGCGTCAGCGAGGTGCCGTCGACGTCGTCGAACGTGTACATCTGCTTCTCGACGATGTCGGAGGTCTCGCCAGCCGCGCGCGCGAAGAGCTCCGTGCGCTCCACCAGCGGGATGCGGATCTCGGCGTAGCCGTAACCGACAAAGAGGCGGCGCGCCTCGTCCTCGAGTCGGCTCCAGACCTCGGTCTCGCCGGGCAGAACGTCCCGGAATCCTTTGACGGAGTTGATTTTCATCGCTCCTGCGCGACTATGTAGCGTAATCGTGGGCGTATATCACTTTCCTGCCGATCTCGCGCAAATCATCGACGAGGCCGCGGGCGATCTCGGCGGGGACGAAGCGCGGCTCGCCGCGCACGTACTGGCGCTGTCCGATCTGTTCGTCGGTCGCGGCGAATGGCAGGCCGACTACAGCCGGAGCCCCGCGCTGCGTGAGGCCTATCTGCGCTACTATTTGCCGGTCAACGTGCCGAAGGTGCGCACGCCGCTCGCCGCCTGGCTCGCGGCCGATCCCCGGCGCTTCGCCGGCCGGACATTGCGCGCGATCGACCTCGGCTCCGGGCCAGGCAGCGCCTTGCTCGGGCTTTGCGACTTCGTCCGCGGCCTGCCGCCGTCCGATCGTCCGCGGCGGCTCGAGCTCGTCGCGCTCGACCAGTCCTACGAGAACCTGAAGTGCGCGCAGGCGCTGGTCAGCCGCTTCGGCGCACGGGCGGGGCTGGCGGTCGAAGTGCGGCCGCTGCGCGTCGATCTGGTCGCCGACCGGGCGGAGCTATTCCCGCTGGCGGCGGCCGACGGTCGCTTCGACCTGGTGCTCGCCGCCAACGTTCTCTGCGAGATCGCGCGCGGCGCTGAAGGGGGCATCGAGCGCGCGACGGCGCTGGTAACGGCCGCCGCCAAGCAGCTCCTCGCAGCGCAGGGGGCGCTGGTGATCGTCGAACCGGGCTTGCGCGACGCAACCCGGGACCTTCATCGCGTGCGCGACCGGCTGCTCGACGCCGGCCTGCTCCACGTGATGGCGCCGTGCCTGCACGAGGCGCCCTGCCCGGCGCTGGCGGCCGAGCGCGACTGGTGCATCGCCGAGCTCGCGTGGGAGCCGCCGCAGGCGGTGCGAGCGATCGACCGGCGCACGGGCCTGCGCAAGGACTCGCTCAAGTTCTCCTACCTGCTGCTCGCCCGCGAGGCCCCTCCCCGTCCGGAGGCGACGCGCTGGCGCGTGGTGAGCGACGTGCTCGACCTCAAGGGCGAGCGGCGCGTCTACCTCTGTGCCGACGGCCGCTGGATCGTGCTCGGACAGTTGAAGCGTAGACATCCGCCGGCCGCCGCCACGTTTGCCCGCCTGCGGCGCGGCGATCTGGTGGAAGTCCACGGCATGGAGGCCCGAGGAGCGATCTTCCGACTTTCCGCGAACGGCACGATTCGTCCGATCGATTCGATGCCGGTCGGTGCCGATCGCTGACGGCGTTTTGGGCGCCGCGGGCCTCTCTGGTAGGCTACGCGAAAACCCACCGACGGCGGTCCGAAACTTGAGTCCATCCCTTTCCGAAACATGAACCGGGAACCCGAGGCGATCGGGCGCTACCGGGTGCAGCGGTCGCTCGGCGCTGGAGCGATGGGCGCGGTCTATTTGGCCGAGGATCCGCTGCTCAAGCGTCCGGTCGCCATCAAGATCGTGCAGGCGGTCGGCATCTCCGCCGACCAGGCGCGAGAGCGGTTCCAGCGCGAGGCGGAGATCTCCGCGCGCCTGAACCACCCGAACGTCATCACCATCTACGACGTCGGCGAGGACGCGCAGTGGGGACCGTTCCTGGCGATGGAGTACGTCGACGGGCAGAGCCTGACCGAACGGATCCGGGCCGGCGGTCTCGACGACGCGACCCGCATGCGGATTCTGGCGTACGCCTTGCTCGGCCTCGAGGCCGCCCACGCCGCGGGCATCGTCCACCGCGATGTGAAACCGTCGAACGTGCTGGTCGGCCGCGACGGGCGCGTGAAGCTGATGGACTTCGGCATCGCGCGCGGCGAAGACACCGGCCTGACCGCAACCGGCGCGGTGCTCGGCACTCCCGCCTACATGGCCCCCGAGCAGTTGAAAGGCATCGCGCCCTCGGCCACGACCGATCGCTATGCGTTCGCCGTGATGGCCTTCGAAGTGTTCACCGGGGACCGCCCGTTTCAAGCCGACACCGCCTCGGCGATGTTCTACAGCATCGTCAACAACCCGCCGAGCATTCCCGAAAACATGCCGCCGCCG
>CAVPWJ010000079.1:0-5894 GCA_963708955.1 uncultured delta proteobacterium
GGCCGCCTTGATCGAGGACGGACGACCGGTCACGAACCGCCAGGATGCGCCGAGGAGCAGCGCACTTCGACCGTTGCCGCGTCGCGGAGGTTCACGCACGCGACGCCACGGTTAGAGAGCGCACACGTGCCGATCCGAAAGCGACCGGATCCACTGCTCGGCCTTGGCGGCGGAGAGCGGTAAAATCGTCTCCGTGCCGAAGCAGACGCGGCTCCGGATCTCCGAGTATCTGGAGAGAGGGGCTCCCTTCGTGTGCAGGAAAAACGCCCCGTCGGCGTTTCGCTTGTAGAGTGTTTCAGAGTGCCACCTCGAGTCCGTGCGGCCGTTGTCGCGGCTCTCGACGGCGGTCGCCCCACTCGTGTCGTAGATCGTTCCCTCGACGAACGCTTCCATTCGCGTATCCTGTCCCCGGACAATCCCACTGCCCAGCGCCTTCCACGATTCGTGAAGCCAACAGAGACTCTAGCACGGCTCTTCCGTGCACACGAACGTTCAGGGTTCTGAAACTTCCCGGCCGAGCGAACCCGCGGAGCTGTCGCTCTCCTGGGACTCGTCTTTGGATGAATCGCCCACTCTCTTCTGGTGGTCGGTGCGCTCCTCGAAAGCATGGCCGGGCGCACCAACTCCGCGACGGAATCGACCTCCAGCTTCTCTCGTGAGGCCAATCACCCAGCCGTGAACTGAGAGACTTCTACTTGACGGGCTGTCTCGACGCTTCCAGCTCCTTGCGGAGCTGCGCGACCTCTCGCTTCAGCTCGTCGATCTCCGCCGCCTGCTGCTGGACCGCGGCGACCGCCATGCTCGTGTAGCCGTAGAGATCGACCACGCTTCCGTTGGGCTCGACGGACGGGCTCGGTCCGACGTCGTCGATGACGAAGCCGAAGTGCCGCTTTCCGTCGGCGCGCGGCGCGCGGTAGTTCCACGTCGCGAGACGGAACGCCACCAGCTCGTCGGGTGAGTAAGAGTGAGAACGCGAACAGAATCAGCAGGTCTGTCCGATGCGACGTCGGGCGACCATTTCGTAGTGGCTCGTGAGCGTGCAAGCTGCTATCACCCGTCCATGAGCAAGGTTCAGATGCTCGAGGAAAGGATTTCGGCCTTGTCACCCGAGGAGCTCGCAGGGTTCCGACGTTGGTTCGCGGAATTCGATGCCGCCGCATGGGATCGCGAGCTCGAGCGCGACGTGAAGGCCGGAAAGCTCGACGCCCTAGCCGATGAAGCCCTTCGCGGCCACGCGAAGTGATCACCCGACAACGCGGGTCGGCAACTACGAAAAGCGCGACGAGATAAGGCTTCAAGAAGTCGGCATCGCTCACGAAACGCTTGTAGGGCGACCGCGTTTGGCGCGATCGGAGCGCGGCGCTTCTTGATGACCGTGTCCCCCTTCCGCGGATGGCCGCAGCACGACAGCTTTGTTGCGGAATCGAGCGACGAGCTCGATCTCACCACCAAGCGCTTTCACGTATCGCCGCAGTGTCGACAGTAGGAAATCGTCCCGGCGCTCGAGGCGAGATGCCTCGCCTTGGCTCATCTCGGTTGCCGCGGAGATCTCCGCTTGCGTCTTGCCGCTCGCCTCTCGTGCTTCGCGAAGATCCATCGTTGCGAGCTCGTTGCGAACTGCTGCCTCGACGCGGGCTCGTGCGGCCGGCGACAGCTTGGCGGCTCGAATCTCTTTCCAGTTCCTGTCCGGCATCCCGACACCTCCGTCCAGTTGAACCCGGCGGCACTACAGGTGCTCGCCGCGCTCCCGCGCGAGGACGGCAACCCGTGGGTGATTCGCGGGCGACACGCGGGCTCGCACCTGGTGAACATTCAGGACTCGTGGCAGCGCATCCGAAAGCACGCGGGCCTCGATGATGTGCGCCTTCACGATCTTCGGCACACGTTCGCGAGCCAGGGAGCGGCGCTCGGGTCGAGCCTCGTAATGATCGGTGCGCTACTCGGCCACGTCGAGCCGCGCACGACCGCGCGCTACGCGCATCTGTCGTCCGACCCGCTCCGCGAAGCCGCCGACGCGATCGGCTCGAGAATCGCCGCGGCGATGAATCCGAAGAGCAGCGGGGCGGCGGCCGGGAACGTCATCGAGCTTAAGCGGTGACGCGCGGGTGTGTCGGTTCCGGCGCGGTTCTGCTAACCTTTGCCGGAGTCGGACGGAGTACGGCGGAGCGAGGGGGAACCATGGTACGGATGACGGCAGCGAAGGCACGCGAACAGTTCTCCTCGACGCTTGATCGAGTGGCGAAGAAGGGCGAGCGGGTAGTTCTCGAGCGCAAGGGAAAGCGGGTCGCCGCTCTCGTCCCGCTCGAGGACCTCGAGCTGATCGAGCGACTCGAGGATGAGATCGACGTTCGCGAGGCACGCAAGGCGCTCGCCGACAAGAGCCCTAGTGTTCCCTGGGAGCAGGTAAAGCGCGATCTCGGCCTCTAGCTCGATGGCTTACGCCGTTGAGTTGAAGGCTCCCGCGGTTCGAGCCCTCGCGTCGCTTCCCCGGGTGGACCAGCAACGCATCCGGGCTCGGATCGACGCGCTGGCCGAGAACCCTTGACCGCCCGGGGGCAAGAAGCTCGCCGGTGCAGATAGCCTCTACCGCATCCGCGTGGGGATGTACCGCGTCGTCTACTCGATCGAGGACGCACGGCTTGTCGTTCTCATCGCGCGGATCGGGCACCGGCGCGAAGTCTATCGGTGAGGCCGCCGGTGCTTGCACGCAAGCGGCGGGGCACCCGGACGAAGGCTCCGCGGAGGAAGCGGCGCGTAACGCTCACGCGCCACGCGCCCGACGGGCGACGGGTTCCGCACGGCAACGTTCCAGGGAAGGCTCGTGTCCGTGATTCGGGGCTCACGCTCCACTCGGTAGTTCAGTTCGGGCCGTTCGGGCGAGGAGAGGGGAAGGCGCTCGCGGCGGCACTCGAGAAGATCTACGAAGAGACCTCGCTCGAGAACGACCTCGCCCGGCTCGAGCGAGAAGCGCGCGCGACGCTCCGCGAGCACGGACTTCCGGCAGAGTGCGGGCCGTTTCTCGTGCGGCAGGAGCCCGACGGCCGGCTCGCCTATGTGGGACCGAAGCCCGAGACGCTCGAGCAGCTTCGAGCACTCGGCCCCGGCCACTTGGTCGCTACCATTACGAGCCTCGTCGAGGATCGTCCGCACACGCAGGAGTGGTTCGCGGCTGAAATTCTGTCGCAGCTCGCGGGGCTGCGCGCGGCGATCGCGCGGGGGCCGCGGCGGATGCAACCTGGCTCGCGCTCCGGATTGGAAACCTCGACGCGAGCGCGTCGTTCAAGCGCTCGTTCGAGCTTTGCACAATCCGTGGAAGAAGCACGCTGGCGGCCTCGGGAAAGGGGGGCGCGGTGCGTGCGAAACAGGCACGGAAGGATACCGCCCCGCGCAACGAAAACTGGCGCACGCTGGCACGCAAGAAGTGGCAGAGCGCAGCGCGGCCACGATCGGCGCGAGAGATCGCACGAGAAATCCACGGCGAAACAGCGGCGGCCGCGAGCGTCGAGACCATCCGAAAAGTGATTGAAGACCTGAATCCGCGAGCCCGCAAAAAAACTGGGTAGGCAGCCCGCCACGCTACCCAGCGCGTTCGCTACCGTGCGCCTCGAAACATGAGGGAGCACGAAGATGGCGAACAAGCTTGAGGCACTCGTAGGACAGGAGGAAGCCGCTCGGCTTCTCGGCATCAAACCCGCGACGCTCGAACGCTGGCGGTGGGCCGGTTGCGGTCCGCGTTTTCGCAAACTTGGGCGCTGTGTGCGCTACCGGCCCGAGGATCTCGATGCGTTCATCGCGCGGAGCGCACGCTCCTCCACGAGCGACTCGGGCGCGCGGCCGTGGCGGCCGCTGAGCTCGCCGAGGCTCTCGGCGCGCGACGGTCCGGCGACGGATGGCTCGCGCGATGCGTCGCGCACGAGGATCGTGACCCGAGCCTGTCAGTCGCCGAGGGCGACGACGGCCGGCCGCTCGTGCACTGTCACGCGGGGTGCTCACAATTCGACGTACTCGCCGCGCTCACGGCGCGCTGCGGCCAACTCAGCGAGTGGTCATTCAACTTCACCTCGACACGCGAGAAACGTGAGACGGATTCTTCGGGGCGAGTGATCCGCGTCGTCATCGAGGCCGACTTGAATGAAGTGTCGCCCGTTCCACGCGGGGCCTACGGCCAGCCGGTGATTTGCCGCGGATCGGAGAGCGTCGCCGATCTTCGGCGCCAGCTCGAGGCGGTTGCGTGACGCGATAGAACCTCAAACGTGCGGGGATTGGCCCCGCGCGCGAACTGACAGGACGGAGGAAACACCAGATGGAAACGACAGAGACGGCACCTGGCACTCGGCCGAAAGGCCTCGGTGCGCGACTGCTCGGCAAGATCGGCGGCGGGAGCGGTATGGCGGGCGGCGTGCTCGATCTCAAGGCGGACGCTGGCTACAGCGCCGCGTGGACGAAGCTGCAAGAACTCCGCGGCCAGCGTGACGAGCTCGACCGCGCGATCGGCGACGTGAACGCGCGCATCACGGCCGCGAGGAACTCGCTCACCGACCGCGCCTCGCAACTACTCGCCGGCGAGGACGCGAGCGAGGCGGACCACAGCGGGCTGCGCGACAGCCTCGCCGGGCTCCGGGATCGATTGAACGTCGTCCGACGTGCGATCGAGATTCAGGAGAGCACAGTAACCGAGGAGCGGCTCCGCGCATCACGGGAAATCTGCGATCGCCTCCGGCCCGCGCACCATACGCTCGTGGCAAAGATCGCCGCCCACCTCGCCGCCCTCGGACACGCGCTCGTCGCGGAGGAGGAGTTCGCCGATCGACTGCGTGAGGGGGACGTCGCTTTCAGCGGCTTGCTGAGGCGAATGAACATCCCTGCGCTCGGCGATCCGCGGGAGCGCTACTCGCGGATCGCAGCCTGGCTCCGCGAGGCCGTGGACTACGGCTTCATCGCCGAGAACGAGATCCCCGTCGAGTGGCGGGAGCGGTGGTCGAAGTAGGCTCGGCTTTCAAGCCCGCGAGAGGGGGCCGCTGGCGAAAGCCGGGGCCCCTCGTCGAGGGCCTCCACCGGGCCGGCGTAGCCTGGCGGGCGCTCTCGAAACCCGTCCTGATGCTTCCGCCCTGCTTCCGGCGCCGCAAAAGCTTGTTGTAAGGCGAGCCGTCGAAAACGCGGGAAACCCGCGTGGCACAATCCCTAGAGGGCAACGCGCCCGGAGGGATTCGAACCCCCAACCCTCAGATCCGAAGTCTGATGCTCTAATCCGTTGAGCTACGGGCGCAAAACGGCAACGCGTCACTCTAGTGGTGCGTCGTTGGGGAGGCAAGCGGCACAAGCACGGGGGGGCGCTGTAACGCCCATTGACGTTTTGGCGGCCCCGCGACAGCATCGAGAACGTCTCGGTTGCGGAAGCGAGCGATGCAGGACTTCGATGGCATCGAGGGGCGAACGCGCAGCGACTGGCCGATCCGGCTGCTGATCCTCTTCGTTCTGGCGATCCCGGTAGGCCTCGGTTACCTCGCCTACCGGCTGCTGTCGCCCCCGGCGCGGGCGCCCGGGATGCTCGCCGTCGTCGCCACGCCCGGGACCGCTGAGGCGACGGCGCCGAGCGAACCGCCCGCGCAGTCGCAGACTCCGCTTCCGGCGCTCGATCGGAGCGACGCGTTCGTCCGTCAGCTCGTCGCGGCGCTCTCGTCGCGGCCCGCGTGGGCCAAGTGGCTTGCCACCGAGGCGCTCGTGCGCCGCTTCGTGGTAACGGTCGACAATGTGGCCGAGGGCATTTCCCCAAATAAGCATTTGCCCATGCTGGCGCCGGAGGAAGGCTTCGAGGCGAGCAATCGACACGGCGACTTCGTCGTCGATCCCAAGAGCTATCGACGTTACGACACCGTCGCCGAGGTCGTCGCCTC
>CAVPWJ010000080.1:0-3050 GCA_963708955.1 uncultured delta proteobacterium
TCTGCGGCTTCGGTGAGCGCGGTGTTGCGTGAATTTCAGCGGATCTTTGGGGGGTGAGAATGAAGAGAGTGCGGGAACGATCGTTCGCGCTGGCCGCGGTGGCGGTGGCTCTTATTCTGGCTGGCTGTCCGGGGAAGAAGCCGACGCCGGGAGGTGAAGGAACTGCTGGGCTCGGTCAAGGCGGGCTCGCAGGCAGCAGCCTCGACCGCTTCAAGCAAGGGATGGGGCCGTCGGAGGGTGGACCTCTGCACGACGTTCACTTCGACTACGATCGCTACGACCTTCGCTCGGAGGATCGTAGCGTGCTACAGCAAAACGCCGACTGGCTGAAGCAGAATGCGAGCGCGAAGGCCGAGGTCGAGGGCCACTGCGACGAGCGCGGTACCGTGGAATACAACCTGGCGCTCGGTGCCAGGCGCGCCAAGTCGGTCAAGGACTACTTGGTGGTGCTCGGTGTCCCGGCCGATCGCCTCTCGACCATCAGCTACGGCGAGGAGCTTCCGCTCTGCCACGAATCCAACGAGGATTGCTTCGCGCGCAATCGCCGAGCGCACTCGGTCGTCCTCAACTAGCTCGGGCCGTGGCACGGTTCGGATCGCAACGGCTCGCGATCGTCGCGGCCCTCTGTAGCGGCGCGCTCGGCTGCGCGACGCAGGCGGACCTGCAATACATTCGCGACGACATGCAGGAGGCACGGAGGCAAGCGGCCGACGCCAAGTCGATGGTGGACGGCGTGAGGGTCGACCTTCAGCAGGTGCGGGGCGAGGTCGAGGCCCTCAAGTTCCAGGGCGGCGGCCGAAAGCTCGACGAGCTCACCAAGCGGCTCGACGCTCTGGACTTCCGGCTGGCGGCGATCGAGCCAGGGCGGAGTGCCCTGGCGGGGGCACCGGTCGGGGGCGGAGAAACCGCACCGACGACGGGAACGGCCGCCGGGACGGAGAGCCCGCTCGCCTCGGTCCAGGTGCCGCCTCTCGCTCCTCCCGAGTATCGCGATGGCATCGACATCCTGCGTAACGGCGACAGCCAGGGAGCGATCCAGAAGCTGCGCGAGTTCTTGCGCAAGTCGCCCAAATCGGAGTTCGCCGACGACGCGCAGTACTGGATCGGCGAGGCGTACTATTCGAACCACGACTACAATCGCGCGATCCTCGAGTTCAACGAGGTGCTGCTCCGCTATCCGAAAGGCGACAAGATCCCGGCCGCCTTGCTGCGGCAGGCGCTGGCCTTCGCGGAGCTCGGCGACAAGGTCGACGCCCGTCTGGTCCTGCAGAAGCTGGTGAGCGAGCACGGCGATTCGCCGGAAGCCGAAAAGGGCCGGCAAAAGCTCGCCGAACTCACCTCCTGAGAGCCTCGCGCGTCGCCCGAGCGGTGGCGGCCCCGCGGCTTGTATTGCTCCATCTCGAGGGATCGAGAAAGATGGCGATTCGCCACGCGCCGGGGACGGCCGCGCGCGGAGAGAGCGACGCCCTCTGATGCGAATCATTCGACACCTCGAAGCTTCGCCGGTTCGGTTCGACTCGCCGGTGGTGACTCTCGGCAACTTCGATGGCTTGCACGTCGGCCACCAGGAGATCCTCTCGCGCGTCGTGCGCCAAGCGAAGGTTCTCGGCGGCGAGGGGATCGTCCTCACCTTCTTTCCCCATCCCGCGGCGGTGCTGTCTCCGGAGCGAGCTCCCACGCCGATCGGGTCGCTGCGCGAGCGGCTGGCGCGTATGCGGGGAGCCGGGGTCGACACGGTGGTGCTGAGTCACTTCACCACCAAGTTCGCGGCGATCGGCGCCGAGGAGTTCGTCGAGCAATACCTCGTCGGGCGGCTGAACGTGCGCAAGGTGGTGATCGGTCGCAGCGTGAACTTCGGTCGCGGGCGAGGCGGCAGCGCGGCGACACTCGCCGAAGCCGCACGGCGCTACGGGTTCGAGGTCGAGATCGTCGGGCCGGTGATGGTCGACGGCATCGCGGTCAGTAGCACGGAGGTGCGCTCTCGTCTCGCCGCCGGCGACGTCACGCTGACCGCGCGTCTCCTCGGGCGCCCTTATGCGGTGGAGGGCCGGGTGATCGTCGGCGACCGGCGCGGCCGGACCCTCGGCTTTCCGACCGCGAACCTGCGGCCGCGCGTGGCGCCGCTCGTTCCAAATGGAGTCTACGCGGTGCGGGTCGAAAGCAGCGGCCGCAGCCACGACGCGGTCGCCAACGTCGGGAACAATCCCACGTTCGGCCAGGGACGGGCCCGAACGGTCGAAGCACACCTCTTCGACTTCGACGGCGACCTGTACGGTGAGCGCCTGCGCGTCTCGTTCGTCGAGCGGCTGCGCGGCGAGATGCGTTTTCCCTCGGTCGCGGCGCTTGTCGACCAGATCCAATCGGACGCGCGGCGAGCGCGCGTGGTGCTGAGCCCCTGAGAGCGCGCCGCCAGCTCGAGGTGCCCGATCTGCCCGAGCCCACGCGGCTCGATCTGTTCCTGGTTTCGAACGGCTTGGTGCGAACGCGATCGCAGGCCAAGGCATGGATCGACGCCGGCCGCGTCCGCGTCGACGGTGTGATTCGCAAGGCCGGCTTCGCGCTCGGTGGCGGCGAGCGGATCGAGATCGAAGCGCCGGTGGAGCCGCCGCGTCGCCCGCAGCCGGAAGATCTGCCGCTCACGGTTCTCTACGAGGATTCCGATCTGCTGGCGATCGACAAGCCACCGGGAATGGTCGTTCACCCCGCGCCGGGCTCGTGGAGCGGGACGGTGGTCAACGCGTTGCTGCATCGAGGTCTGGTCGCGACCGGAATGGATGAGGATCGCCCCGGCATCGTGCATCGTCTCGACAAAGAGACCTCCGGCGTGCTGCTGGTCGCGCGAACTGCCCGCGCCCACGACTGGGGCGCGCCCGGTGCGAAACCTGGTGAACTCGGAGCGTTCGGTTACGATCCGCTGGCGATTTCGTCCTTCAGGCCGGGAGCGTGAGTTGCGCGCCTGGATGGCGCGAGATCCCGTCGATATCTGCCGCAACACTCTGATTGGCTGGAAGGTAATCGACGCAGCCAAGGCGGCCGCGATGGAAGCCGAG
>CAVPWJ010000081.1:0-7428 GCA_963708955.1 uncultured delta proteobacterium
CACGGCGGCGAACGGCAGCCGGCGGAGCTGCGCCCCTTCGAGGATTTCGGCGGCCGTTCGCTCCGCTGCCCAGCGATCGAGCAGCGCGTACAGCTCGTCGGCGTGCTCGCGGCGGACCTCGAGGTCGTCCCACTCGCGGACGGCGAGATCGGCGCCGAGGCCTCCCTCCCTCATCCAGCCGGCGAGCGTCGTCCAATCCCCCACCAGGGACAGTGTCGCGTATCCGTCGCGACAGCGGGTGGTGCGAAACAGGCGCGTCCAGTGCAACGGAGCGCCGCGCGGTTCGATGCGGCGCTCGTGGTTCCACGCGGCGGTCGTCTGCTCGAGCGCGCCGATCACCGCCTCCTGCACGCTCACGTCGACCGTCTGTCCGCGTTCGCTTCTCCGCCGCTCGAGGAGCGCGAGCAGCGCGCCGATCGCGGCGTAGATCGACGCCGCGTGGTAGGCCTGCAGGCCGAACCCCTGTAGCGGCGCCTCGCCGGCAAAGCCGTTGCTGAAGAGCATGCCGCCGGCCGCCTGCGCGACCAGGTCGGAGGAGCGAAAGCCCGCGTGTGCTCCGCTCGGGCCGAACGGCGTGACCCGCACGGCGATCAGGCGCGGGTTTTCGCGGTGAGCGGCAGCGACGTCGATGCCGAAGGGCGCGGGCTCCGACGGCGGCGTGGAATCGAGCCAAACGTCGGCCGAGGCGAGCAGCCGCCGCAGGCGGACCCCGTCGGCGGGACGCGCTGGATCGCAGACCACGCTTCGCTTGCCGGCGTTGTAGAACGTGAAGAAGGAGCCCAGCGACGAAACGCGGCGCGACGGCACGCCCCGCGGCGGCTCGATCTTCCAAACCTCGGCGCCGAGGTCGGCGAGCAGCCGGCCGGCGAGCTCGGCGCTGACGCCCGCGGTGTCGACCACGCGGACGGCGTCGAGCGCGCCTTCAGACACGCGTGAACAAATCCCCGACCTTCTCCGTCGTCAGCTCCGAGACGCGCGAGACGCGGTCGGCGAGCTTCGCCAGGGTCTCGAGCGTCGAGCCGCCGCCGTCGATGAGGATGGCGTAGAGCGAGAAGTCGAGCCGGTGCTTCTCGGCGAGGAAGCGCTGCTTCCACTCTTCGCCGACCTGGCACTCGCCGTCGCTGATCAGTACGACGTCGCCGCGGCGAAAGCGCGAGACGCCGAGGCACTCCACGGCGGCGTCGAGCGGGTGCTCGAAGTCGGTGCCGCCTCCGGCGAAGTAATCGGCGAGATCGAGCGCGCCTTCGAGGTCGGTGGCGTAGCGCTCGCCGCGGTTCAAGTCGATCGTGAAGAGCCCCGTCTCGGGCGAAGAGAACAGAATCGCTCGAAACCGCCGCCGCTCGCGCCGGGCGATCTCGAGCAACGTCAGCGCGACGGCTTTGGACCAGATCTCCTTGTCGCCCGCCATCGAGGAGCTGGTGTCGAGGCAGACCACCATCGGACCGCGCCCGCGCTCGTCGTCGCCGCGCAGGCGGTACTGGAGCAGCGAGCCCTCGACGTAGCGGCGCTGCCAATCGCGGCGGAGCAGGGGATGACGCAAGCCGACGAGATCCTGCGGCAGGAGCCGTGCAATCTCGCGTCCGGACTCGACCTCGAAGAGCTCTTCGCTCGGCCGCTCGAACAGCCGGTGGCGCAACGCCAGCGCCTGCTCGCGCATCCGCCCGAGGAGGCGCGAGAGCTTCCGCAGCTTCGGGTTGTGCGCCAGGCGTCGGCCGAGCTCCAGGCTGCGCGCGGCGGCGCTCGGCCCGCGGGCGCCGAGCGACCGGCCCCAGTTCTCCGCCTCGTCGGCGGCGTCGTCGAGCTCCTGGGCGACGCCGAGCGCTTCGGCCTCGAGCCGCTTCTTGACCGCCTCGGCGCGGGTGGCGACGTCGCGCGAGACCTCCGCCGCGCGACGCTCGAGCCGCCGCTCGGCCATGCGCGCCTCGCGCGCCAAACGCTCGCGGAGGGCATCGATCTCGGCGCGAGCGTCGTTGCCGAGCTCCGCGTCGCGCCGCACTTCCTCGGCCCGCTCGATCTCGCGCAACCGCTCGGCGTCCTGTTCCTCGTCGTGGCGGAGCGCGAAGTGATCGAGCAGGTCGCGCCGCATGAACGGTTTCCCGGACCGCAGCACCTCGAGCGCGCGCTCGCCGAGCAGTACGGTGGCGAGTCCGGCGCGTGTTTCGTCGAGCTGCGTGCGCGCCTTCAAGTGCTCGTAGGGAGCCGAGGCCAGGAGCCCGTCGAGCAGCACGCGGTTCACGCGCGCGCTCGGAGCTACGGAGGATTCGGGCAGGGGGACGACGTTGTACTTGTAGAGCGCCGCGAACAGGTCTTGGAGCAGCGCGGCGAAGTTCGGCAGCAATACCGCGCCTCGCGCCTCGAGCGCGCGCAGTGACGCGGAATCCCGGAGCAGATCTGCGAAGCGCGCGCGGTCGTAGGAATCGGTCTCGATCCACGCGGTGCCGGAAGGAATCGGACGCAGCGCGGTCGTGGGCGCTCGCGGAGCGGCGGGTGTCCGGCGTCGGTGCGTCAGTGGTGGAACTCTTTCTTGGTGTAGAGCTGCTCGAGGCCGGAGAGCACCTCGACGAGGTGCGCGAACTCGTCCTCGTTCAGGTAGATGTCGACGCCGTGGTTGTAGAGCGAGAAAGCGATGTTGGTGCGCCCCTCCTCATCCCAGTAGCGGAGCACCCGGAAGCATTCGCACTCGTAGAGAACCTTCTCGTCCTTTTCACCCATGAATGGTCCTTTCGGCGTCAAGCTAGCACGTTCGCACGGGGGCTACAGCGACCGCAGCGTCTCCCGTTCGATCTCCACGATCTCGTCGCGGATCGCCAGCGCACGGCCGAGCGGCCGCCCGATCTGACGGGCGGACTCGAGGATCGCCTCGACGCGGTCGAGGATGTGGCGCAGCTTGGTCTGCACCTCGAGAACGGCGCGGGCGCGCAGCTCGCGCGTCTCCCAGTCGCGGATCGCGTAATCGCGCAGCTCGCGGCTCTGGAAGAGCAGCTCCTGCACCTCGTCCTCGTGGCCGTGCACCAGCGCGCGCAGCGTGGCGCGCACCTCGGCTTGCTCGGCGGGATCGCGCCACAGCACGTGCTCGAGGAACGGCAGGTCCTCCTCCGTCACGCCGCCGCGCCCGGCGAGCAGCGCGCGCGCCCGCAGCGCGGCGAGCGATTGGCGGTAGCGCCGATCGCTCGCCACGATCTGCTTCTTCCCGAGCTCGCGGCGCAGGTCGGCGAGCTGGCGGAGCACGGCCGGCGATATCGGCAGGCAGGCGGCCGCCTGCTGCAGCTCCGCGAGCGCCGCGAGCGGCAGCAGGGTACGCTCGGTGCTCGGTTCGGCCTCGAGCATGCGCAGGAAGCGGAAGTCCTCGCGCACGTAGCCGACCAGGAAGCGCAGCAGGAACCGGTCATAGAGCGCCGCCAACTCGTCCTCCTCGGGGAGCTCGTTGGTGGCGCCGAACAGCGAGATCAGCGGGACGCGCTCGACCGTGCGGCCGTTGTGGAATAGGCGCTCGTTCACCAGGGTGAGGATCGCGTTCAGGATCGAGGAATTCGCCTTGAAGACCTCGTCGAGGAAGGCCACGTGCGCCTCGGGCAGCTTGCCCGTCGTGACCCGCCGATACTCGTCGGCCTCCAGCCCCTTCAGGCTGACTGCGCCGAACACCTCCTCGGGGGTGGTGAACTTGGTGAGCAGCCACTGGAAGTAGACGGCTCCCTCGATGCGGCGGCAGAGCTCGTCGGCGAGCATCGACTTGGCCGTTCCCGGCGGGCCGATCAGCAGCACGTGCGCGCCGGCGAGCAGCGCCACCAGCGCGCCCTCGATGACCTCGGCGCGCTCGACGAAGGATTGCTCCAGCTCGTCTCGGATGCGCCTCAGCGTTTCGATGGCAGTCATCGCCCGGCCTACTCAGGTTCGAACACCCGCGGCTCAGTCGACGCGGTCGATGTCGGTGGCGAGCTTGAAGTCGCGATTGGTGAGGCCGCCCGCCGCGTGCGTCCACAAGACCAGCGTCACCTCGCGATGGTGGATCAGCACGTCCGGATGATGATCGGCGATCTCGGCGAGGTCGGCGACGCGGTTGACGAATGCCATCGCCTCGCGGAATTCGCCGAAGCGGAACTTCTTCTCGATCGTCTTGCCTTTGAGCTGCCAGCCGGCGAGCCCGGCCAGCCGCTTGGAGATCTCTTCGGGGGAGAGCAGCGCGGGCATGGTCCGGGCATCCTAACGGGGCCTGCCGGCAGCGACAAGGCGCCCGGGGACGCGGGCGCCGCGTCCGGCACCGTGCACGCGACTGAGGAAGCACCCGCTCCGGAGAGCCGATCCAGTCCGCTACGCGTCGCCGCCGAGGTAGACGCGCTGCACGCGCGGGTCGCTCGCCAGCTCGCGCGCCGCTCCGAACAGCGCCACGCTGCCGGTCTCCAGCACGTACGCGCGGTCGGCCGCCTCCAGCGCCATGCGCGCGTTCTGCTCGACGAGCAACAGCGTGGTGCCGCGGGAGCGGATCGTGCGGATGACGTCGAAGATCGCGCGCACGAGCTTGGGGGCGAGACCGAGGGAGGGCTCGTCGAGAAGCAGCAAGCTCGGCCGCGACATCAGCGCGCGGGCCATCGCCAGCATCTGCTGCTCGCCGCCCGACAGCGTCCCGGCGTTCTGCGCGAGGCGCTCCTTCAGGCGGGGAAAGAGCGCGAAGATCTCCTCGAGATCTTGCTCGATTTCCGCCCGGTCGCGACGCAGGTAGGCGCCGAGGCTCAGGTTCTCGCGTACGGTCAGGTTCTGGAAGATGCGCCGCCCCTCGGGCGCGTGGCCGACGCCGCGCGCCACGATGTGGTGCGGGCGCAGGCGCGTGAGCTCGGCCGTCCCGTCGTCGCGGTGGTGGCGGATGCTGCCCTCGGCGGCCGGCACGAGGCCGGAGATCGCCTTCAGGAGCGTCGTCTTGCCGGCGCCGTTGGCGCCGATCACGGTGACGATCTCGCCGCGCCGGACCACCAGGTTGACCCCGTGCAGCGCTTCGATGACGCCGTAGCGCACCCGCAGCCCGGCCACCTCGAGCAGCGCGGTGCCGGAGGGCGGTGGCGAGCTCGGCTCGCTCACGCCCTGTTCCCGTCCTCGCCGATATAGGCCTCGATCACCCGCGGATCCCTGCGCACCTGCTCGGGCGTTCCTTCGCCGATCACCTCGCCGTGGTCCATGACCACGATGCGCTGCGAGACGCCCATCACCACCCTCATGTCGTGCTCGATCAGCAGGATCGTCAGATCGCGGCGCTGGCGCAGCTCGGCCACCGTGTCGGCGAGCGCGGCCTTCTCGCTCGGGTTCATGCCGGCCGTCGGCTCGTCGAGCAGCAGCAGGCGAGGCCGGGTGGCAAGCGCGCGAGCGATCTCGAGCCGGCGCTGGTCTCCGTAGGAGAGGTTGTTGGCCCGCTCTTCGCGCACGTGCTCGAGCGCGAGCTCGCCGAGCAGCTCGAGAGCCTCGTCGCGGGCCTGGGCTTCGCACCGCGCATGCGCCGCGGTGCGCAGCGTGGCCGCGGCTAGACCGGAGCGCAGCGCCCCGTGGCAGCAGAGCAGCACGTTCTCATAGGCGGTCAGGTTGGGGAACAGCCGGACGTTTTGAAACGTGCGCGCGATGCCGGCGCGGTTTACCTGCGCCGGCCTGCGTCCGCGTAGGCTCTGGCCGGCGAACACCACGTCGCCCGACTGCGGCGGGTAGATGCCGGTCAGCATGTTGAACACCGTGGTCTTGCCGGCGCCGTTCGGTCCGATCAGGCCGACCACCTCGCCCCGAGCGATCCGCAGGCTGACATCGGACACCGCACGCAAGCCCGCGAAGGCCACGGTGCAGTCGCGGGTCTCCAGCAGGGCAGGCGCGGTCACGCCGTCTCCTGGCGCCGCCGACGGCGACCGAGCCAGGCGCGGAGATCGAGCTCGCGGTTGCCGAGCATGCCCTGCGGTCGCGTGAGCATCAACACGATCAGCAGAGCCGAGTAGATCACCATGCGGTACTCCTTCAAGGGCCGGAGCAGCTCGGGAAGCACGGTGAGCAGCGCGGCCGAGGCCACCGACCCCGTCAGGCTGCCCATGCCGCCGAGCACCACCATGACGATGATCTCGATCGAGCGCATGAACGTAAAGGAGTTGGTGTGCAAATAGGAGAGGAAATGGGCGAACAGGCCACCGGCGATGCCGGCGAAAAAGGAGCCGACCAGGAACGCCGTCACCTTGTAGCGCGTAGCGTCGATCCCCATGACCTCGGCCGCGAGATCGTCCTCGCGCACGGCGAGGAAGGCGAGACCGCGCGCCGAGCGCACCATGCGGTGGATGGTCAGCAGCGTGATGGCGACGAACAGATAGACCCAGAAGAAGCCGACGAGCGCCGGGATGTCGCCGAAGCCCCGCGCTCCGCCGACGACGTCGAGGTTCAGGACGATCACGCGGATGATCTCGCCGAACCCAAGCGTGGCGATCGCTAGGTAGTCGCTCTTCAGGCGCAGCGCCGGAATCCCGACGACCAGCCCGGCGACGGCCGCCAGCGCCGCGCCCGCGGCGAGCGCCACCAGCAGCACCAGCGTATCGCCGGCCGCGAGGCCGAGCAGCGGATCCGCCGCGGCGTGCAGCGCGGGACCGCCGTAGACGCTCACCGCCGCGGAGGTGTAGGCGCCGATCGCCATGAAGCCGGCGTGGCCGATCGAGAACAGGCCCGTGAAGCCGTTGATCAGGTTCAGGCTGACGGCGAGGATCACGTTGATCCCGATCAGCACCAGCACCTGGTAGTAGTAAGGGTTCAGATGGTGATCGAGCAGCCAGGAGAGCGCTCCGAGCGCGGCCACGGCGGCGCTGCCGCCCGCTCCAGGCGGTTGGCCTGGTGGGGACGACAGCAACGGCCGCGCCATACTGGCCGACTGCCAGGCCCATGGCATCGATACGGCGCAACTGCATAAAACGGCGGCGGCAGCGACGAGCTACACCGACGTCATGACCGTGGAAAAGACCGGGCGGCGCACATTTTTCCATCAACGCGGCGCCAATGCCCACCTGGATGCCGCTCACTTCGATTTCAGCCTGACGTCAGCCAAGTTCTTTCACCTGGGCTACCTGCTGTTGCTTGACAGGCTGGACAGCATGTCCGACGGCGTCCCGAGGGCGGTCGATGTGCTCCGACGCGCCCAGGCCGCCGGTCTCCGCACATCCGTCGATTGTGTCAGCGAGGAGAGCGAGCGCTTCCGTGATGTGGTCCTGCCCGCGCTGCCGTACATCGACACGCTGTTCGCAAACGATTTCGAGGCGGAGAAACTCACCGGGATTCCGCTGCGCCGGGGCAACGTCCTTCACGCTTCCTCCGTTATCCAGGCAGCAAGCCAACTGCTGGCCACCGGCGTCAAGTCGTGGGTGGTGATTCACTTTCCCGAAGGAGTTTATGCGCGCCACCGCAATGGCATCGGTCATTGGCAACCTA
>CAVPWJ010000082.1:0-9664 GCA_963708955.1 uncultured delta proteobacterium
CCACCAGATTGCTAGTGGCCGATCCGCCACAGTTAGGACGGTCGTCGTCTAAGGCGAACGCGAAGGGGCATTGCGCTCAATGCACCGACTTGCCGCCCACCTGCTCATCAGAACCGCGCTGACGCACCGGCGGCAGCTCGGGGCGGATGGCGCGCAGGATGGCGACGGCGCGATAGGCCTCGAACACGAGCCCCAGCGCCCGCTCGTAGTCGCGCCCGGCGAGCGCCCGCTTCGCCTCCGAGACGACGTTCGAATAGCTCTCGAGCCCCGGATAGCGCGCCCCGTTCCTCTGACAGGACACCGATACCTGCCCGACGAGCTGCAGGTGGTGGTGATGAACATCAAGGATCCGGCCAAAGTCACCGACCTGGTCTCCTCGAACCTCAACATCTCTCTCGAGGAGAAGCAGGATCTGCTGAACACCACCGACGTCCGCTCTCGGCTCGAGAAGTTGTCGGCTATCTTGAACCGCGAGATCGAGCTGCTCGAGCTCGGTCACAAGATTCAGTCGCAGGTGCAGACCGATCTGAACAAGAACCAGAAAGAATTCTACCTGCGCCAGCAGATGAAAGCGATCCAGAAAGAGCTCGGCGAGGGCGACCCCCGCTCCGGCGAGATCGAGGAGCTACACCGCAAGATCGAAGAGGCGGGGATGCCGGAGGAGCCTCGCAAGGCCGCCGACAACGAGATGGCGCGCCTGAAGATCATCCCGCCGGAATCGGCCGAGCACTCGGTCGTACGCACCTACCTCGAGTGGCTCGTCAGCCTGCCGTGGTCGAAATCGACCGAGGACAACCTGGAGATTCCCCACGCGCGCGGCGTGCTCGACGAAGACCACTACGATCTCGAGAAGATCAAAGACCGCATCCTCGAGTACCTGGCGGTGCGCAAGTTGAAGAAGGACCCGAAGGGACCGATCCTCTGCTTCGTGGGCCCGCCGGGCACCGGCAAGACCTCGCTCGGCCGCTCGATCGCCAAGGCGATGGAGCGAAAGTTCCAGCGCATCTCGCTCGGCGGCGTGCGTGACGAGGCCGATATCCGCGGTCACCGCCGCACCTACATCGGCGCGCTGCCGGGACGCATCATTCAAGCGATCCGCAACGCGCAATCGAACAATCCGCTGTTCATGCTCGACGAGATCGACAAGCTCGGCATGGACTTTCGCGGCGATCCGGCTTCGGCCTTGCTCGAGGTGCTCGACCCCGAGCAGAACTCCACGTTCGTCGACCACTACCTCGACGTGCCCTTCGACCTCTCCAAGGTGATGTTCATCACCACCGCGAACTACCTCGAGCCGGTGCCCCCGGCGCTGCGCGACCGCATGGAGGTGATCGAGCTTGTCGGCTACACCGAGGAAGAGAAGCTCGAGATCGGCCGCCGGCACCTGATCCCCAAGCAGCAGGCCGAGAACGGGCTCACCCCGGAGAACGTCGAGCTCACCACCGAGGCCGTGCAGGAGATCATCCGCAGCTATACGCGCGAGGCGGGGCTGCGCAACCTCGAACGCGAGATCGGCCGGGTGTGCCGAAAAGTGGCGCGCGGGGTGACGGAGGGCAATACCACCCGCGTCACCGTCGACGTCGCCAAGGTGCACGAGTTCCTCGGCCCCGAAAAGTTCTTCTCGGAGATGGCCGAGCGCGTGCACGAGCCCGGGGTCGCCACCGGGCTCGCGTGGACGCCGAACGGCGGCGAGATCCTGTTCATCGAATCGACCCGCATGGCCGGCAAGAAGAGCCTGACACTCACCGGACATCTCGGTGACGTCATGAAGGAATCGGCCCAGGCGGCGCTGTCCTTCATCCGCTCGCGTGCCGAGAAGATCGGCATCGCCGCCGACTTCTTCGAGACCGCCGACCTCCACGTACACGTGCCCTCGGGCGCGATCCCCAAGGACGGACCGTCCGCCGGCGTCGCGATGGCCGTTTCCCTCGCGTCACTGCTGACCGGCCGCATCGTGCGCCACGACCTGGCCATGACCGGCGAGATCACGCTGCGCGGCAAGGTGCTCCCGGTCGGCGGGATCAAGGAGAAGGTGCTGGCCGCCAGACGCGCGGGCATCTCGACCGTCATCCTGCCCAAGCGCAACGCCAAGGACCTCGAGGAGCTCTCGACGAACGTCCGCCAGGAGATGAAGTTCTTCTTCGTCGAGACCATCGACGAGGCCCTGGAGCACGCGCTCGAGCCGAAGAAGGTCGAGCCCCCGCGAGAAGAGCCCGCGACGGTCGAGCGCAGGCGCGCCGCGATCTGACCCGCCCCGCATCGCGCCGCTGGTAATTTCACGCGGATTCCCATGAGACGCCGCGCATGGAGCCGCGAGACCCGGACGGCCACGCCGTCGTCATCGGCGGCCGCCGTATCGACCGCGCCTACCGTGCACGCGCGCCTGGGGCACGCGTGCACGGTAGGCGGGCTATTTCGCCGCAGCGGTCAGCGCCGTCTGCCGGACCGCCCCCGTTGACCGCCCGGCCGAAAGCCGAAGGCGATGTCACGCTGCACCTCGACGCGCGGCGTCTTGGGCGGCGGCACCGGCGCCCACATGCGGTCGTAGACGCGCTTGACCTGTAGCCGCAGCGCTTCGAACTGAACGACGTCGTCTCGCGCGGCCTCCAGGGCGGCCCCGCTGAGCCGGGTCTCAGCCTTTCGGCTGCCGTGGCTGAGTTTCACCTCGATGGATCCATCGGCGAGGTGGTGAAGTTGAAACGTGAGCTTACGATCGATCTTGCGTGCGATCTTCTGCATGAGCTCGATCTGGTTGGCATTGACGGTGAGCATCCGCCCCCTCCCTTTCGCTCGGACACCGCCGCAGGCCTCGACAACAGCGGTATGATCGGTGTCCTTGCCGAACTCGCTCAGTTACCATTCCAGCGTGGACGCGCGCAAGAGATCCCGCTGAGCTTGCAGGAAAAGCGAGTGCCGGGAGGCTAACGCAGCAAGCGGTAGCCGGCCGCGCGCAGCAGCGAAACGATCTGCGGCACTTGATCCCGTCCCCGCGTCTCGAGCTCCACGGTGACCAGCGTCTCCAACACGCCGACGCCGACGTGGCCTCGGTCGTGGTGGATTTGCTTGATGTTGGCCCCCGCGCGGCCGACCACGGCGGCGAGCGCAGCGAGCGCGCCAGGACGATCGGTCAGCACCGTGGCAAAGCGGAACACCCGGCCTTGCTCGGCAAGGCCGAGGTTCAGGATGCGATCGAGGACGTTGACGTCGATGTTACCGCCGGACAGCACCACCGCGACCCGCCTTCCCGCAATCGAGCGGCGCAGCGGCCCCAAGCAGGCAGCCAGCGCGACCGCCCCCGCGCCTTCCACGACGAGCTTGCAGCGCTCGAGCAGCAAGAGGATCGCCGCGGCGATCTCGGCCTCCGAGACGGTCACGGCGCGGTCGAGATGCCGCCGCAAGATCCGCCACGGCCGAACGCCGATGGCGGAGGTCGCGAGGCCGTCGGCGATCGTCGGCGAGGGTGCCTCCTCGATGCGGCGCCCCGCCCGCAGGCTCGGTCGCAGCGTGGAGGCCAGAGCCGCCTGCGCGCCGACCACGCGCACGGCGGGCGCGGCGGCCGCCAAGGCGGCGGCGAGGCCGGCGGCGAGGCCTCCCCCGCCAACCGGGACCACCACGACCTCCACGTCGGGCAGCTCTTCGAGAATCTCCAGCGCCACCGTCCCCTGGCCCGTGATCACCTGCTCGTCGTCGAAGCCGTGCACGAGGAGCGCGCGCCGACGGCGGGCCAGTGCCTCGGCGTGCGCGAAGGCCGCCGCGTAGTCCCCGCCCGCGAGCACGATCTCCGCGCCGTAGCCACGCGTAGCCTCGACCTTGGCGATGGCCGCGGTCTGCGGCATCACGACGGTTGCACTGGCGCTCGCGATCGACGCCGCGTAAGCGATCCCCTGCGCGTGATTCCCCGCCGAGGCGGCTACCACGCCGCGACGCCGCTCCGCCGCCGACAGCCCGAGCAGTCGGCAGAGCGCCCCGCGGACCTTGAACGACCCCGTCTTCTGCAGGTTCTCGCACTTGAGATGCAGATCCGCCCCCGCCAGGCGGCTCAACGTGCGGCTGGTCTCGAGCGGCGTCCGCAAGATGTGCGGCCGGATCCGCTCATGAGCGGCGGCGAAGTCCATCGCGGCCATCGGCTCCCGCTTCAGACCTCGTGGCGACACACACGGGCAGCCGCGGATGCGCAAGAGTCGCCTTGCTCTTCGCAACGACTGCCGAAGCGAAGACGTGCCGCCGGCACAGCGGATGAGCCGCCAAAACGAAACAGGCCAGGCAGGACGACACGCACGACCCGGCGGCTCCATCCGCGCCCGACCGGATGAGCCGCGGGCCGCAAGATGCCCGCTTCGAGACGACCCACCGGCTGGCCTGTCAGCTCCATCCGCACCGCCGCCCGTTCCTAGACGTTGAATCGAAAGTGAATGATATCGCCGTCCGCGACCGGGTACTCCTTGCCCTCGAGACGCGCCTTCCCCGCCTTCTTGCACTCGGCCTCGCCGCCGTAGCGAACGAAATCGTCGTAGGCGATCACCTCCGCGCGGATGAAGCCCTTCTCGATGTCGCTGTGGATCTTGCCGGCCGCTTTCTGCGCGACCATTCCCCGGGCGATCGTCCAGGCCCGCACCTCGTCCTCGCCAGCGGTCAAGAAGCTCACGAGATCGAGCTTGCGGTAGGCCGCCTGCACGAAGCGATCGCGCGCCGAGGCCTCGAGGCCGGCATCGCGTAAGAATGGCGCTTGATCCTCCGGGGCGAGCTCGGCGATCTCGCGCTCGATCCGACCCGCCATCGCCAGGCACTCGCCGCCGTGGAGTGCGACGAGCTCGACGAAGCCGATGGGCAGCGGCAGCGCGGCGGCGTCGTCGGCACAATTGAGCACCACCAGCAGCGGCGCGCGCGAGATCAGCGGATAACCGGACAAGAGCTTCGACTCCTCGGCGGCGATGTCTACCGTGCGTAGCGCCTTGCCGTCGCCGAGCGCCGCGGCGAGGCGCACGAGCAGCGCGTGCTCGCGATCCTTCTTGCCTTCCTTCTCGAGACGCTCGATCCGACGGTCGAGTACGCCGAGGTCGGTGAGAACGAGCTCCTCGTCGAACCGGGCGAACTCCTTCTCCGGCTCGACCGGCGCCCCGGAGTACGGATCGGCGAAGCCGCGCACGACCGCCGCGACGGCGTCTGCGTCCTTCAGCTCGGCGACGAGGGGCGGTGACAGCAACGTCGCCTTTTCGGGGCTCGCCGAATCGGGCGGCTGCACGTCGACAAAGCTCACCGTGGCATACGTCGTCTTCTTCGGGTGGTAGATCTTCGAGAGATCGTCGACTCGAGCATCCGGAACGCGGATCACGCCGCGCGCCGCAGCTCCGCGCGCGGTGGTGGAATCCGCCAAACCGGTGAGCGACTGGAACACCGTCGTCTTACCGACACGCGGGAAGCCTGCCAGGACCACCTTCATCGATCGAGATCACCTCCGACCTTGAACGCACGCGCCCGAGGCGCAAAGTTGACCTCTAAACCATGCCCTCGGAGGACGATCAATGCGCCTGCGCACTTTCGGTCGAAGCGGTCTTCGCGTCTCGCGAGCTCTGCCGGGAAGCGATGACGTTCAGCACCGCCGGATGAGGCTCCGACGAGACGACCCGAGATCCGAGGCTTCAGCAGCCAACCGTCGATTGGTTGCGGCTGGGAGGCCGCGCTGATCTGCTTCACTCCTTCGGTGGGGGACCCGGCTCCTCCGCGCCCTTTCGCCGCCGCCGGCGCGCCGCTGGATTGACGACCTCGACCGTCTCGAGATCCTTCATCTGGCTGAGCAGATATTCTTTGAGCCGCTTCTTCAGCCGCTCTTCGACCTGGCGCACGCGCTCGCGGCTGATGTGGTACAGATCGCCGATCTCCTGCAAGGTCATCGGATCTTCGGTGAGCAGTCGCTTCTCGAAGATCGTACGGTCCTTTCCGCTCAAGGTCGCGCCGAACTCGCGCATCTTCTCGGCGATCACTTTCTGGTAGTGCGCGTCCGCCACCGCCTCCTCGGTCGAGGCCCCGCTCGACAAGAAGTCGAGCATCGTGCCTTCCTCGCCGGGAGACACCGGGCTGTCCACCGAGACGTCACGAGCGCTCATGCGCTGCTCCATCTCCACGACCTCGCTCGGCTTCACTTCGAGGCGGCGGGCGATGAGCTTCGGCGAGGTCTCGAACCCCTCCATCTCGAGCCGCTGCTTTTCCTTCTGCAGGTTGAAGAACAGCCGGCGCTGGGCCTGCGTGGTGCCGAGCTTCACCAAGCGGAAGTTGCTCATCAGGTAACGGATGATGTAGGCGCGGATCCACCACACCGCGTAGCTCGGAAAGCGGATGCCGCGATACGGATCGAACTTCTTGACCGCTTCCATGAGGCCGATGTTGCCCTCTTGGATGAGGTCGAAGAGATTGCGGAACGCGTTCTCGTAACGGCGGGCGATCATCACCACCAGCCGGAGGTTCGCCGTCACCAGCCGATAGGCCGCTTTGAGGTCGCTGCATTCCTTATATTCGACGGCAAGACGGTGTTCTTCCTCCGGGGTGAGCAGCGGATAACGGCGGATCTCGGCGAGATAACGGCCGAGGGCGTCGCGCGGGACGAGCGCGGTCTCGACCGAGCGCGGCTCCACGTCTTCGCCGTCGCCGGTCTCGACCTCGACCTGCGGCTCGTCGGGCCGCAGCGCCTCCTCGTCGGGCCAGTTGGGCTTATTCGAAGCGTCCGCCATGATTCCCGAACCGCAAACGCCAAGGTAAGGGAATTCGTCTACCGGCTCAACGGGCCGCGGCTTGGCGGATCTCCTGGATCAGCGCCTGCAGGATCTCGCCGAACTGGCGGCGCATGGCGATCATCTCCGCGCGCATGTGCACGATCACCTCGGCGCCGGCCAGGTTGACGTCGAGCTCGTCCATCAGGGTGCACGCGATGCACGCCTTCTCGACGTCCTCGCTCGACACCACGGGGTCCTCGTCCAACGTCTGCTTGATCTCGATGATCTGCTCGCGGGCGAGCGCCTCGAGCTCGGCTCGGTCGATGCCATAGCGCTCGGCGATCTCGGTGAGTCGGAGGTACTTCACGCCGTCGCCTCAGAGCTTGAAGTCCTTGCGCGGGCTCTCCGCGTAGCACTGCTCGAGCTCCTCGACCGCGCGGCGAGCGCGATCCCCACCGTCGCTCGGCACCTGCACGAGCAAGCGAACGTAGAGATCGCCAGACGCCTTGCTCTTCGCATCCTTCACGCCCCGGCCGCGCAGGCGAAGCTGCCGTCCGCTCTGGCTGCCCGGCGGAATGCGCAGGCTCACGTCTCCGCCGGGCGTCGGCACCGTGACGGAGGCGCCGAGCGCGGCCTCGCCCACCGTCACCGGCAGGTCGAGATGAAGATCGAGCCCCCGCCGATCGAGTCGCGGGTGGGGCCGCAGGTGAACGTGGATGTGGAGATCTCCGGGGGGGCCGCCGTTCCGCCCCGGCTCTCCCTTGCCGGCCAGCCGGATCTTCGAGCCCTCGTCGACGCCGGCGGGAATTTTGACGTTCAGACGATCTATTTCGTCGATCCGTCCGCTGGTTCCGCAGCGCGAGCACGGGCGGGCATAAGCTCGGCCGCTGCCGGAGCAACGCGGGCAGGCGCGGCCGAACGAAACCGGCCCGGCGCCGACGGGCACCTGCCCACGGCCGTTGCACTGCGGGCAGACGGTCGCTCCCTCACCCCCCGAGCCCCCGCACTGCGGACACGCGACCGGGCGGCGAAGCTCGATGGTGCGCGCGGCGCCGCGCACCGACTCGAGCAGGTCGAGATCGAGAGCGTAGTCGAGGTCGGCCCCGCGGCTGGCCGCGCGAGCCCCTCGGCCGGTGAACAGGTCGCCGAGATCGCCAAACACGTCCTCGAAGCTCGAGTACTTGCCGAAGCCCGTGCTCTGGCCGCCGGAGCGCGATCGCCATTCGCGATACTGCCGAGCGCGCTCCGGGTCAAAGCCGCTGCTCAACCCTTCGACGCCGAACTCGTCGTAGATCTTCCGCTTCTTCGGATCGGAGAGCACGTCGTAGGCGAAGGAGATGTCCTTGAACCGCTCTTCCGACTGCTTGTTTCCCGGGTTGACGTCGGGATGGTGCTTGCGGGCGAGCTTGCGGTACGCCTTCTTGATCTCGTCGGCCGATGCGGTGCGGGAAACCCCCAGCGCGGCGTACAGGTCCTTCTCAGCCATCTCCACCCCTCACTCGGTGGTACCTTGTGCTGCGGCGCATGCCCCGGTAGACTTTTGCAGGTTGGGAGAAAATTATGGCTCGCATCACCGTCGAAGATTGCCTCACCAAGGTGCCCACCCGTTTCGAGCTCGTATTGCTGGCCTCGAAGCGGGCCAAGCAGCTCCTCAAGGGCGCTCGGCCTCTGGTGGAAACCGAAAACAAGGACATCGTGACCAGCCTGCGTGAAGTGGCAGCGGGCAAGGTGCGAATGGCCTACCCGGAGTAGCTCGCCGAACGCCGCTCCAGCGCAGGGTAATCACCGGCGGCAGAAATGCAACGGACGGGCACTTAGCCCGTTCACTCTTCCTCCTCGGTTTCTTCCTCTTCTCCGTTCTCCCGGACGTCGCGGAATCCAGCGCGAAAACCGCGTCCGGTAACCTCGACTCGCTTCTCGACGATCTCCTTGCGCCGCGCGCAGTCGACGCAACGGGTGGCGAAGGGAAGAATCTCGAGACGCTCCTCGGCGATCTCCGCGTCGCAGTCATCGCAGATGCCGTACGTGCCGCCCGCGAGCCGATCAAGCGCCTCGTCGACGCGGCGAAGCTCGCGCCGTCTCATTTCCGAACGCTCGAGCTCGAGATCCTGCTCCAAGACGACGACCGATCGGTCGCCGATCTCGATCTTCTCGTCCTGCGAGGTCAAGGCATCTTCGGCCAACCGCTCGCCGAACTCCCGCCGCAGGACCTCGAAGAGATCCTCGCGCTTCGAGATCAGCATCCGGGCGAGACAATCGCTGCGGTCGCTCATGAGTGCGGGTGCTGCCCACTGCCGTCGCAGCAGCGGCTACCACGGACCAACTTCGACTCTCGACGAGCCACTGTCAACCGCCGCGCGGGACGCCCCAGCAAAGAAAGAACTCGCGGTTCCCTTTCGGGCCGAGGAGCGGCGATTCGACGAAGCCGGCTTCGACCAGCCCGAGGTCTCGCGCCGCGGCGCGAACGCTTTCCACCACCTTGCGATGAAGCGCCGGGTCGCGGACGACGCCGCCCGGCCCCACCCGCCCCTTGCCGACTTCGAACTGCGGCTTGACCAAGGCGACGATACGCGCCGGGGCGGACAGCAGCGCCCGCACCTTGGGCAGCACGAGCCGCAGCGAGATGAACGAAACGTCGATGACGGCGAGGTCTGCCGGCTCGGAAATCACGGAGGGTTCGAGCGTGCGCACGTTCTGGCGCTCGATGACGATCACGCGGGAATCGCGGCGCAGCTTCCAAGCGAGCTGGCCATAGCCGACGTCCACGGCGTAGACGCGCCGGACGCCGCGGGCGAGCAGGCAGTCGGTGAAGCCACCCGTAGAAGCTCCGACGTCGATCGCCACGCTGCGGGCGACGTCCAGACCAAGGGCCGACAGCGCGCCCTCGAGCTTCTCCCCGCCACGGCTGACGAACCGGGGCCGGGCGTCGACGGCCAGCGGAGCGTCCGCGGCCACGC
>CAVPWJ010000083.1:0-13209 GCA_963708955.1 uncultured delta proteobacterium
ATCTTTTGAAAGAGACTGAGCACCAACCGGGAACACACTATTTCCTATTGTAGGTCTTTTTAAGAACGGTATAAAACTAAGGTCTAATACCTCATTAAGATCGAAACTACCATTCTTAACAGGCATTCCAGGAAGTGATGGTTTTTTTAAGTTGGGGGCATCTGGGAGCACACCAGGCAACATATGTTGCAAATGTGACAGCCGCTTTATCCCAGGTTGGATATCCTCCAGCTGGTGGTGGTAATATCAATGGTAATATCTCAAGTCCAAAGGTAGCAAATATAGCATTTGGTGAAAAGAATCCACCTTTAAGTGAACTCCAACTATAATCATCTTGTTTTATTAACCATGAGAATGTTATGAATTTTATAACATCTGCTGGTAATGTAGAAAAGCTTAGATTACGAAGCGTATCCCTTCGCCGTCGAGATAATCGTAGAGCGACTGGGAGTTCACGCTGCTGCCCGCCCAGACCAGCTCCTCTTCGAGGCCAAGCGGAAACCCCGCGGACAGGCGGCCCTGAACCGCGAGAAAACGGCCGACGTCTCGCGGCGAGACCGCGAAGCGCCGGACGGTCACCCCTCCCTCGGAGCCCACACCTGGCGGGTGCACGTTCTCCCACGTGTGGTGGTCGCGCGCGCAGGTGGTCAGCACCTCGACCTCGAAACGCTCGCGCGGCAAGCGCTCGGCGAACCCGCGGGCGAGCGTCTCGGCTCCTCCGACGATCTCGGCACCGTAGCGAGGCACCACGAACCCAATCCGCCGACGCGCCTGCCCCATACGATCCGCTAAGTAGCAGATGGCATCCGCGGGGACCACGGCGGCGCCGCCACGCTTCGAGCGGCGCGGACTTGTGCTATGCGGGAGGCGCAGCCTCGGCCCAGGCGCCTCGCGGATGAACCAAGATCGCCTGCAAGTCGTTCGTCGTCTGCTTTCCGAACTCGGCGGGCAGATGCCGATGTCGCAGACGGAGTTCCGTTACCGAGTCGAGCCCTTGCGGCTCGATCGCGAGGACTCGGTGCGCGCGCTCCTCGATCTACTCGACGACGAGGCGCCGACTCGCGATCTCGCCGCGGCCGCTCTGCACGAGATCGCCAACGCGTCCGACGTCGAGCCGTTGGTAAACGGCTTTCGCGACGCCGAGCGCTCGGAGCGAGCGCGAGCCGAGATCGCCCAGGTGCTGGCGGCAGTCGCCGCCGACCAGATCCACCGCTGGCTGAGCGCCGAAGAGATCCAGCAGATGAGCGTAATGTCGATCGACACGCTGCTCGACCGCCTGCGGGACCGCGCCGGCCTTGGGCAGGTGATCGATCTCTATCTCGGCTCGGGCCACGGCGAGCGCCGGGCGCTGCTCGATGCGCTGAGCATCGCCACGCAGCGCTCGCGAGCGCGGCTGCGCCTCGGCGCGGCGCTCGATCCGCTCTTCTCGCACGAGCCCGACCAGGCGCTGCGTGCCCTGATGATCCGCCGCGTGGCCGCGCGCGGCGAGCCGGCCAGCGCACGCGCCCTGGCTCGCTGGCTCGGCCACACCCACGGGACGGAGCGGCGGCTCATCCTCGAGGCGCTCCGCCGCCTCGGCCATCTCGGCCTACGCCCGGCGGCGCGGAGCCTCGAAGCCTGGGTCAGCGGGGTCGACGCTACCGGCAGCTTCAACGTCGGCATCTCTTTCCCCGCGGCGCTCGAGCTTCGCGACATCGTGCTCAGTTGCATCAGCGTCGAAACCGGCCTGCGCGCGGTCAACGTGATCACCGCGGTCTCGGCGCAGACCAGCGCCGAGATCGGCCGAGCGCTCGAGGAGGGTCAGTCGATCCCGGTGGCCGCGATCGACGTCTCGATCGCGCTTCGCCACGTCGAGAGCGCCAAGCGGCGAACGCTCGAGCTCGGGCGCGCGCTTCCCGACGGATACGCGCTGGCCGCCCCGTACCTACGCCGCCCGCTGGCGATCGCGAAGACCGCCCACGCGCCGAGCGCCGCACGCCACGCTTCGCGGGCGCAAATCGCCGCCCTGCTGGATCTTCCTCCGTATACGACCTGGAGCTTCGCCGAAGCGGAGCTCGAGCTTCCGGCGGGCCTCGATCACGGCGACCCGGAGCTCTCGGCGCGCCGTCTGCACGCCGCGGTGCGCGGCGCGTTGCGCGCGCTCGAGCGGACGCCGGCGCAGGCGCGGCTGGTGGCGATGCTCGAGCACCAGAGCGAAATTCACCGATTACGCTCCGAGCCGCAGCTCGCCGCCCGCAGCCTCGCGGCCGCCCGGGAGATCGAGGCGCGCGGCGCGGCGGCGAGCGTGTTCGCTCGCCGCCTCGTCGAGCGAACGGTGGCGGATCGGTTGATCCTCGGCCCGCGCGCGCCGCGGGCCGAGGTGCGCGCGGTCTTCAAGCGTGCCATCGAAGATCGGCTTGCCTTGCGGCGGCGTGCCGTCGCCGTGCTCGACGTCGGCGAGGTTCTCTATCGCCAGCTCGAGAACCTCGCCGAGCGCGCGGCGCCGGGCGAGCGGCTCACGCTCGCGCAGATGGAGGCCGTGGCGCTCGCGGGAGCGGAGCTCTGCGTCGCCGAGTTCTCGCGCGACGCGAGCGAGCAGGCTCGGCTGCCGGGAATGGAGCGCTCGGTGAAGATCGCCGCCGCCGTCGTCCGGCGCCGCGTCCGCGCCGAGGCCAGCCGCCTCCGGCTCGAGCGGGGCCTGGAGGCGGCGATCGGCTCGACCACCGGGACTTCGCCCGAGGCTGCCCGGCGGCTGGCGGTCGCCCTGGTGAGCGCCGCGTGCTGGTTCGCCGGCGAGATCTGCCTTCGTCGCTGCGGCCGCGGCTGTCTTCGAGAGCCGGATGGCGACGGCCGCGCGCTGTTCTTCAGCCGCGAGCATCCGGCCGGCCTGGATCTCGCCCCAGCGGCGTCCGGCGCCCCACGCCGTCGCACCACCAGCGCGGTGGCGTTGCGACAGATGCTGGCGCAGCGGCTCGACCGGCGCATCGAGCTCAGCGCCGCTTTCCTCGACGCGCTCGCGCAGCTCGGCGCTCCGGCGCGCGGCGAGGCGCGCGCGCGGCGGCGGCGGGCGGAAGATCTGTTGCAGCGACTGCGCGGCATACGGCACGAGGTCGAGCGCATCGAGGAAGACCCGGCGTGGCTCTACTCGCTCGTCGAGGAAAGCGAGCCCCTGCTCCTCGAGATCGACCGGCTGCACCGCCACCTGCTCGGCGCGGCGCTCGGCAGCCTGCGGCCAAACGCGACGCAGTTCTCAGCCTTCCGTCCCTATTCCGAAGCGCAGGTCGCGTGGCGGCGCTTCGAACGGCAGGTGCGCCGGCTCGGGCTCGTCGGGCTGCCCTTGGGCGCGCTACACGGCGCGGCGGATCGCGTCGAAGGCTCGGCCACGCTGCTGGCGCTACTGCGCGCCGTGGCCGAGCCGCTGTCGCCGACCGTGCTCGAGCGGCTCGAGGCCGCGCTGGCCGAGTTCTGGAGGCACACGCCACGCAGCGCTCTCAAATCGCGTACGCCAGCACAGATCGCAGACCTTCCGATCGTCCCGTGATCTGAAGTGAAAATCATTTCGACCGAGGCGCGGGCTCGGTCCGCTGGCGAGCGGCCCCGGCTACCCCTCCGCGGCGCGCTCGGTTTGGGGTTTGAACGAAGAGTTTGCTACGCTTCTCGACGCGTCCGCACAGACGCAGAAAGGAGACACCTTTCATGCGTACAATCGGCGAAATCCTGGCGGGCAAACGGCGTCGCGAGGTGGTGACGGTGGACGCGGGCGGCACGGTCCTCGAAGCCGTCCGCGGGATGGATCAAGCGAACACCGGCTCGATCGTCGTGCTCGAGGGCCATCGCATGGTGGGCATCTTCACCGAGCGCGACCTCATGCGGCGTGTGGTGCTGCAAAGCCGCGACGTGTCCACGACGCGGGTGTCCGAGGTGATGACCCGCGACCTGGTATTCACCAAGCCGGCCGAGGAGGGAGGGGGCGCGATGTCGAAGATGACCAGACATCGCTGCCGACATCTGCCGGTGGTCGACGGCGATCGGCTTCTCGGCGTGGTCTCGATCGGCGACCTGATGAAAGAGATCAGCGACGAGCAGTCGATCGAGATCCACTTCCTGAAAGAATACATCTACTCGCGGTGAGCGGCACGGCGGCGATGCCGGGCCGCGTGCACGCGCCGCACCCTCGGACGCATTCCCATTCGCCGGCATAACCGCTACGATGGACTTCGTGGCGACGGACGCCGCAGAGCGCATTCCCGAAGACATCGCTCGGGTCGAAATCGACAATCTCGCGTTGCTCTTCGCGGTGCTGCCCGAGCGGCTGCGGCGCGAGCTCGAGGCCGAGGACCCGACCGCGCTGCTCGAGATCATCCTCGATCTCGGCCGCCCCGCCGAAGCGCGCTACGTACACGGCTCGCGGAAGCTCGGAGCCGAGCCGGTCTCGCGCGAGGAGATCGCCTACGCGGTCGCGCGCACGGGCAGCTTCAGCTCGGACAACCGCGCGGGAATCGAGGGCACGCTGCATCGCATCGCCGCGCTGCGCAACCGCCGCGGCGACGTCGTCGGCCTCACCTGCCGGGTCGGTCGGGTGGTGAGCGGAACGATCCCGATGGTGCGAGACCTGTTCGCGCGCGGCGAGAGCGTGCTGCTGCTCGGCAAGCCCGGCGTCGGCAAGACCACGCTGCTGCGCGAAGCGGCGCGCGCGCTGGCCGACGATCTCGGCAAGCGCGTGGTCATCGTCGACACGTCGAACGAGATCGGCGGAGACGGCGACGTCCCGCATCCGGGAATCGGCGGTGCGCGCCGCCTGCAGGTGCCGTCGCCCGATCTCCAGCACGCGGTGATGATCGAGGCCGTCGAGAACCACATGCCGGAGGTCGTGGTCGTTGACGAGATCGGCACGAACGCCGAGGCGCTGGCGGCGCGCACGATCGCCGAGCGGGGCGTGCAATTGGTGGCCACCGCGCACGGCACGACACTCGAGAACCTGCTCGACAATCCGACGCTCGCCGATCTCGTCGGCGGCATCGAGGCGGTGACGCTCGGCGACGAAGAGGCTCGCCGGCGCCGCACGCAGAAAACCGTCCTCGAACGACGCGCCTCGCCCACGTTCGACGTGCTGATCGAGATCCAGAGCCATCGCCGCTTCGCCGTTCACGACAACGTGGCCGAGGCGGTCGATGCGCTTCTGGCCGGCCGCCCCGAGCCGCCCGAAGTCCGCGAACGGCGCGAGGACGGCGGCGTCGACATCCACGCGCCGGTACGCGCGCCAACGCCGCGGCGACACGCGGCCGACGGCGTGTCGAACGAGCCCCCCAGACGCATCTTTCCCTACGGGGTGAGCTACAGCCGCCTCGAGCGTGCGGTTAGAGCGCTCGGGGTATCGACCGCCGTGACGCCGCATCTGAAGGACGCGGACCTGGTGCTCACGCTGCGGAGCCAGATCCGCAAATCCCATCCCAAGCTGAGCGAGGCCCAGCGCCGCGGCGTTCCCGTGATAGCCATCAGCAGCAACACACAGGCACAGATCGAGGAGCTGTTGTCGCGGCTGTTCGGGGTCGGTCATGCTTACGAAGCCGCACAGAGCGAAGCGGAACGGGCGGCGGAGACCGTGCTCACAGAGCATCGGCCCGTGGTGTTGAGCCCCCGGCCGGCTCCGGAAAGGCGCTTACAGCACGGGCTCGCGGCGGAGCGTGGCCTCTCATCCGAGAGCCGCGGGCGAGAGCCTTTCCGCAGCGTCACGTTCTATCCTCCCGTCGCGCCGTCGCGGCCGAGCTGAAGCCGGATGCCGCAGAGGGGGTGAGTTCGCGGCGCCAGCCGGGTCGTCATTTCCCGGAGTGGATCGCCAACAGCGCCCAACCGATCAGAAACAGCAGGCCGCCGACCGGCGTGATCGCGCCGAGCCAGCGTTGGTCGGTGAGAACGAGCAAGTAGAGGCTGCCGCAGAACACCACGGTACCGGCGACGAAGCACCATGCCGCCTGCGGGACGCCGAGCACGCCGGCGAGCAGGATCGCCAGTGCGTGGTACATCTGGTAGCGGACAGCGATCTCGAACGTTTCCATCCGCTCCGGGGTCACCATCGAGCGCAGGCCGTGCGCGCCGAATGCGCCCGCCGCCACGCCCACCAAGCCCAGCAGGGCTCCGGCCAAGGTCCAGTTCATTCCTTCCGCCTAGGCCGGAGCCCTTGCGAGATCAACCGCTGGTGATCGTAATTCGCCGCGGCTTTGCGCTATCCCGCTTGGGGAGCTGCAGCTCCAGCACGCCGTTCGTGATGCGCGCGGAGATTTGCTCGGCGTCGATGTCGCGGGAAATCGAGAAGCGGCGCAGATAGTTACCGACGTTGTATTCCGTGTAGATCGGATCGAGATCCTTGTAGTCCTCGACCGACACGCAACCGTCGATCGTCAACACGCCGTCCGCCAAGTCGACGTTGATCTGCTTCTCGTCCACGCCCGGCATGTCCGCCCACAGCCACAACCCTTCCGGCGTCTCGCAGATGTCGACGTCCGGGAGGTACGTGCGCCCCGGTCGGGTGGGCTCCTCACGCGTGACTTCCTGCTTGTTGCGTACCGCGAAATCCTGGTCCGTCATGTGCGACTTTCTCCTTTCCGATCGAGCTGAAGCGCGCGACGCGTCGTCACGGCGCCTGGATGGCGATCTGACGCGGCTTCGCTGCCTCCTTCTTGGGGACCCGAACCGTCAGGATGCCGTTCTTGCAGGAGGCCTGTGCTCCGGCGGCGTCCACGTCCGGCGGTAACTGTACGGAACGGCGAAACTCCCCCGCTCCCCGTTCGCGGCGATGGAAGCTTCCGTTCTCCGGCGGGCGCGCTTCGCGTTTCCCGGAGATCGTCAGCGTCCGGCCTTCGGCCTGAATCGACAGATCCTCCGGCGGAACCCCGGGCACCTCCATGCGCAGCACGTAGCCCGCAGGGTCGGCGAACACGTTGACCGCGGGATAGACGCCGCGGCCCGAGGGCCCGAGATCGAAGCCGAACGGCCTCTCGAACACCCGGGTCAACTCCCGTTGCAACGACAGTAACGCATCGACGGGATCGAGATTGCGCGAGAATCGAATGAGCGCCATGACAATCTCCTTTCGTCGTCACGCTCATCGGAGGAGCGCGACGTCACGAAAGGTAAGTCGGCAAGACCGGCCGTCAAGGCCACCGCTCGGGGTTCGAGACGGCCGCGCGATGCCTCGCCTTCTCCAGTCAATGACCGCCGAAGCGAAAACGCACCGCCGCCCCGGCACCCCGACCCCGTCGCTAAATCTTTTTCCGGCGCCGCCCCAGATAATCGACGAGCAGATATTCCCCGAGGTGATCCGGGCGCGTGTACAGCGCTCGGCCCTTGTTGATCCGGGTCATGCGCTCGACGAACGCACGCAGCGGCGGGCTATCGTCCAACATGAACGTGTTGATGACGATCCCCCGGCGGGTGGCGCGCTCGACCTCCTTCAGGGTCTCCGCAGCGGCGCGCGTGCTGATCCCGCCGAAGGACAGCGGCCATTCGCAGTACAATCGACCGCGGGAGAAGTAGGCGGTCGGCTGGCCGTCGGTGATGACGATGATGTGCTGGTTGCGGCTCGGATGCTTGGCAAGCAGGTCGCCCGCCAGCCGCAGGCCGTCCTGCAGGTTGGTGAACGGATCGCCCATGTTCCAGGAAGCTTCCGGAAGATCCTTCAGCTTGAGCTCAACGGCGCGGGTGAAGAATCCAACCATCCCGAAGTAGTCGCGCGGATATCGCGATCGCAACAGGCTCTCGAGCGCGAGCGCCACCTTCTTCGCGGCGGCGAAGCGCCCTTCCCAGCTCATCGACCAGCTCATGTCGAGCAGCAGCACGGTGGAGGTCGTCGTGCTCGCATCGGTCTCGAAGATCTCGAAGTCGCCGGGCTCGAGCGCCAGCGGCGTTCCCAACCGCCGAGCGAGCGCCTTCTTGAGCGTCGCCACCAGATCGAGGTGGAGCGGATCTCCGTACTGGTACGAGCGCGTCTGGTCGGGGCGGATCTGCGACGAGCCGCGCCGATCGGCCGGGTGGTTGCCGAGGCGGTCCCGCAGCAGATTCTGGTAGATGTCGCGCAGCGCGAGCTGGCCGATCTTGCGCGCCCCCTTCGGGGAGAGCTTCAGCTTTCCGCCTTGCCGCACGACGTGGCCCGAATCGGCGATCATCTTCATGATCCGCTGCAGCGTCTGCGCGTCTTGCCACGCTCGCTCGCCGAGCATCTCGCGCATCGCCTCGAGGTCCATCCCCGCCAGGTTTCCCGAAAACAGGTCCTCCTCGAGCTTCTTCAGCCGCTCCATCTCGCGCATCAGCTCGACCGCTCGTTCGTAGTCGAGCGATTGCTGGCCGTGGAACAAGTCGCCGTAGCGGCGGCGAAACTCCTCGAGGTCGCGGATGTCGCGCAGCTCCTCGAGGAGGTTCGCGAATTCCCGCCGCGCGTCGTCATCCTCGAACGAGGAGTGCCGTAGCTGCTCGATCGCTTGGCTGATCCGCAACGGCAGCCGATCGAGAAGCTCCTTCTTTCGGCGCCCCTCCTCGCCCTTCTCGTCGAGCGTAGAGCGCTCGAGATCAAGCAGGTCGTCGAGCTTCTGCCGGATCTCGTCGAGCGCGTGGTCGAGGTTGTACTCGCGGTAGCGCTTGCGCATCTCCTCGCGCAGCTGATCGAGGAGATCGTCGAGTCCGACGACCCGAGCGCCCTCCCACTCCATGCCCTGCCGCAGCAGCCAATCCATGGCCTGCGGCAGGTCGTCGGTGAAGGACAGGTACTCGGAGAGCTTCTCGAAGACCTGGGAGGGCGTCAACTGAATCCGTTGACTGCCATCCCAGCGTGTGTAGCGGTTGCGAAACATCGTCTCGCCGCGAGAGGCTCAAAGCCCCTCTTCAAGCACGGTAGACGTATCGCCCACCCTCCCGTTCCTTGTTGACCTTCTGGTGGAGGTGAAGGCCCTCGAGCAGGAACTCCGCCGCCGCGGCCATCAGCCCGGGGCTCTCGAACGGGCCGAGCGCCAAGATACCCTCGCGCAGGCCAGGAATGCCACGGATGCCTTCCATGTACTCCTCCGACGGCATGGCGTCCGAGACCTCCACGCCCCAGCCCTGTTCGAAGTGATCAATCACCTTCTTCAGGTCCTCGACCTTGGCGTACTTGTCGAACACCTTGAGGATAGCGCGATTGAGCAGCCGCTCGATCACGTCCTCCTCCTTGACGTCCTCGCCGACGTACTCGACCTCGATCTTGCCGGCGGTGGACGCGAACAGACTCGGCAGATCGGAAAGCCGGGGAACGACCTCCGGCTCGCGCAGTCGCAGCGCGCGCTTCTCCGCGTTGGACAGGATGCTTTCGAGGTTGTTGATCGTCACGCGCACGCTCACGCCCGACGACTGGTTGATCTCACTCGACGCCCGAGCCTCCATCGTGAGCTGCGCGAGGATCTCCTTCAAGAACGGCGGAATGCGCAGCGGCTTGTGACCGTACTCTCGCGCCGGCACCTCCTGCTCCATGATCGCGATCTCGTCCTCGATGGTCTTCGGGTAGTGGGTGCGGATCTGGACATCGAATCGATCCTTGAGCGGCGTGATGATGCGTCCACGGCTCGTGTAATCCTCCGGGTTGGCGCTGGCGACGATCACCACGTCGAGCGGCAACCGGATCTTGTAGCCTTTGATCTGGACGTCTTTCTCCTCCATCAGGTTGAAGAGCCCGACCTGTACCTTCTCCGTCAGATCGGGAAGCTCGTTGATGGCGAAGATGCCACGATTGCTGCGCGGCACGAGCCCGTAGTGGATCGTCTCTTCGTCGGCCAGGTAGCGGCCCTCGGCGACCTTCACGGGATCGATCTCGCCGATCAGGTCGGCGATCGACACGTCGGGGGTGGCGAGCTTCTCTCCGTAGCGCTGCTCGCGCCGCAGCCATTCGATCGGCAGCGCGGCGCCGAGATCGGAGACACGGGCGATGCAGCGTTTGCAGATCGGCGCGTAGGGATTGTCGTTGACCTCGCAGCCCGCGACCACCGGCACCTCTTCGTCGAGCAATCCGGCGAGGGCGCGGATGATCCGGCTCTTGGCTTGACCGCGCTCGCCGAGAAACACCATGTGATGGCCCGCCAGGATCGCGTTCTCGATCTCGGGAATCACCGAATCGTCGTAGCCGACGATCCCCGGGAGAATCCGCTCCCCGCGCGTCAGACGCTCGATGAGGTTCTTGCGCAGCTCCTCGCGGACGTTGAGGACAGCGATGCCGTCACGCTTCAAGTCTCCGAGGGTTTTCTGCGGTCTCATCGGGTAGTCGCCGGATTATAGGGGCCGCTTCTCGCAGGGGCAACCCGCCCGTCATCGGCCCGCCCGGCGGCGCCGGCGCCCGCGTCGCAGCGAAGCGAACGCCGGATGGAGACGGTCGTAGGTATCGAGCAAGTGCTGCGGCATGACCTTCACCGAGCCGATCGCCGGCATGAAGTTGGTGTCGCCCATCCAGCGCGGGACGACGTGCCAGTGAAGGTGATCGGCGATGCCCGCGCCCGCGGCCGCGCCGAGGTTCATGCCGACGTTCATCCCGTCGGGCGCGAGCTCGCGGCTGAGGATCTCGATCGTGTGCATGAGCACGTCGTGCATCTCGCCTCGCTCAGCCCGCGTCAAGCGGCCGAGGTCGGCGGTGTGGCGGTGGGGTGCGACCATGAGATGCCCGCTGTTGTAGGGGTAGCGGTTGAGCATCACGAGCGAAGAGCGCGTAACGGCCAGCACGAGGACGGCGCGCAAGTCGTCGCTCCGGGGCAGATCGCAGAAGATGCACCCTTTCCGCTTGGGAGCGGAGAAGAGCGTCATCCGCCACGGCGCCCACAGCACCTTCATCGGCTTGCCGGCCACGTCAAGGTGGAGTGGATCGCGATCGGGCGCCTGGCGCCAAGGGTCCAGGCTAACCCCTCCTCCCCGCTAGCCTTCCTGAAACTCCTCACCGCCGCCGACGCTGTTGCCGCCACCCTCGCCGGTATCGGGAACCGGCCGGCCGTCCACGCGGAGCTTCAGCTCCTTGCCCACCTTGAAGAACGGCAGTCGCTTGGCCGCGACGGAGACCAGCTCGCCGGTCTTGGGATTGCGCCCCTCGCGTGCCTGACGGTGCTTGACGACGAAGCTGCCGAAGCCGCGGATCTCGATGCGCTCGTTTCGGGATAGCGCCTCGGTCATGCTCTCGAAAATGGCGTTCACCATGACCTCGGCGTCGCGGTGCAAGAACCGCGGATAGAGCCTCATCACCTCGTCGATCAGCTCGCGCTTGGTCATCTGCTCCTCGCCCGCTCTGGTGGCTGGTCTCTTCAATTACTCTCGCTCCGTCGGACGGGTCGCGTCAACCGGAGGAGGGGCCAGAGTAGAGGAACTGAAGCCCGCCGAGTCCCTGTGGGCCGCTCTCCATCAACCCCGTCACCCGCCGCCACCACCACGGCGGTTGCCGCTGCTCGATCTCGATCCAACTCGGCTCGCCGACGATCCCGGCACGCTGCGCGGCGAGATGCACGGCATCGCGGAGTCCGCCGAGTTGGTCGACCAGATGCAGGTCGCGCGCTTGCTCTCCGGAATAGATGCGGCCGTCGGCCATCTGGCGGACCTGATCGGCCGGCAGCTTCCGTCCGCCGGCCACCGCGGCGATGAACTGGCCGTGCACGTTCTCGAGCAAACCATCGAGCAGCTTGCGCTCTTCGTCGGTCATCTGGCGCAGCGGCGAGCCGATGTCTTTGTACTTGCCGGCCTTCAGCGTGGTGCCCTCGACGCCGATCTTCTTCAGCAGCTCGGAGAAATTGCCCATCTGCATCACCACGCCGATCGATCCGGTCAGCGTCCCCGCATCGGCGACGATCGCGTCGCACGGGCTCGCAACGTAGTAGCCCCCGGAGGCCGCCACCGAGCCGAGCGAGGCCACGATCGGCTTCTTGGCGCGTACCCGCAGCACGGCGTCGTAGATCTCCTGCGCCGCCGCCACACCCCCCCCTGGCGAGTCCACCCGCAGAACGACGGCGCGGATGCCGCCGTTCTGCGCGGCGCGGTCGAGAGAGCGCACGATGTCGCGTGATTCCTCGATCACGCCCTCGACGGTCACCACCGCGACGGCGTTGCCCCGCAGCAACGCGAGGCCCTCGTGCCTCAGGTAGCCGTACGACGCGAAGCCGACGATCGCGAAGAACCCGAACGCGGCGAACTGGACGATGCTGCGCAGAATCGGGTGACGACGCCCCGTCATGGCAGGCACGCTCAGGGTTTCTTCGTCTCCGCCCCTTCGTCACGGTCGAGGGGCAGTTCCTCGCTCAGGATGTCCTGGAACGAGAAGCGGGCGTTCTCCCGCTCGCGACGCAGGTAATTCTCGACCTCGTTGCGCTCCTCGGAGGAGCGCAACGCCTTGATCGACAGCGCGATTCGCCGCTCCTTGGGGTCGATGTTGATCACCTCCGCCTCGATGTCGTCGCCCGGCTTGAAAAGGCTCTGCGGCTTGTCGACGCGCTCGGTCGATAGCTGCGAGATGTGAATCAACCCTTCGATGCCTTCTTCGATCTCGACGAAGACGCCGAAATCCGCGACGCTCGTCACCTTGCCGCGCACGTGGCTGCCGTCGGGATGGCGGTCGCGAAGCGTCGTCCAGGGATCGGGCGTGAGCTGCTTGATGCCGAGCGAGATCCGCTCGTTCTCGACGTCAACGCCGAGAACGACCGCCTCGACGTCGTCGCCCTTGCGGTAGAGCTCGGAGGGGTGCTTCGCCTTCTTCGTCCAGTGCACATCCGAGACGTGCACGAGACCGTCCACGCCTTCGGCCACGCCGACGAAGACCCCGAAATCGGTGACGCTCTTCACCTTGCCCCGCACGTGGCTGCCGACCGGGTGGTTGACGCGCACGAGATCCCACGGGTTCGGCTCGGTCTGCTTCAAGCCGAGCGAGATACGCCGATTCTGCGGATCGACCTCGAGCACTTGCACGTCGACTTCCTGCCCCTCGGAGAGCACCTCGCGCGGATGGCCGACGCGCTTGGTCCACGACATCTCCGAGACGTGGACCAGTCCCTCGATGCCCTTTTCCAGCTCGACGAACGCCCCGTAGTCCGTGAGGCTGACGACCTTGCCCTTCACCCGCGTACCCGCCGGGTAGCGGTCGCGCGCGTCGGACCACGGGTCGGGCATGATCTGCTTCATGCCGAGCGACACCCGCTCGCGCGACGGGTCGTACTTGAGGATCACCACCTTCAGTTGATCTCCGACCTT
>CAVPWJ010000084.1:0-6922 GCA_963708955.1 uncultured delta proteobacterium
GGTTCCCACTCCCGGCGGGACGTGTTCGGTAAACGTGCCAGCGTGGCCGGTATGACATCGGCCACCCAGGCCGAATTCCGTAATGCACCATCGGATTCGTGTTCCAGTTCTTCAACCTGATTCCCGTGTGGGACGGACCTCGAAAACGTCCAACTCGCGTCGATGCTGGCCGGCGCCAGCGGGTGGCCGTGGCACGGGCGCTGGTCAACGATCCCAACATCCTCATGCTGGACGAACCCACGGGCAATCTCGACAGCCACGTCCGGAGGGCGGAACTTTGGACCTGATCGAGGGATTGCACGGTCAGGGCAAGACGATCCTCCTCGTGACCCATTCGGAACCACCGTGGCCGCCCGTGCCCAACGGATCATCTGCATCCGGGACGAAGAATCGTGCCGATGGCGTGATGAGGGTCCAATCCCGAAAATGCGGGAATTCGATTGCTAAAATCAGGATGAGGGATGTAATATTCCAATAATGTTCGGCCTACTCTTCCTCATTGGGGATTCTTCCTCGGGCTACTGATTCTCCAGACGCTCGCCTCCGCTGCGGAGGCGACAGTATGTAAACCGTGCCCCGACGAATCGGCCGCCGTCTGCCCGCCCTTTAGCGAAACGGCCATGATCTCCGGCGCCTCCTGCTGAAGGCCGACCGGCTCCTCTCTCCCGGCAAGTCACGGCGGGGCAGACGACCATTGTTCTCTTTGCCCGCTGTGTCTCCCCCTTTTCATTAAGGTGGCTCCCACTTCCGTTTCCCCGACGATTGGGGGCGACGCTTCAGCGGCTCGGGACACCTGGCGCCCTACGAAGCGCCGTCCTTCTCTCTTCTCAGACCCCCCATAGCGTAACCCCCTCTTTTCCGTCCCTTGACCGTCGGTTTCTGCGGGAACCAATCACATGTCAACCCCTGTAATTATTTCGCGCTTCATCGGCAAAAGGAGTCCCTATGGAAGCCGTGTCGGAAGTTCGTACAAATGGGGTGCCCCCGGTTCGAACGGTCGGGAACAGTACTTCGTCCCCGATCGACCAGGTGTGGGATTTTTTCATATCCGTAAAGCTGGCAATCTTCACGCTGATTATCCTCGCCATCGCCTCGATCTTCGGGACGATCGTCGAACAGAACCAACCCCCGGAAAAGTACCACCAGATCTACGAGGACTGGGCGTTTGCCCTGATGAATCGGATTAACCTGTTCGACATGTACCACTCCTGGTGGTTCACGGTGAACCTCACTTGCTGCACGATCGAATATGCTTAAAGTCGTGCGGAACCCGAGAATGAAGTTGACGGATCCCTCGAAAAATCGCTGTCGCTCTCGGACGGTGGAAGAAGAAGGGAACCATTTCGACTGGGCGGCGAAGTATTCCTTTGCGCTTTCTTCGCCTTCGCGAACTGAAGGTCACCGAGGCAGGTGGCGAGGTCCACCTGTATGCTGAGACCGGCGTGGCCTCTCCCGGTTCGGTGTCTACGTGACGCACCTCTCCATCATCATCATCTTCATCGGCCGATCCTCGGCAACGTCCTTGGTTTCAAATTGACGTGAATATCACGGATGGAGAGGAAGTGTCCCCATCTGGACACACGGGGCAAGAAGCACATCAATCTGCCGTTTTCCGTGCGAAACAACCGTTTTTCGCTGGAAACATATCCGAATCCTCGCACAGCCCAACAAATACGTCGGACTTGAGTGTCATCGAAAGCGGCCGCGAGGTCTTGCGCAACACGATTACGGTCAACTATGGCTCCAGTAGGGGATCTGGTTCTACCAGTCGAGCTACGGACAGGCGGGGCGTGACCGCCCAGGTCGCGGTGCGCCGCCGATGGCTCTCCGGCGGGCACCCTGTCCCTCGCGCCCAACGAGGAAGTCTGATCGACGGATACCGAACCGTCCGCGGTGAACTACGACCAGAACTTCCAGGAGAATGGCCTGTGCTCCAGGTGGTTGTCGATAAACCGGAAGCCGTCGGCTGCTTTCTGGTCCTCCAGCAGTTTCCCGACCAGGACCGCCAACGGAATGACGCGCTGGCGTTCTCCTTCGGCGGCCTGGATTCCAAGATGTTCACCGAGGTCTGCAGGTGGTAAGGCACCGGGGTCAACATCGTGTGGCTCGGATGTGCCCTACTGCGGTTATTGGACACCCATGGCGTTCTTCCTGTCCCACCTAAAACGGGTGTGGGTGCGCCTGGCCAAGGGGCAGGACGGCCGCGTGGAGGTTGAGGTTCGGACTCGCGGGCTCCGCCAGCCGCAATCGGCTTGCCTTCGAAAAGAAATTCGCGAAAATTCAAACCGAAGTGAAGGCGGTGGGCCAATGAGCAACGTCATCCTGTTCAATCTAACCACGGTGCTGTTCGGCGCAGCGTCCGCCCTGTATCTCGGCGCCCTCTACGCGAAGAACGAGAGAATTGCGGTCGCGGGAACCTGGGTCTGCATTATCGTGGCCGTCGTCTCCACGGCGGCGCTGGGGCGTGCGCTGGTACGACTCGTACCAGCGCACGCCCAGCGCCGCCGTGGAGACGACGGCAGCGATAATGCAGACCCAGGTTCCCGCGACCGCGATCTTCTCGTTCTTTGCATAGAGGGCGCCGAGATACAGGGCGGACGCCACGCCAAACAGCACCGTGGTCAGATTGAACAGGATGACGTTGCTCATTGTCCCACCGCCTTCACGCTGGTCTGTATTTTCTCGAATTTCTTCTCGAAGGCAATCCGGTTCCGGCTCGCGGAGCCCGCGAGGGCGACCTCCACGCGGCCGTCCTGCCCCTGGACCAGGCGCACCCACACCCGCTGGTGGGACAGGAAGAACGCCATGGTGATCCCGATGACCATCAAGGCACATCCGAGCCACACGACGTTGACCCCGGGGTCCCTTGCCACCTGCAGTCCGGTGAACATCTTGGAGTCCAGGCCGCCGAAGGAGAACACCATCGCATCATTCCGTTGGCGGTCCTGGTCGGGCGTTTGCTGGAGGAGCCAGAAAGCCGCCGACGGTTTCCCCGGCTTATCGACGACCACCTGGAGCGCCGGGCCTCTCCCCTGGAAGTTCTGGTCGTAGTTCACCCCGCGGACGGTTCCGTATCCGTCGATCGGGACCGGCTCGTTGGGCGCGAGGGACAGGGTGCCCGCCGGAGAGCCATCAGGGCGGCGCACCGCGACCTGGGCGGTCACGCCCCCCGCCTGTCCGTAGCTCGACTGGTAGAACCAGATTCCCTTGTACTGAAGCGGATCGTTGACCGTGATCGTCTTGCGCAAGACCTCGCGACCGCTTTCGATGACGCTCAAGTCCGAGGCGTATTTCTTGGGCTGTCCGTTCGGATAGGTTTCCAGCGAAAAACGGTTGTTTCGCACGGAAAATGGCAGATTGATGTGCTCCTTACCCCCCCGTGTGTCAAGATGAGACGCTTCCTCTCCATCCGTGATATTCACGTACGATTTGAATCCGAGGACGTTGCCGAGGATCGCCCCGATGAAGATGATGATGATGGAGAGGTGCGTCACATAGACGCCGAACCGGGAGGCCACGCCGGTCTCGGCGTACAGGTGGACCTCGCCATCTTCCTCGGTGACCTTCGGCTTCGCGAAGGCGGAGGAAAGCGCAAAGGAATACTTCGCCGCCCAATCCGAAACGGTTCCCTTCTTCTTCCACCGGTCCGAGAGCGACAGCGATTTTTCGAGGGATCCGTCGAGCTTCATTCTCGGGTTCCGCACGACTTTAAGCATCTTCGGGAAGCGATCGATCGTGCAGCAGGTGAGGTTCACCGTGAATAGGACCAGCAGGAGCCAGGAACCACCAGGAGTGGTACATGTCGAACAGGTTAATCCGATTCATCAGGGCAAACGCCCAGTCCTCGTAGATCTGGTGGTACTTTTCCGGGGGTTGGTTCTGTTCGACGATCGTCCCGAAGATCGAGGCGATGGCGAGGATGATCAGCGTGAAGATTGCCAGCTTGACGGATACGAAAAAATCCCACACCTGGTCGATCGGGGATGATGTGCGTTTCGCGGGTACGACCGGTGGCACCTCCATTTGTACGAACTTCCGACACGGCTTCCATAGGGACTCCTTTTGCCGATGAAGCACGAAATATGATTACAGCGGGGTTGACATGTGGATTGGTTCCCGCAGGAACCGACGGTCAAGGGACGGAAAAGAGGGGGTTACGCTATGGGGGGTCTGAGAAGAGAGAAGGAAGGCGCTTCGTAGGGTGCCAGGTGCTCCGAGGCAGCGAAGCGTCGCCCCCAATCGTCGGGGGAAACGGACATGGGATCCGCCTTAATGAAAAGGGGGAGACACAGCGGGCAAAGAGAACAATGGTCGTCTGCCCCGCCGTGACTTGCCGGGAGAGAGGAGCCGGTCCGGCCTTCGCAGGAGGCGCCGGAGATCGTGGCCGTTTCGCTAAAGGGCGGGCAGACGGCGGCCGATTCGTCGGGGCACGGTTTACATACTGTCGCCTCCGCAGCGGAGGCGAGCGTCTGGAGAATCAGTAGCCCGAGGAGGATTCCCCGGATGAAGGTTCGGGCGAACATTATTGGAATATTACATCCCCTCATCCTGATTTAGCAATCGAATTCGCGTTTCGGGATTGGACCCTCATCACGCCATCGGCACGATTCTTCCGTCCCGGATGCGGATGATCCGTTGGGCACGGGCGGCCACGGTGTCCGAATGGGTCACGAGGAGGATCGTCTTGCCCTGACCGTGCAATCCCTCGATCAGGTCCAAAAGTTCCGCCTCGGACTTGCTGTCGAGATTGCCCGTGGGTTCGTCCATCATGAGGATGTTGGGATCGTTGACCAGCGCCCGTGCCACGGCCACCCGCTGGCGCTGGCCACCTGAGAGCTGGTTGGGTCTGGCCTCCATCTTGTCCGTAAGACCCACCGACTCCAGGAGTCCCACGGCGCGATCCTTCTGCTCACGGTCCGGGGCGCCGGCCAGCATCGACGCGAGTTGGACGTTTTCGAGTGCCGTCAGCACGGGAATCAGGTTGAAGAACTGGAACACGAATCCGATCGTGCGGTTCCGGAATTCGGCCAATTCCTCCGATGTCATACCGGCCACGCTGGCACCGTTCACGAACACGTCGCCGGAGGTGGGAATGTCCAGCCCCCCGAGCAGATGCAGGAGGGTGCTTTTCCCATGCCCGGAAGGTCCCATGATGCAGGAGAAACTGCGGCTCTCGACCGAGAGGTCGATGTCGGTCAGCGCAGCGGTCCGGAATCCGTTATCGTAGACCTTGCAGAGTTTGTCCGTCCTGATGATGAACTCACTCATAGCTGATCGCCTCCACCGGGGAGAGCCTGGAGGCTTTCCAGGCGGGATAGATGCCGGACGCGACCGAAACGACGACCGAGAAGGCAAGCGCCTCCAGGGTGATGACGGGATCGAAGAGACGCACCGTCTGCTCGCTCCCCACGAAGGCAGTGAATTCATTTTGGGAAATGTAGGGGGCGGCGGCGTAAGAGAAGAGGAACCCGGCAGCCACCCCGAGGAATCCCCCCGCCAGGCCGTAAAAACCCGACTCCGCGAGGAACAGGGTGAAGATCGTCCGCCTCTTCGCTCCTATGGCCTGCAGGATGCCGATCTCCCGTTTTCTTTCGTAGATGGCGGTCATCATCGTGTTGATGATCCCGAAGCAGGAGGCCAGGATCGCCACGACCGCGATGAGCTGCAGGGCGTTCCCCACCGCTCCCACGATCCCAAGAACCGATTTGAGCAGCTGCTTGTCCGAGACGACCGCCACGTTCACCGTGTTCCGGATTTCAAGGATGTATTTGTCGATCTGCGAGATGTCGTCCACCTTGACGGAAACGAACGAGACCTTGTCGCCGACGCCGTAGAGTGCCTGCGCGACGGGCAGGTCGAGGTAGATCGCGAGGTCGTCCCGGTTTCCGACCTCGGCCAGGATCCCCCGGATCCGGAAATCCTTCCTGCGGATAGAAACGACGTCGTCGACGGACAGTTTGAACTGTTTGGCGATCCCGTGTCCGACGATCACGCCCTCCTCGTCGAAACGATACTCCCCCTTGTCGATCTCCCATTTCTTGAACGCCTTCATCTTGTCCGGCAGAATGCCGACAACGGGCACCGGCTGGTTGTTGAGGGCGGTCCGCTGCGTGAGGTAGGGGAGGGCCTGGATCCCCTTGATGGAGGCGATCTTCTTGACGTCCGCGTCGGGGATCGCCTCGGGCAGGGTTTCCCCGGTCAGCACCGAGATCTGCTCGTAGGCGCACCACCCCTTGGGTGTGACGACGAGATGGGCGCCGAGGACGTCGGCCTGCTTGCGCACCTCTTTCTCCAGTCCGGTCCCGAGGGAGAGAAGCGTCACCAGGGCGGCGATCCCCACGGTGATCCCGAGAAGGGTGAAGACGAAGCGGCTCCTGCGGCGAGTGATGTTCCGGAGGACGAGCGTCGCGGGTTTCATTTCACCCTTACCGCCTTGGCGCGGAGGATGTATCCACCCTTTCCTCCCGGGTTCTTCTCGATGTTGCCGGTAATCTCGACTACATTCATCCTCTCGGGGAGTTTCCCGTTGTAGAGCACGCTGACCCACACGGGCGCGCAGTCCACGTTCCGGCAGGCCCGGTATTCCCGGTAGTCGACGATGTGGAACATCTTATTTCCCGGCTCCGCGGACATGACCCCTCCTCGGACCGTGATGTCTCCTTTGTAGGCGTAAGGGTCGGAGGCGAGGTTGGCCACGTCCACCCCTTCCGCCTTCGGGAAGGGGGTAAACCCCGAAGCGGCGGCGGGAATGATCGCAAGGAGGAGGAATGCAGGAAGCAGGGCGATGCGGAACGAGCGTTTCACGGAAGTCTCCTTATGCGGCGGAAATTACTTTTTGCCTCGTTTCTGTCCGGCGATGAACTGTGTGTCGTTCCGGATGGATTTGTACAAGTATATGACTGTACCAATAAATATATAACAG
>CAVPWJ010000085.1:0-4758 GCA_963708955.1 uncultured delta proteobacterium
GGGGGAGAACCGGGTCGGGATCTGCGCCTTTTTTAAAGACCTGACCCACGTGGAGATGACCGAGGAGAGCGAGAACCTGAAGCAGCGGCTGCTCATGCTCGGTCAGATGGCGGCGGGGCTGGCCCACGAGATCCGCAATCCGATCGCCAGCATCGGCGTTCACGCGAGCATCCTTCGTTCCCACCTGTCCGGAAACGAGAAGCTCCTTTCCTCGGTCGGCATGATGTCCAGGGAGATAGAGAAGGTCGAATACATCATCCGGGAATGCCTGAACTTCGTGCGGCCGGCGGAGCTGGGGATCAAGCAGGTCCAGGTGGATACGCTTCTCGATGGGGTCGTTGCCCGAATGATCACCCTCCATCCCGGGATGGAATTTTCGATACAAAAACCGGGGAACGGCGGCCTGACGGTGGATGCGGATGCGGCCCTCCTCGAACAGGCCTTGACGAACATTCTGGCCAATGCGGCCGAAGCATGCCATGGGAAAGGGATCGTACATGTCTTTGTGGGAACATCCCGCCACTTTACCGAATTGGTGCGACTCAAGCGGCGGGTTGAAATGCTTCTTCCCGGTGATCCGGGGAAGGAGGAGGATTTCCTCCGGATCCACATCCGCGACAACGGGCCCGGGATCCCCCCGGAGATCCAGGACCGGATCTTCGTTCCCTTCTTCACAACGAAAAAAACCGGGAGCGGGATTGGGCTTTCGATGGCCCAGAAGATCGTGCACGCGCATGGGGGCGTTCTCGACATGAACAGCGAAGTGGGGAAAGGGACCGAATTCATCATCAAGATCCCGATGAGGAACAGCGGTGGCCGATAGGGTCCTGGTCGTCGAAGACAACGACGCGTTGCGCGTGGGGGTCCGACTGTCGCTGGAAGAGGCAGGGTATGCGGTGCAGGAGGCCTCATCGGGGGAGGAAGCGGTCCGGAAACTCGAGACCGAGCCGTGTCACGTGGTGGTGACCGATATCCGACTGGGGGATTTGAGCGGCGTCGACATATTGAAAAAAGCGAAGGAGGTCAACTCCGAGATCGAGGTGATCCTGATGACCGCGTACGCCACCGTGGAAACGGCGGTCCAGGCGTTGCGGCTCGGGGCGTACGACTACATCCAGAAACCGTTCGAGATCGAGCACCTTCTGCACCGGGTCCGCACCGCGTTGCGGATGGGCCGGATGCGGGGGGAACTGGAATTCTATCAGAAGGCCGAGTACCGGAACGCTCTCGATGAAGCCGCGCTGGTCGCCGAAAGCAAGGGGATGAAGGAGATCCTGTCGGTGATCAGGAAAGTGGCTCCCACGCCGGCGACGATTTTGATCACGGGAGAAACCGGCACGGGGAAGGAGCTGCTGGCGACGCTCGTCCATTTCGGATCCCCCCGGGCGAAGGGACCCTTCGTTAAGGTGAATTGCGCCGCGCTGCACGAGAACCTCCTCGAGAGCGAGTTGTTCGGCCACGAGCGGGGGGCCTTTACCGGCGCGGAGAAGCTGCGGATCGGCCGCTTCGAGCAGGCGGACAAGGGGACGATCTTTCTCGACGAGATCGGGGATATGAGCTCCACGACGCAGGCCAAGGTGCTTCGCGTCCTGCAGGAGCAGGAGTTCGAGCGGCTGGGAAGCAGCGGCCGATCGGTCAAGGTGGACGTTCGCGTCGTGACGGCAACGAACAAGGATCTGAGAGACGAGGTCAAGGAGGGGCGGTTTCGGCAGGACCTGTATTTCCGGCTCAACGTGGTGAACTTGTGCATCCCGCCCCTGCGGGAGCGGATGGACGACATTCTCCCTCTGGCGAGGTTCTTCCTGAATCAGTACGCGGTCGACTTCAAGAAGAAGGTGAGCGGGTTCTCCCCCGAGGCGATCGAGAAGATCCGGCGCTATGCCTGGCCCGGAAACGTGCGGGAACTCCAGAACTCGATCGAGCGGGCCGTGCTCCTCTCCGACGAGGAGATGATCGGCGCCCACAACCTGACACTGGAAGGACGGACCGAGGGGGAATGCCGTGACGTCGGCGGATACCATGAACCTGGAAGAACTCGAGCGCGGGGCGATCGAGCGGGCCTTGCGGACGACCCACGGTGTCCAGAAGGACGCGGCGGACCTGCTGGGCGTCACCCCTCGAGTGCTGAATTACAAGATCGCCGAGATGAGAATCGATTGGAGATCGTTCCGTGGGAGGTAATGGAAGGGTGAAACCGTAGTCACTTTCCGACTTTTTTCCGTCCCCAAGCGGAGAGTCCGATCATGACAGATCCCAGAAGGAGCATCGTGGCGGGATCGAAAGGGCTTGCCCCGATCGTCGCTCCAGTTTTCAGGGATCCCCCCGAGAGAGACGGCATGAAGAAAATATAGAACAACAGGAAGAGAAACAGGCCGATCCCAAGTGCCTTCTTCGGGGAAGATATCTTCATGGCCTCCTACCTCAAACGATAATCTACAAGTTGTGGTCATAAATGCAATCCGTGTGCCATAATAGATGAGAATTCATTACTCGTAGAGTCTTGTATCGCGAGGAGAATTCGTCGGATATCGCGACACTCCGCGAATGGTTAGGCAATAAAATGCCTACAATGAGCAAAATATAGTAATTCTTGTTCCTTCCGGTATATACCTATCGGACAGGGTGTTTTGCAAAGTCTCCTCTGATTTATTGGGTGAAGTTACGTCCCGGCCAAAGACCGCATGCGGCCGGATTGGTGCGATGAATTTGATGCGGCGTCCGGTCAGTGGGGAGGAGCCGTTGCCGTGAAAAGCTGCGCCACCTCGGGATCGAACAGGCTCCCAGACCCGCTCCGGACCATCTGAAGCGCTTCTTCCGGCGTGAGGGCGCCTCGATACGGGCGCGCGGAGACGGCGGCGTCGTAGAATTCCGTGACCGAAAGGATCCGCGCGGGGAGGGATATGTCATTGCCCCGCAGGCCGTACGGGTAGCCCGACCCGTCGAAATGTTCGTGGTGCTCGAGGATCGCCCGGCGCGTCGCGTCCATCCCCGGCACGCCTTCCAGCATCTTCGATCCGAGGAAGGGGTGCTTCCGGACCATCTCCGTTTCCTGATCGCTCAGCCGACGCTTCTTTGCCAGGAGGTTCCCGGGGATGCCGACGATCCCCACGTCGTGCAGAACCGCGGCGTGCCGCAGGGCGGAGAGATCGGCCCTCGCCAGCCCCATCCGCTCGCCGATTCGCATGGACAGGTCGCGCACGCGGATCGAGTGTCCGGAGAGGAAGGGGAAGCGCAGCTCGAGCGCGTCCGACAGGGAGGTGAGGATGGAAAGGGAGAAGGTGCGGACGTTCTCCCGGAATCCGATCCCCTGGGCCAGGATCGCGGCGATCTCGGACGTGATCGGGGCGAACGTCTTCAGGTCTTCGTGCGTGAACGACCGTTGGTCCTTCCGGTTGGTCAGGTGAAGCACCCCCAGCGTCTGGCCGCGATGTGTCAGCGGGATCGAAAGAAACGATTCCGTCTGGTAGCCGTTCTTCTTGAACGGTCCGCCGAACGGAGAGTCCTCCGGTTTGGAGACGATCAGCGGCAGCTGGTGTTCCACCACCCACGTGGTGATGGGGCCGACGCGAAACCCCCCCGCCGCGGTAAGATGTTCCTCATGCCGGGAAAAGCCGATGGCCGCGCGCAAGGTGAAGTCGCCTTCCGCGTCTTTTACGACGATGGAACCGCGGCCCGCGGAGAGCCCCTGCATGCCCGTGAACAGGAGGATCTCGAGGAACTTGTCCATGTCGACCACGGAGCGGCCCGCTTCGTAGATCTTCTGAATCGGAAGGTCCCGGAGGACGTTTTTCACGCCCCCGCCGTTGCTCGTCTCGTGGAAAGCGACGACCTGGCCGCCGCCCATGCTCATGGCCACCTTGAGAGCGCGGTCCGCCTTGCTCACCAGGTCGGCCTTGTCGAAGGAGTCGGAGGGGAACGAGGCCACGCCGACGCTGACCGACAGCCGCTCGGCGCGGGATTCCTTGTCTCCCGGCAGCAGGTGGCTCTGGAACCGCTGGACGATGCGCCGCGCCAGGGCCTGCGCCCCTTCCGTGTTCCCCTCCAGCAGGAGGATGCCGAATTCGTCCCCGTCAAGGCGCGCCACCGTGTCGACCTCCCGCACGGAGCCGCTCAGGATGCCGGCGAACTCCTGCAGGGCGATGTCGCCCGAGGATTGGAGAAACCGGTTGTTGTAGGACTTGAAGTCGTCCAGGTCGAGCGTCAGGAGGCCGAACGACTTCCCGTTGCGGCGGGAGCGGAGGATCTCTTTTTCGAGCTGATGGTCGAAGTATCGGCGATTGTAAAGGTGGGTCAACGGATCGAGGAAGGAGTACGCCGAGACGAGCTTCCCGGAATCGGAGCGATACAGGTGGGCTTCTGCCTGGAGTGCAAGGGCCCAGAGGAGTTTCATCTGCACGGGGGTGAAGGGATGCGATTCCCGCTTTCCGAAGACGACGACGTTCGTGATGTCGCGATCGATGCGCAAAGGAAAAGCCACCAAAGACCGGGAGGACCATGCTTTACAGATCGGGGAGGACCATGCGCCCCAATCGGGGTCCATGGAAACGGCTTTCCCGAAATGAGCGACGATCGCCGCGGGGGCGATCAGGAAGGAGAGGATTTCCGGCGGAGGCTGGGCCTCGATGTGGCGGCCGATGCGGACCTCCCAGGATGCGGGATCGTTCTCCGGGCAGGAGAGGAGCCCGCACGTTTCGACTCCCGCGATCTCCTTGGCGATATCGAACAGGGAGTTGATGGTGGCCTCGATCTCGAAGGAGG